>JBDTLT010000003.1:0-106234 GCA_039934635.1 Acidimicrobiales bacterium
TCATGCCTGCGCCCACGGTGCTCATCGTCGACTCGTCGATCAGGATGAAGCTGCCGGTTTGGCGATTGCGCCGGTACTCGTCGAAGAGCAACGGCGCAGTAGTGCGCAACGTGACCCGCCCGATGTCGTTGAGGCCCAATTGCGTGATCGTCTCGTCGCGGTGCAACGTGTCGACGTCGAGGCGGTAGTGCAACTGCTTGACGATCGCTCTCGCCGAGCGCGTCGTGTGCTTGATGGCCAGCTTGGAGCCGGCCGTGAGATTCGAACGCTCGCCCATCCAACACACCATGGCGTCGATGTCCTGGCTGACCGTCGGTTGGTTGTGCGGGCGGCAGATCATGTCGCCGCGCGAGACATCGATGTCGTCCTCGAGTCGCAGCGAAACCGACATCGGTGGAAATGCTTCGTCGATAGGCCCGTCCGCGGTGTCGATGGACGCCACTCGCGTCGTGAACCCTGACGGCAGCACCATGACGGAGTCACCGGGCTTGAAGATGCCGGCGGAGACCTGCCCGGCGTAGCCTCGATAGTCGTGGTGCTCGTCGTTGAGCGGACGCAGTACGTATTGCACGGCGAAGCGGGGGTCGATCAGGTTGCGATCGGACGCGATGTGCACTTCTTCGAGGTGGTGCAACAACGACGAGCCCTGATACCAGGGCATGTTGAGCGAGCGCTCGACGACGTTGTCGCCGTGCAAGGCCGAGATCGGGATGAACGTGAGATCGGCCACGTCGAGCTTCATCGCGAACTCGCGGAACTGCGCCTTGACCGACTCGAAGAGCTCTTGGTCGTAGCCGACGAGATCCATCTTGTTGACGCACACCACGAGATGCGGGATGCGCAGCAGCGAAGAGATGAATGCGTGGCGTTTGGTCTGCTCGATCACGCCGTTGCGTACATCGACCAACACGAGCGCCAAGTCGGCCGTCGACGCGCCTGTCACCATGTTGCGCGTGTACTGCACGTGCCCAGGGGTGTCGGCGATGATGAATTTGCGCCGGGGTGTCGCGAAGTAGCGGTAGGCCACGTCGATGGTGATGCCCTGTTCGCGCTCGGCGCGAAGACCGTCGGTCAACAGCGCGAGGTTGACATAACCGGCGCCCATCTGTGTCGACGCGCGCTCGACCGCCTCGAGCTGATCTTCGAAGATCGACTTGGTGTCGTAGAGCAGGCGCCCGATCAGTGTCGACTTGCCGTCGTCGACCGAGCCCGCGGTAGCGAAGCGCAGCAACTCCATCAGAAGTACCCCTCGCGCTTGCGATCTTCCATGCCGGCCTCGGAGATGCGGTCGTCGGCTCGTGTCGCGCCGCGCTCGGTGATGCGCGACGCAGCCACCTCGGCGATCACCTTGCTGATGGTGTCGGCGTTGGACTCGACCGCACCCGTGCACGTGGCATCGCCAACCGTGCGAAAGCGGACAGTCATTTCGACCACCTGTTCGCGCTCGAGCAGCTGTATGAACGGCGTGATCGCCAGCCACATGCCGTCGCGGTCGAACACCTGGCGGCGGTGGGCGTAGTAGATGCTCGGCAGCTCGATGTTCTCTTCGTCGATGTACTGCCAGATGTCGAGCTCGGTCCAGTTCGAAATGGGGAATGCTCGGATGTGTTCGCCGCGGCGCAGCCGGCCGTTGTAGAGCTGCCACAGCTCGGGGCGCTGATTCTTGGGATCCCACTGCCCGAACTCGTCACGAAAGCTGAAGACGCGCTCCTTCGCGCGCGCCTTCTCTTCGTCGCGGCGAGCACCGCCGAACACGGCGTCGAAACGGTGCTCTTCGATGGCGTCGAGGAGGGTGGTCGTCTGCAGGCGGTTGCGCGACGCCCGCGGGCCCGTCTCTTCGACGACCCGGCCGGCGTCGATCGAGGCCTGCACCGATGCCACGATCAACCGGGCGCCGAGCTCGGCCACCCGCCGATCGCGATAGTCGAGCACCTCGTCGAAGTTGTGGCCCGTGTCGACGTGCATCACCGGGAACGGCAACCGGCACGGCCAAAACGCCTTGGCCGCGAGGTGCAACATGACCGCGGAGTCCTTGCCTCCCGAGAACAACAAACAAGGGCGCTCCAACTCGGCGGCAACCTCACGAATGATGTGGATCGACTCTGCTTCGAGTTCACGCAATTGGGTCAGCTCGTACGCCACGGCGAGAAACCCTACCGGTCAAGTCGGGATTTGGCGACGTGGGCCTTGTTTCCGCCAGCCGCGCCGCTCGGGCCCTCGTTCCCGCGGCGAGGTCGCTACCGTGATCGGATGCCCCAATCGCCCTTCGAACGGCCTGCCGCGACCCCGTCGGATCATCTCGAGGCCGCTCGCATCGCCACGCTGACAGGCGAACTGCTGCTCAACTTGCGAGACGAACTCACCGCCGCGCACGCGCACAGCGGTGTCCTCAAGCGCGAGGGCGACCGGCAGGCGCACGACCTGATCATGAGCGAGCTCGGGCGCACCCGACCCGACGACGCGGTCCTGTCCGAAGAAGGGCGCGATCGCCCCGAACGCCTCGTCGCCGATCGGGTGTGGATCGTGGATCCGCTCGACGGCACCCGCGAATACGGCGAGGGTCGCCACGACTGGGCAGTCCACATCGCGCTCGTGATCGCCAACCAGCCGGTGGCCGGGGCGGTCGCGCTGCCCGCACTCGGCATCACGCTGTCGACGGCCGACCCTCCCCCGCTGCTGCCGCTGCACTCGGGGGCGCCCCGCATGATCGTCAGCCGCAGTCGCCCGCCGGTGGCCGCGCTCATCGTCGCCGAAGCAATCGGGGCCGAGTTGATCTCGCTCGGTTCGGCGGGGGCCAAGACGATGGCCGTCGTGCTCGGTGAGGCCGACATCTACGCGCACTCGGGCGGCCAGTACGAATGGGACTCGTGCGCGCCGATCGCCGTGGCGCGTGCGGCGCGATTGCACGCCTCGCGCATCGACGGCAGCGAGCTCGTCTACAACCAGCCCGATCCCTATCTCCCCGATCTGCTCGTGTGCCATCCCGAACTCGCCGCCGCGGCGCTAGGGGCACTTCGTGGTTGAAGCAAGGCGCGGATGACGGCCGGGCCCGAGCGGCCCGCTTCTGAGCGGAGAGCAACGCGGACGGCGGCCGATCGATCGGTGGGCGCGTTCAGCGACAACCCGCCGTGGCTGATCGATAGAGACGAATTGACGTGGCGCGTCGGGCTCTCGGCAATCCGGTCGGTGGCGCGTCGCGAAGTGCCCGCGATGATCGCACCACGGCATTGGCCAGGAGCGCGCGCGGCGCGCGTCATCACCGTCATCGGTAGTGCAGGCGCGACATGGTGGCTGCGCGAGCGGCGCAGCGGCGACAAGTCAGCGAGCCGAGCGGCGATCTCGCGGCGCATGCGCATCGCGGCCGAACAACTCGGCCCCACGTACATCAAGCTCGGCCAGATCATCTCGAGCGGCCAGGGAATCTTCCCCGCCGAACTCGTCGACGAGTTCAAGAAATGCCGAGACCAGGTGCCGCCCGAATCGTTCGACACGGTTCGGCGCGTCATCGAAGAAGACTTCGGCATGGCGCTGCACGAAGTGTTCGCCGAGTTCGATCCGATGCCGCTGGCCTCCGCGTCGATCGCGCAGGTTCATCGCGCCCGGGTGCGCCCCGAGTTCGTCGCCCCGTTCGTCGGCGAGGGATCGGTGCCGACCGAGCCGGTCGAGGTCGTCGTCAAGGTGCAGCGGCCGCAAGTGGCCGACCTCGTGCGCCGCGATCTCGGCGTGCTGGCGTGGCTCGCGCCGTTCCTCGTGGGCCGCATCGAAGTGGCCGCACTCGCCAACCCACCGGCGTTGGTCGAAGTGTTCGCCGAGACCATCTCCGAAGAACTCGACTTCCGCCTCGAAGCCGAGAACATGCTCGATGTCGCGCAGACGCTCGTCGAGTTGGAACAACGCGGTTATGTGATCCCGCGTCCGCACCCGACATTGGTGACGCGTCGCGTGCTCGTGATGGAGCGTCTGTCCGGCTTCGCCTTCGACGACGTCGAGAGCATCAAGAACGCCGGCGTCGACACGCACGAGATCATTCGCACCGGGATGATCGGGTTCATGGAGGGCGCGCTGCTGCACGGCATCTTCCACGGCGACCTGCACGGCGGCAATCTCTTCGTGATGCCCGACGGCCGCACCGCGCTGCTCGACTTCGGCATCACTGGGCGGCTCTCCACGCCGCGACGGCTCGCCTTCGTGCGGTTACTCATCAGCGGCACCATGAACGACGCCAAGGGGCAGCTTGCCGCGCTGCGCGACCTCGGTGCGTTGCCCCGCGATGTCGATCTCGATGCGGTGATGGTCGACCTCGGGCTCGACCAGCCGCCGCTCGACCCGACGCAGCTCACCAGCGACCAACTCATCGCCGAGTTGCAGCGCGTCACCAAAGCGTTGGTGAGCTACGGCGCCAAGATCCCGAAGGAGCTGCTGCTCTTCGTCAAGAACATGGTGTTTCTCGACGGCGCGATCGCGGCGCTGGCGCCCGACCTCGATCTGTTGGCCGAAGTGCAGAACATCGCGCTCTACTTCGCGCAGACCCACGGGATGCGTCTCGCGGCCGAGGTCGGCATCGATCCGCTGAGCTGGCAGCTCGACATGGACGGCGTGAAGGGCAGCTTCGGTGTCGACCCGACCGTCGAGAGCCTCACCTATCGTGAGCTCACCGAGCGCCGCGCGATCATTCGCGAGCGAATGGAAAAGCATCGTCGCCGACGGCGCCGGTAGATTCGCCCGATGCGCCTCGTCATCGCTCGCTGCGCCGTCGACTACACCGGCCGGCTCGACGCACACCTGCCCGAAGCAGTGCGCCTCATCATGGTCAAGGCCGACGGTTGCGTCGCCATCCATGCGGACGGCGGTGCCTATAAGCCGCTGAATTGGATGAACGCTCCCAATCAGTTGGTGATCAACGACGACAACGTGTGGGTCGTCAGCAACGGTAAAGACACCATCACCATCACCATCCATGAAGTGCTTTCCGATTTCAGTCACGACCTCGGCACCGACCCGGGCTTGCAAAAGGACGGGGTCGAAGCGCACTTGCAAGTGCTACTCGCGGCCAACCCCTCCGTCATCGCCGAGGGCCTACGACTCGTGCGGCGCGAGTACCCGACCGACATCGGCCCGGTCGACCTGTTGTGCCGCGATGTCGACGGCCGCACAGTGGCGATCGAGATCAAACGGCGCGGCGAGATCGACGGCGTCGAGCAGCTCACTCGCTACCTCGACTATCTCAACCGCGATCCCCTGCTGCGTCCGGTGCGGGGCGTGTTCGTCGCACAAGAGATCAAGCCTCAAGCCAAGGTGCTGGCGTCGACTCGTGACATCGCGTGCGTCGAGGTCGACTACAACGAGCTGCGAGGCATCGAGTCGGACGAGCTCAGATTGTTCTGATGCATTTCAAGCGACCCGCGCCTTACGACAACAGCGTTCGAACAGCGAGACCGATCAACAGGCACGAGCCGTACGCCACCAAGTTGAGCTGGGCATTCGTGAGCTTGGAAGGTTTGTCGGTTGGCTTGCGACCGTATATGAAGTTGAAAGCCGACTGCGACACAAAGACTGTCGGCAGAATGATGATCCCTGACACGAGTTGGCGCTGATCGTCGTGGACCGCCCCGTAGGCCACTGCACAAGTGATCACGATCAAGACAGCAACGAGACTGGCAACCCGACTGCGCCAAATGTCGGCTGCCGTGAGCTTCTCGTGCCAGGCCACGCCACGACCCTAGACGGCTCGCCTCCGGCGGCCCGGCAGTAGGGTCGGTGGGCTCGATCGACTTCGTTTATCCGGCATAACCTGGCCGGCCATGCGCTACGACGATCGAATGTCCGACTTCGATCGCATCATGTGGGTGATCGAGAAGAACCCGCTTCTTCGCAGCACCATCGCTGCGATCACCGTGCTCGACCGCACGCCCGATCGCGCTCGCGTGCTGCACTGCGTCGACCGCGCCACTCGCAACATTCCCCGGCTGCGCCAGCGTGTCGTGTGGAACCCGTATTCGATCGCGCCGCCCCGTTGGGAATTCGACCCGAACTTCGACCTCTCGTACCACGTGCGCTTCGCATCGGCCGGGGGGCACAACACCTTCGATGACGTCATCGCATTCGTTGAGCCGATGGTCATGCAGAGCTTCGACCGCGATCGGCCGCTGTGGGAGTTCGTCGTGATCGAGAACATGGCCGATGGCCAGGCTGCGCTCATCACGAAGCTGCATCACACGATCACCGACGGCATCGGCGCGGTGCGGCTGTTGCTCGAACTCGTCGACCTCGAGCCCGACCCTTCGCACGAAGCCGACATGCCGCCCGAGCCCGACATCGTCGTGCTCAACCAGACGCAACGTTTCCGCAGCGCCGTGCTCCACGAAGCACAGCGCCAGAGATCATTGGTGCAACAGGGTTTCGGCGTCGTCGAACGCCTCCGGGAAGACCCGTCGACCACGACGCGGGGAGCGGCGGCCGTGGCCACTTCGGTCGGACGTGCCGCGCGTTCGGGTATCAAACCGCTGTCGCCGTTGATGGTGGGCCGTTCGACGTCGAGCAGCCTGCATACCTTCGACGTCGAAGTGAAGGCGTTGAAGACGGCGGCGCGCGTCGCGCACGCCAGGCTCAACGATGCGCTCGTCGTCGCCGTCGCCAACGGCCTCAACCGCTACCACAACGCGATGGGGACACCCGTCGATCGGCTGCGCATGGGTATGGCGATCAACAATCGTTTCGCGGAGCGCGCCGATCGTTCGGGCAACGAGTTCGTCCCGGCGCGATTCGAAGTGCCGATCGCCATCGAGGATCCGATCGAACACATGCGCACCATGCGCGACATCATCCGGACGCAGCGGGCCGAACCGATGTTGTCGTTGATGGAGCCATTGGCCGGCATCGTCAGCCGGTTTCCCCGCTTTGTCGTGACCAACCTGTTCACTGCGGCATTGAGCGGGCAGGATTTCAACGTGAGCAACGTGCCCGGCGCCGACATCGAGGTCTACTTCGCCGGCACGACGATCGTCGCGCAGTACCCCATCGGGCCACTCAGCGGTGCCGCCGTCAACGTCACGTTGCTCAGCTATCTCGACACCGCGTACATCGGCCTCAACCTCGACCGCGCCGCGATCACCGAGATCGACCTCTTCGTCGACTGCATCCAGCAAGGTCTCGAAGCGGTGGTGTACGCCGGCCGCAAACCCGCGCGTAAACCTGCATCACGCAAGGCCGCGCCACGCGCAAAGAGGACCAAGCGTTGAGCCCTGTCGATGTCGTTGTCGTCGGAGCAGGGCCCGCCGGGTGTGCCGCCGCCATCACGCTCGCGCAGGCAGGACGGTCGGTCGTGGTCATCGACAAGGCCACGTTTCCGCGCGACAAGTTCTGTGGGGACGGCCTGACCGCAGGCGCGCTGCGCCACCTCCAAGCGCTCGGCCTCGATCCACTCGACGTGCCGTCGTGGCACCGCGTCGACGACATCATCGTGCGCGGTCCCAATGGGCATGAGGTCGAGTTCCCGCTGCCCCGCGACCAAGGTCAATTCGCCGTCGTCGCCCGCCGAATCGACCTCGACTACGCGCTGGTGAAACGAGCGCGAGGTGTGGGCGCGACGGTTCACGACGGCCATGCGTTCAAATCGATCACCGTGCGCGACGGTCACGTCGAAGTCGTTGCCGACGGGCTCGACCCTGTCCGCGCCCGATTCGTTATCGGAGCCGATGGCATGTGGTCGCCGCTCCGCAAAGCACTCGACGTCGCGCTACCCCACTATCTCGGGGAGTGGCACGCGTTTCGCCAGTACTTCACCAACGTCACCGGTAGCGCATCCGACAAGATGATCGTCTGGTTCGAGCCGTCGGTCCTACCCGGCTACGTGTGGTCGTTCCCTCTTGGCGACGGCCGCGCCAACGTCGGCTTCGGTATCACGCGCAACGCAGGCACGCCGACGAGCACCATGAAAGCGCAGTGGCCGGCGTTGCTCGCGACGCCGCACATCGCCGCGGCACTGGGCGAGCATGCCGTGCCCGAGTCACCGCACCGCGCGTGGCCGATACCCGCGCGGATCGACAAGGTCGCCCTGACTGCACCGCGCACACTGTTCGTCGGCGATGCGGCCGCGGCAACCGACGTGATGACCGGTGAGGGCATCGCGCAGGCGTTGCTCACCGGTGAACTCGCGGCACGCGCCGTGATCAGTGGGGCGACGGCAGACGGCGTGCGCGCACGATACGAACAGTCGGTCAAGCGTGCCTTGTTCGCGGACCACCGCATGTCGGTGGTGCTGCAATCGGCGCTCGCGCGGCCTCGTGCGCTCGACGCCGCGGTGCGCGTCGCCGGCCTCAACGGCTGGACGCGGCGCAACTTCGCCCGGTGGCTGTTCGAGGACTACCCGCGAGCGCTGCTGGTCACGCCGCGTCGATGGCACCGACACATGCTCGACGCCGCCGGCGCCTACCGCTGACGCGGCGGGTCAGCTCAGGGGCGTGAGGGACAGCTGCGTACGGTCGATGAGACCGAGCTCGACGCCGTTGTCGAAACGCACGCGGTAGCGATGCCACGCGAGCCCGCCGGGCATGATCACGAACCCCTGCGTACCCTCCGGCACCCCTGGCAGCGCCTGCGCGGCGTAGACCTTCTGCTTGGTTTTGAGCTCGTAGATGCGCTTCTTGGCCATAACGTCTCGTCAGGATAGGCGAGTCGCTACCGTTGCCGCCGACTTCAGCGCGATCGAGGGGCACAAAACATGACGGATATCGGCTTTGACGGCAAGGTCGCGATCATCACGGGTGCCGGCGGCGGCCTGGGGCGGTCGCACGCGCTCGAGTTGGCGCGGCGGGGCGCCCGGGTGGTCGTCAACGACCTCGGTGGATCGATGGACGGCACCGGTGCGTCGCTCGGCCCGGCGGCGCTGGTGGTCGACGAGATCAAGGCCCTCGGCGGCGACGCGGTCGCCAATACCGACTCGGTTGCGACACCGGCCGGCGGCGCCGCCATCGTGCAGAGCGCGATCGACGCGTTCGGCAGAGTCGACATCGTCATCAACAACGCCGGCATCTTGCGCGACAAGGCGTTTCACAACATGGAGCCCGATCTGCTCGAGCCGGTGCTCGACGTGCATCTCAAGGGCGCCTTCTATGTGACACGGGCGGCGTGGATCAAGATGCGCGAACAGAGCTACGGCCGCATTGTCAACACGTCGTCCAACTCGGGTCTGCTCGGCAACTTCGGCCAGTCGAACTACGGCGCGGCCAAGATGGGCCTCGTCGGATTGACGCGTGTGCTGGCCATCGAAGGCGCCAAGGCCAACATCAAGGTCAACGCCATCGCGCCGGTGGCGTACACGCGCATGACCGAAGCGTTGATGGGCGATCTCGGCCCCAAGCTCAAACCAGAGCTCGTAACACCGATCGTCGCGTGGTTGTGCCACGAAGACTGTCCCGTCACCGGTGAGGTCTACTCGGCAGGCGGCGGCGTCATCGCCCGCTTCTTCGTCGGGCTCACGCAGGGCTACGTCAACCCCGACCTCACGGTCGAAGACGTGCGCGATCACTTCGACCAGATCCGCGACGAGACCGGCTACCTGGTACCGACCAACAACAGCGACGAACTGCGCAAGATCTTCCGCCAACTCGGCTAGATGGTTCGCGCCACCGACGACGCGTGGTGCGCGACCATGCGCCAACGATCACCGACGAGTACGAATGCGTTGAGGGCCGCCACCGTGCCCCCGCCGCGGGCGTCGATGAGATTTTCGTCGTTCGTCACGAACGCCATGTCGCTGCCGATCACGACGTGATGGTTGGTGACGATCACTTGCATCGGCGGGTTGTTGAAGATGGCGCGCCACGACGCGCCCACCTGCGGCCAGCCGTGCAGCGTGGTCCAACCGGGGTGCGTACACGCCACTTGGTCCGAGAGCTGCCACACGGCGGCCATCGCATCGATGTCGCCTCGTTCGAAGGCCTCGTAGAACGCGCTGTTGGCCCGCAAGATGGCCTCGCGGGTGACCTCGGAATCAGTTGAGGGTGTGTCGGCGCTGATGCGGGACCCCCTTCGACGAGGTTTAGCGAATGCGTGATCGTAGACGCGCGCCGGAGACCGACGCGAACCCTTACGCTTCCGGGGTGCAAGGATCGCCGATCGAGCGATTCGACGATGCAGTCGACGAGCTCTTCGATGTGCTCCGAGGGCGGCCGATCGTCGATCGAGTCATGTACAGCCTCACCGAGCTCGCCGATTTCAGCGTCCTGTGGCATCTCCTCGGGGTGGCCCAGGGCCTCACGCGCCCGGATGGGTTCGAACGAGCATTGCGCACCAGCGTCGCGTTGGGGGTCGAGTCGGTCCTCGTCAACGGGGGCGTAAAATCACTGTTTCGCCGGACCCGACCCGTGCCCCAGTTCGAGCGACCCCACTATTTGCGGACGCCGAAAACGACGAGCTTCCCGAGTGGCCACGCAAGCTCCGCATTCGTAGCCGCCGCCCTGCTCTCCGACGCCAGCCGGGCCAAACCGGCGTACTACGCGCTGGCCACGGTGGTCGCGGCAAGCCGCATCCACGTGCGCATCCACCATGCGTCCGATGTCGTCGGCGGCATCGTGATCGGTGTCGGTCTCGGCGCTCTGGCCAAACGGGCGTGGCGCATCACTACCTAGTGCGGCTCCGCCGCAACGGATCGGCGACTAGTTGAGCTGCGGCTCGGCTTCTTCGCTGAGCATCAACAGGAGCCGTACGTCGAGGAGGAGATTGGCGACCTCGTCGCCCGACACGAGGCTGCGGCGCTGCATGTCGCCGAGTCCGCGGTCGATGAGCGCAAGGGCTTCAGCGATCGCTTGTGTCTCTCGGGTCGACGTCATCGTCTTCACCTACCTGTTGCTCGCACCACCATGCCGAAGAACCGGCCGGTTGTCTAGCTGCCGGATGGATCATTCGGAAAGGCGGACCGGGCACCCTCGGAGCCGGTCCTCGTACCCTAGCGGGCCGAAACCGTCCGGAAGGGGTCATTAGAGTGCCGATCATGCCGGCGCCGTTGAGGGTGACGATCGACGCGTCCCCCGCCGAAGTCCCGCTGGCCCTCGCCGACCTGCATCGCAGCCTCGAAGTGGGCCGGACGGTTCGCATCGAGCGGACGATTCCCGATGATCCCCTGGCACCGCCGTGGGGCGCGCTGGTCCGGGGCGGAGGTTTCGTCGCGACACGCACGCGCTCGGTGTACCGCCGCGAGCACTCGCTCCCCGACTACATCGCGGCGTCGATGCGTGTCCTGCTCGTCGGTCTCAATCCATCCCCTTACTCCGCTGATGTCGGTGTCGGGTTTGCGCGGCCGGGCAATCGTTTCTGGCCCGCGATGTTGGCGGCCGGGATGGTCGAGCACGCACGCGAGCCCCGGCGAATGCTCGTCGAACAACACATCGGCATGACCGACTTGGTGAAGCGCGCGACCGCCCGGGCCGACGAGCTCGACGACGACGAATTTCGCCAGGGTCACCGGCGGGTCACGGCGCTGGTCACTTGGCTGCAACCCGCGGTCGTTTGTTTTGTCGGATTGGGCGGCTGGCGCGTGGCGGCCGACCGTCGCGCCGTCGCGGGTCGTCAACAGCCGATCGGATCGTCCATCGTCTACGTGATGCCGAATCCGAGTGGACTCAATGCGCACGCCACGGTCGATTCACTGGCCGAGCACTTCCGCGAAGTACGGCGCCTGGCCGGCGGCTGATCAGCTCGACTTGTTGGGTGCCAGGGCGCGGATCGCCTCGCGAGTGTCGATGCCACCGAGGCCCATCACCATCAACGCCGGCGTGGTGATGCCGGCATCGATGTAGCGCTGGATTTGCGCGCGGCACTGATCGGCGTCGCCGTTGGGAATGAGATCATCGACGAGCGAATCGGGGATCTTTTCGAGCGCCCCCTTGCGGTCGCCGGCCTCCCACTGTGCCCAGTGCTCGGCCAACATGTCGCCGCGCCCGAGCCATTCGTGGAAGGCCCGGTAGACCGGCACGTTGAGGTATGCCGCCATCGCGAACTTGGCGGCCGGCAGTACTTGCTCGCGGTCCGGGTTGGGGCATACGAAGATGCGCGCGACAACTTCTTTGTTCGGGCCTTGCGCATTGACGATGGCCGAAACCGTTGCTGCGTCGCCGGCCGACAGCCAGTTGACGATGGCGCCGTCGGCATGGCGCCCGGCGAGGCGCAACATGCCTTCACGCAACGCGGCGACGAGGATCGGCACCGGCTGCTCGGGCACGAGGCCGAGACGAAAACCTTTGACGGAGAACGTGTCGTAGTCGTTGCTGACCTTTTCGCCCGCGAGCGCGGCCCGTAAGAAGTGCAACGTGTCGCGGACACGCTTGTAGGGCTGGGTGAACGGCACCCCGTTCCATGATTCGACGATGACGTTCGACGACGCGCCGATGCCCGCGACGAAGCGGCCGGGCGCCGCCGCCGCGAGTGTCGCGATCGATTGTGCCAGCAGCCCCGGGCCGCGCGTATAGACGGGCAGGATCGCCGTGCCGAGGCGCAGCGATGGCGTCCACACGGAGGCCAATGCGAGCGGCGTGAACGCGTCGGTGGTGTTGGTCTCGGCCGACCACAGGTCGGTGTAGCCGAGCGCTGCCAGTTCCTCGAAGCGGGACCGTTGCTCGTGGAGGGGTCCCGCGAATGGAACGGTCATTCCGTAGCGCTGCACGTGGGCTCTCTTCTGCTGCGGGCATCTGGTGCGGGGAGGTTGGTTCGGCGCTGACCGTACAGCGGGACTTCCTTCGTTGTCACACCCCCTCGTCATACTCATCTCCATGAGCAATCAGTTGACCCTCATCGAGTTCCCCGCAGGTTGGCAGCTCGACGAACGCACCCGTGAGGTCGGTCGTCGAGGCCTGGCCGCCGCCCGTGCCGCGCTGTCGGCCGCGCGGGCCCGCGAACTCGACGCCCTTCCCACCGCCGACGCCGCGTGACCGTCGTCGTTCGCGACTACCCTCCCGCGGGCCACCCCCGCGGTCGCTCTCTCCCCCTCCTCATCGTCCGGTCCGCATTCGGAGCCAACCCTTGCTGTGCCGCCGCGCTGTTCGTCTGTTGTTCGTCGCCGGCGCCGTCCTCGCACTCACCGCGTGCCTGCACCGCGGTGCGGCCAGCTCTCGACCCGCGGACACCGCGGTCGTGGTCCGGGTCGTCGACGGTGACACGCTCCTCGTCGATCTCGGTGGTTCCGACGTCCGTGTCCGTCTGCTCGGCATCGACACGCCCGAAACCGTCGACGAAAATCGGCCGGTGCAGTGCTTTGGCCACGAAGCGTCGAGCTACCTCGCAGCGCTGTTGCCCCGCGGCAGCACCGTGCGCCTCGAGCGCGATGTCGAGGCCCGCGACCGTTATGGGCGGTTGTTGGCCTACCTCTATCGGGTCGACGATGGACTGTTCGTCAACGCCGCGCTGATCGAGGGCGGCTACGCCACGACCCTTTCGATCGCGCCCAACACCATGCGCGCCCGCGACTTCGAGATCCTGCGCGTGCAGGCCCAACACGACAAGCGGGGTCTGTGGGGGGCCTGCCCCTCGTTCGGCAGCCCCGCCGATGCCACGACCACGACGCGCGCCGCACGATAAACGGCCGGGCGATGGGCATCGGCCGAGTCGTCCACTACCGTGGCGCCCGTGACCGCGTTGTCAGAGCGTCTCGGCTTTCGCGCTTCCGATCGAGTGGTGATCCTGTCGGGCGACCTGCTCGGCTCGTGTCACGCCGCCAACATCGGCGTCTACGAGTCGATGCGTATGGGCATGGTCACCAGTTCGTCGCTCATGGTCCCGTGCCCGTGGGCGCGCCATGCCGCGGCGGCCTATCGCGGCGAGTCCGTCGGGGTGCACCTGACCCTCAACTCCGAGCTCGACGAGTACCGCTGGGGCCCCATCACCCACGCCCCGTCCCTGTGGGACGGCGATGGCGGCTTCCCTCGCACCCTCGATGACCTCTGGGATCACGCCGATCTCGACGAGGTCCGGCGCGAAACACGATCGCAGCTCGAGCGGGCGGTGCTGTGGGGATTCGACGTCACCCATCTCACCAGCCACCTCGGGGCGCTCGAACTGCGGCCCGAGTTCTTCGACATCTATCTCGACCTCGCGGTCGAGTTCCAGTTGCCGCTGCGCCTGCCCAATAGCGACGCCGAACGCCATGTGGGCTTCCCGTTGCGCCAACTCGCGGCCGACGAGGGCGTGTTGTTCCCTGATCGGCAGCGAGCCCTGCGCAATGGGGGCAAGCGAGCGATCGAGCGCGCCATCGAGACCCTCGAGCCGGGGGTCACCGAGATCGTGGTCGAGCCGGCGGCCGATACTCCCGAACTGCGAGCGATCGATCCACACTGGTCGGCACGCGTCGAGCAGCTCGAGTTCGTCACGCGTGACAGCAGCTTGCGCGCCGCGTTCGAGCGGGCATCGGTCAAGCTCATCGACTTTCAGCTGCTACGCGATTCGCAGCGGCAAGATCAGAACTGGGTGCGTTCGCGCAACGACTGACAGGTCGCGGCGAACTCGACGCTCTCGAAGAGCGGCTGCAATCGCAAGAGGTACGCCGCGTAATCACCGTCGAGCTTGAGATCGCCCCGCATATACGCAACCTCGCGGTCGACTTCGCCGCGCGCCAACGCAATGGCCTGCGCGTACGAGAGTTGCAGCGTGCAATCGACCGGGTCGCGCTTGCCCATCGACATTTCGGTCAGCCGGCCGTCGACGAAGCGCAGCACGAACTGCAACTTGCCCGAGGGTGCCGAGGCGACCTGGCATTGCAGCGTTGCGCCCACGCCAGGACGCGGCGGCCACGACGCAGCGGCTTCGGTCAGCAGAGCGAACCATTCGTCGGTGAGAAAGGCGGCCATGCCGCTTGTCTAGCGGACGATCAACGCGACGAGCCAACGAACTCGCGCACACCGGCGAACAGATCGTCCTCGGGGATCTCGGTGGTCACGAGCGAGCGGGCGAGCATGTAGTCGTCCCAGGGGTGCACGGTGCGGGCAACGTCGACCGGCAGACCGAACCAGAAGCGCTCATTGGGATCTACCTGCGTGCCGTGCGCGAGCAGCGCATCGACGCGCACCTGGTAGTAGTCGCCGACCTCGATACGGGTGGTCACCTTGTCGTCGGTCGAGGGGCGGGTGAACCAGCCCTCGCCGTAAGGAGACTCGAGCCCCAATTCGAGGAACTTCTCGTGCATCGCCTTGATACGAGCCATCGACCAGGTCGTGTAATACATCTTGAGCGGTTGCCACGGCTCGCCGAGACCGGGAAATGCGTCGGGGTCACCCGCGGCATCGAAGGCAGGCACGGTGACATCGTTGACCCGCACATGGTCGGGGTGTTGATAGCCCTGCTGGTCGTCGGCATAGGTGATGATCACGTGCGGTCGACGGTGACGGATGATGGCGACGAGGCGGCCGACGGCCTCATCGAGTGGGGCCTGATGAAAGCTGTCGGGGTTGTCGTTGGACGGCGTGTCCTTCATGCCCGAATCGCGATAGCCGAGCATGTGCACGTGCTCGTAGCCGATGATCTCAGCCGCAACCTGCAATTCACGACGACGAATCGCCGGCAGGTTTTCGCGAATCTCCGGCGAGTCGAGCGCCTTGTTCAAGATGTCGCCTTCTTCGCCACCGGTGCAACACACGAGCGTGGACTCGACACCCTCATCGCGGTAACGGGCGACCGTCGACGAACCCTTGGATGCCTCGTCGTCAGGATGCGCGTGGACGGTGAGAAGGCGCAGCGGTGCAGTCATCGCGGGCCACGGTATCGCGTCGATCCCTCAAATCGGACCATTACCCTGATGCCCGTGCGTCGCCACTTCCTGCTGGGCCATCTGGCCTTTCTCGCGCCTTGCCTGGTCTTCGTGGTGATGCTCACCGCCTGCTCTACATCGGGTCGCGAACTCAAAACCCCCGGCCCCACTCGCCCGCCTTCGGCCGTCATATCTGCGGGCACGATGGACTTCACACTGACCGACGCCACGGCCACCGGCGAGCTCGCCGAGAGCCACGGCGCCGCGTTCGGCGGCCTCGCGCCACCGGTCAGTTGGGGCCGCGTGCCCGACAAGGCCAAATTTCTGGTGCTGGTCGCGGATATCCCGCGCGCCGACTTCGGCACCGAAGACCGATCGGTGCTGTGGCTCGTCCCCAACATCGACCCGAACAGCGAGGGGATCGTCGAAGGCCAGAACCCCGACGGCGATGTGTACATCGCGTGGAGCGGTCCGACCATCGGGCGGGGCGAACAGGTCAAGGTGCGGTTCCGGCTCTATGCGGTCACCAAGGCCCTCGAGGACTCCACGGAGTCCCCTTTAGAAATCGTCGTTCGGCTCGATAAACAAAACGTGGGTAAATCCGAGTTCGTCGTTCCCTTCGCACCCAAAGTCACGTCGTGACCGTCATCTACATCGCCCTCGCGTTGGTGGTCGTGTCGTCCGTCGTGGTGCTGTTGTCGTACAACCCCTTCGTCACGCAGCGGCAATTGATCGACAATTCGTGGTCCAACGTCGACTCGGAGCTACAACGCCGCCACGACCTCATCCCCAATCTCGTCGAAACGGTCAAGGGCTACGCGACGCACGAGGAGCGCACCTTCGAGACCGTCACCGCAGCCCGCGCGCAAGCAATGTCCGTACGAGGGTCCGCTGCCGCACAGTCGCCGGCCGAGAACAACTTGGTCGACGGCATGCGCCAGTTGCTCGCCGTCAGCGAGGCCTATCCGCAGCTGCGGGCCAGCTATCACTTCTTGCAGCTCCAAGAAGAGCTCGTCACGACCGAAAATCGCATCCAAGCAGCGCGGCGCTTTTACAACGGCAACGTGCGGGACTACAACCGGCGCGTCGACTCGTTCCCGTCGCTCGTGATCGCGCGGAGCTTCCACTTCACGCGCGAGCAGTATTTCGAGGTCGAGCCCATCGTGCGCGAAGTACCCGTCGTCGCGTTCAACCCTCAGTAGCGAGCGGCAAGTATCCGCCGACGCCTACTCGGCCCAACGGCCGAGTTCGCGCATACGCTGCTGGCATTCGGCCCACGCGTTGGCCAGGATGTCGCGAACCGGCTCGACGCGATCGATGCGGCCCGCGACCTGACCACCGAACGCGAAGAACGCGTCCATGTCGCCACCGAAGTAGAGCTTGAAGATCGAGTCGGGAACCATCTTCGCTGCTTCGGGGTCTCGTTCGGCGGCAACCGAACGGCTCGTGCGCAGCACCCGCATCGACGGCTTGGCATAGCGGTTGACCACCACGGTGTCGGTCTCGGACGAATCGACGACAAGCTGCTTCCAATTGTCGTGAATCGGTGACTCGGCGCTCGACACCATCCGCGTGCCCATCTGCACCGCGTCGGCGCCGAGCGCGAACGCGGCGGCCATCGACACCCCGTCGCAGATGCCGCCGGCCGCGATGATCGGCACGCCGACCTTGGCTGCGATCAGCGGCACCAGGACCATCGTCGACGCGCCGTCGGGATTCTTGAAACCGCCGCCCTCGATGCCTTCGACGACCAGGCCGTCGACGCCGGCCTCGAGCGCCTTCATCGCGCCGCGCAACGTCGGTACGACATGGAACACCGTGACGCCGGCCTGCTTGAACAACGGCACCATCTTGGCCGGGTCGCCCGCACTCGTCGTCACGAACGTCACGCCGTTGTCGACGATGAAGTCGACCACCGCCGGGTCGCGCACGAAGAGTTGCGGGACGTTGACGCCCCATGGTTTGTCGGTGAGATCTCGCATCTTTTCGAACTCGAGCTTGATCTCGTCGAGCTTCCCCGACCCCGTCTCGATGATGCCGAGCCCTCCGGCGTTGGACACCGCGGAGGCCAGCTGCGCCCGAGCGATGTAGCCCATCGGCGCCTGCACGATCGGTATCTCGATGTTGAGCATCTCGGTGATACGCGTCTTCATTGATCTGCCTACTTGTCGATCACTTGTTGATGTTGCGTCGTACCACCGGCGCGCGACGAAACGTTGCCGACCGGTCGGACACCCACGGTTGCAAGGGAGCGGTCGTGAGCGACGCCAGCTGCGTCAGGGTCTGGTCGTAGTTGACCCGCCAGCCCGAGAAGTCGATCCACGCCCGTTCTCGATCAGGGCGCACCGGCACGCCGCCCGCCGCCAACTGTTCGTACACGGCCATGAATTCGGCCTTGGTGACCGAGATCGGGTCGCCCGGCGTCGGTGACGGGTCGTGCGGGATCGTGAAGTACTCCGCGATATGGCGCAACGCCAGATACCCCGCACGAATCGTGATGGCCGCCTGCGGGTCACGCGTCGTGTTGACGCACGATGTGAACAGCGCCGCGCCGTCGAGCACGACCCCCGACATCGTGACCCAGGAACGATCAGGTGTCGGTGATCGAAAGAACGCGAGCGCCGGGAACGACGTGTGCGTCTCTTCGAGCTCGACGAACCACGTCTCCCATTTGACCCACGTGTCGTGCAGCCGGTCGAACCCGTTGATCTGATGCGCGCGGATCAACATGGTGGCCGCTGATGCTTCGCCACCGTCAACCGACCAATTGTGGATCTGGGTCACCAATACTTCGCGCTTGGAGAAGTGGCCGTACATCGTCGGGAGGAACGAGATCAGCAAGGCCACGAGCAACAACCCGATCATCGCCTCGGCGACGACGAGCAGATGCACCGTGAGGCCCTCGGATCGTTCGAACCCGAGCGTTGTCGCCGATGACCCGGCGAGGATCAAGGCATGTTCATAGGGCCGCGCGTGCAGCCCCCAGAAGATCGCGCTGAACCCGCCGATGACCCCGGCCATCCAGACGAGGGGCAACAACATCAGCGACGTGGGTGCGTAACGCGCCATCACGCGGTCGCGATCTTTGTAGGGACGACTCTCCTTGGCGAACATCTCGAAGCAGACGCGCGTCATCCGGAAGACAACCCGGTTGAGGAACACCTGCTCGGCGCGGGGGACGACGACCGTGCGCACCGCGGCGGACAGCACGAGGAACACGATCACTGCGCCGAATACGACGCACAGGACTTCGGCGACGATCATCGGTCAGGGGCGCGGCAGGAAGCCGCCGTCGACGAGGTATGTCTGACCGGTGATGAACGACGCTTCGTCCGAGCACAAGAACAAGGCCATGCCGACGAGGTCGGCCATCTCACCGAATCGCTTGACGAGTTGCCCGCCCGTGACGAGCTCTTTGTGCTCGGGCGCGAGGTGTTGCAGAAGCGCGGGCGAGCCGATCATGCCAGGGGCGATGCCCACCACCCGCACGTCGGGGGCGAACTCGGCCGCCAGCGAGATGGTCAGCCCGTTGAGCGCCAGCTTGGAGACGCCGTAGG
The DNA here is from genome assembly GCA_039934635.1 of Acidimicrobiales bacterium. Taxonomy (GTDB): domain Bacteria; phylum Actinomycetota; class Acidimicrobiia; order Acidimicrobiales; family WLNW01; genus DATLFA01. Next base: position 19,288 of record JBDTLT010000003.1, read on the forward strand.
CACCGCCGGCGGGCAGATACGCGGCCATCGACGACTGATTCAAGATGACGCCGCGGCCGCCTGCTGCGAGATAGGGGCGGCAGGCGGTGGCGCAGATCAGCGCGCCGATGACGTTGACGTCGAGAATGCGGCGCCACTCCGATAGCGGCAACGTCGATGTTTCGTTGTAGCGCCCCAGGTGCAGCCCGGCGTTGTTGACCAACACGTCGATGCCGCCGAACTCGTCGACCGCGGTCTCGATCGCGCTCTTGACGGCATCGTCGTCGGTGATATCGGCACTGAGCCCGAGCGCGCGCCCACCACCGCTCTCGATGCGGGCAACGGTCTCGTCGACGCCCACTGCGTCGATGTCGAGCACCAACACGTCCGCACCTTCACTGGCGAAACCGACCGCATACTCGCGCCCGATGCCGTTGCCGGCGCCGGTCACCACCGCGGTCCTGCCCGTGAATCGCATGGCGGGGGTATAGCACGGGAAATGCGGATCATCGGAAATCTCGGCTGCGCATGGGCACCGCGAGATCGAGCGCATGGATGCGCTCGGCCACGATATTGACCACCCCCTCGCTGGCTTGCACCTGACCACGGATGAGCAACGCGATCGCGCCGCGAGCGACCTCGCGGTGGCGCAACCAGCACCCCCGCGAGACCACCACGTTGATGAGACCGGTCTCGTCTTCGAGATTCAAGAACGTCGTGCCGCCCGCGGTCGCCGGTCGTTGCCGGTGCGTGACCACCCCCGCGACGAGCACCTTGTCCTTGTCGTGCAAGGTACGCAGGCCGCCGGCCGCCACCACCCCCATCTCGTCGAGTTGGTCGCGCACGAAGCGGGTGGGATGGCCATCGGGGGACACCTGGGACGCCCACAGGTCGGCCAAGGCCAGTTCGCGCGTCGACATGTCGGGCAAGGTGGGCGACTCGCTGCCGGTGACGATGCCTTCGAGGCGATCGGGCTTCGATTGCGCGACGGCACCGGCCGACCAGATCGCATGACGGCGACGGGCACCCGCGGGGACCGCTTCGTTGAAGCAATCGAAAGCGCCCGCGGTGGCGAACGATTCGAGGACCGGCAACGACACGCCCGTGCGCCGAGCGAAATCTTCCATCGAGGCATAGGGGCGACCGGCCGCGATCCGTTCGGCGAGATCGGCACCGACGCTGCGGATGTATTCGATACCGAGGCGCACTGCCGCACCTTTGTGCGACGACGCGCACGGTTGGAGTATGGCCTTTGCCGCCGATTCGTTGACGCACGGCGTGCGCACCTCGACGCCGTGACGGCGGGCGTCTTGCACCAGCGAATGCGGCGAGTAGAACCCCATCGGTTGCGCGTTGAGCAACGCGGCACAGAACGCGCCGGGATAGTGGTACTTGATCCACGAACTCGCGTAGACGAGATACGCGAACGACACCGAGTGACTCTCGGGAAAGCCGTAGTTGGCGAACGCGGCCAGCTTGTCCCAGATCTGCTCGATGATGTCGGGAGGGACACCGCGCTCGAGCGCACCGACGGCGAAGCGTTGTTGCAATCGCTCCATGCGCTCGCGGCTGCGCTTGGACCCCATTGCCTGGCGCAGTTGATCGGCCTCGGACGCGGTGAAGCCGGCAACGTCGATGGCCATCTGCATGAGTTGCTCTTGGAACAACGGGATGCCCAGCGTCTTGGCGAGCGAGTTTTCGAGCAGCGGATGCAGATAGGTCACGGGCTCTTTGCCATTGCGGCGGCGGATGTACGGATGCACGGACCCGCCTTGGATGGGCCCGGGCCGAATCAACGCCACCTCGACGACGAGGTCATAGAACGTGCGGGGACGCAACCGAGGCAGCGTGGCCATCTGGGCCCGCGATTCGACTTGGAACACCCCGATCGAATCGGCCGCGCACAACATGTCGTAGATGACGTCTTCTTGCGGGATGGTCGCGAGGTCGACGTCGACGCCGTGATGATCGCCGATGAAATCCATCGCGTAGTGCAACGCCGAGAGCATGCCGAGGCCCAGCAGATCGAACTTGACGAGACCGACCGCGGCGCAATCGTCCTTGTCCCACTGCAACACACTGCGATCTTCCATGCGGCCCCACTCGACGGGGCAGACCTCGATCACCGGCCGGTCACAGATGACCATGCCGCCCGAATGGATGCCGAGATGGCGGGGAAAATGCTCGATCTCGAGCGCCAATTCGACCACCGAGGCCGGCACGGTGTCGCTGCCCTGACGGTCGTCGAACCCCGCTCCCCCGGTGCCGGCGGCCTCACCACCCTTGTCGCCGAGGCCGGCCCACCGATCGATCGACTTGGAGAACGCGTCTTGCTGCCCCGTGGCGTAGCCCAATGCCTTGGCCATGTCGCGCACCGACGAGCGGGCGCGATAGGTGATGACGTTGGCGACCTGTGCCGCATGATCGCGACCGTGCTTGTCGTAGACGTATTGGATGGCCTCTTCCCGACGATCGCTCTCGATGTCGATGTCGATATCGGGTGGGCCGTCGCGCTCGGGCGACATGAAACGTTCGAACAGCAAGCCCAGATCGACCGCGTCGGCATTGGTGATGCCGAGCGCGTAACACACCGCCGAATTCGCAGCTGAGCCCCGGCCCTGACAAAGGATGTTGCGGCGCCGGCAGAACTCGACGATGTCCCACACGACCAAGAAGTAGCCGGGAAAACCGAGCTGCTCGATGAGCGCGAGCTCGTGATCGATCTGGCGGTACGCGCCGGGCACCCGCTCGCCATCGCGAGGGCCGTAGCGCCGCTGCGCACCTTGCTCGGTGACTTCGCGCAGCCACGACATCTCGTTGTGACCGGGCGGGCACGGGAACGGTGGCAGCTTGGGCGCCACCAACGCGAGGTCGAACGCGCAGACCTGACCGAGCTCCGCGGCGCGCTCGACCACACCCGGGTAGCGGGCGAACCGGGCAGCCTGCTCTGCCCCCGAACGCAGATGCGCGGTGCTCGCGGCAGGCAACCATCCGTCGATCTCGTCGAGCGAACGGCGGGCACGCACGGCCGCCATCGCAGTGGCCAACTTGCGCCGCGACGGACGGTGGTAGTGCACGTTGTTGGTGGCGATGACCTCGACACCGGCATGGATCGCGACCTCGGCGAGCGCGTCGTTGCGGGCCGAGTCGAGCGGATGCCCGTGATCCCACAGCTCGACCACGACATTGCTGCGACCGAAGCGGGCGATGAGATCGTCGAGCGCCCGTCGCGCGGCGCGGGGACCGTCGCGCTCGAGGGCCGCGGGCACCGTGCCTTTGCGACACGAAGTGAGCACCACCCATGCGTCACCACCCGCGCCGATGTCGGTCAGCTCGGGTAACGCGATGCGCGGTGCCCCCTTTTCTCCGGCCATCTGCGCGCGGCTGATCGCACAACCGAGTCGCGCGTAGCCCGTGGGATTGCGCGCCAGAACGATCAGATGCTCGCCGGGAGGGTCGGGTTGGCCGGGGAGGTGCTTGCCCGTGAGCCCCAAGGTGAGCTCGGCCCCGAACACCGTGGGCAGGCCGTGCACCCGGGCCGCCTCCGCGAAGCGCACCACGCCGTAGAAGCCGTTGTGGTCGGTGAGGGCCAGCGCCTCGAGGCCCAAACGCACCGCTTCTTCGACCAACTCTTCGGCATGCGACGCCCCGTCGAGGAAGCTGAAGTTGGAATGGCAGTGCAGCTCGGCATAGGGCACGGTCGGCGCCGCGGCCCGGCGCGGCGAGAGCGGAGGCGGTGCCTCATAGGCGGCCCGTTTGCGCGACCACGCCGGGCTGTCGCCCCCATCGCCGGGGTGCTCGGGCGACGAGTGCTTGGGCCGCGGCCGATCGCTGAGAGTACGTTCGATCTCTCGCCACGAGATCGGTGGATTGCCCCAGCCCATTCCGCCACCGTATCGAACGTCTGTACGATCGGCAATAGGGCGGGTCAGACCCGGGGTGCCTCTCGTTCTCGCAGCACTATGCGCAAACTGACCAGGGCGTATTCGCAAGTTGTGCTGCGAGAACCGACTAGATCCGCGGCGAAGCCGCCGATCCGTTGCGGCGGAGCCGCACAAGAAGGCAGGATCGCGGCGACGAGAGGGGTCATCGACATGGGCGTTGCAGTAGTCACTGGCGCGGGGCAAGGCATCGGCAAGGCAACGGCGCAACGACTCGCCCGCGACGGCCATCACGTCGTTGCGGTCGATCGCAATGGTGAGAACGCGGCGAAGACCGCGGCTGAGGTCGGCGGTGAGTCGCGAGAGTGCGACGTCACCGATCGCAGTGCGGTGCACGCAATGGCCGCGACCGTTGACGGCTGCGACATCCTGATCAACAACGCCGGCATCTGGCGTTTTCACAGCCTGCTCGACATGACCGAGGACGACGCACAGTCGGTGCTGGCGGTCAACGTCCTCGGCATCGTGTGGTGCACGCAGGCGTTCGCGCCGAAGATGATCGAACGCGGCGGCGGGTCGATCGTCAGCCTTTCGTCGGGTGCGGCGTGGACGCAATCGCCGGGCCTCGGCATCTACCCTGCGACGAAGAGCGCGGTCGAGTCGCTTACCAAGACCTTGGCCATCGAATTGGGTCAACACAACATCCGCGCCAACGCCGTCGGCCCCGGCCTCATCGTGAGCGATGGCACCGCCGCCAGCTATCAAGGCGATCGCGCCAAAGAGCGCGCCAAGAACATTCCCATGCAGCGCCTCGGCGACCCCACCGAGATCGCCGACGTCATCGGCTTCCTGTGTTCACCCGATGCTCGTTATGTCAGTGGACAGGTGATCTACATCGACGGTGCCGTCACTGCCGGCCGTACGTCGCTCTGAGCGCCCATCAAGTCAAGCGCGGGTCGAAAACATGCCGGGCACGTCGACGTACATGCCGGCGTGCAGACCGCCGTCGATGACGAGTTCGGTGCCGGTGCAGTAGCTCGATTCGTCCGACGCGAAGTACAGCGCGGCGGGTGCGACATCGACTGGCCGCCCCGCCCGGCCCAACGGACTCGGCTGCACCGAGCGTTGCCGACCGCTGACGACCTCACTCATCACGGCCGCCCCGTGGTTCGAGAAGAACTCGGTGACCATCTCGGGGTTGCCGGCACCCGGACACACGATGTTGCAGCGGATGTTGTCCTTGCCGTATTCGAGGGCTACGACCTTCGTCAGCCCCCGCAGCGCGAACTTCGAAGCGGTGTACGCGCCGGTCGTCGGCACGCCGCTGATCGAATCGGTCGAACCGATGTTCACGATCGAGCCGCCCCCCGATTCGACCATCAGCGGTGCACACGCCTGGACGCTCAGGAACGGCCCTACGCAGTTGACTTTGAGCACCCGTTCGAACACGTCTACCGGTGTCGTCGCCAGTGATTGCAGATGCAGGATCGCCGCGTTGTTGACAAGCACGTCGAGGCGCCCCCACCGCGCCCGTACTTCGTCGACTGCGCCCGCCCAATCGGCTTCTGACGTCACGTCACAATGCCGGTACGCCGCGCCATCGCCCGCCGCAAGATCATCGATGACCGCCTGCGCCCGTTCGTCGATCATGTCGAGACCGAGCACACGTGCGCCCTCCCGCGCGAACACCCGCACGATCTCTTCGCCGGTCCCCCGAGCCATGCCCGTGACGATCGCTACCTTGCCGTCCAAACGACCCATCGGTTCCCCCTCGTCGCCTCTATAACCTGTCCATCATGTCATCAGTTGCCGAAACGAACAGCGACGACCTCACTGCCGCGGGTGTCTCGTGGAACCTCGAACCCCTGCTCGGTGATCAGCCCAGCGTCGACACGTTGATCGACCAAGCCGACGTCATCGCGGATCGCCTCGCGGAGCGCCGCGGCCAGATCGCGACCCTCGACGCGGCCGGTCTCGAGTCGTTCATGCGCGACATGGCGAGCCTGCACGAGCTCATCGGCCGCGCCGGTTCCTATGCCGGATTGCGCTTCAGCGTCAACGTGCTCGACCACGAAATCGCGTCGACCATGCAACGCGTCGAAGAACGATCGACCGCCATCGCGACCAAGCTCATCTTCTTCGAGCTCGAGTGGGCAGCCGCGTCGCAAGACCACGTCGACGCGGTCCTCGCCGACGAACGGCTGACGTTCGCCCGCCATCACCTGCGGTCCATCCGCCGTTGGCGCGACCATCTCCTCACCGAGCCCGAAGAGCGCATCCTCACCGAAAAGTCGGTGACCGGTTCGAGTGCGTGGAGCCGCCTGTTCGAAGAACAGACCTCGACGATCAGCCTCGAGCTCACCGACCCCGACGGCTCGACGCGCACTGCGTCACTCGAAGAAGGCCTGACGCGCCTGCAACATCCCGATCGTGCCGTACGGCAAGCAGCGGCCGCGTCGGTCACCGCGGGGTTGGCGCCGGGCCTGCGCACCCGCGCGTTCATCTTCAACACGTTGCTCAACGACAAGGCGATCGACGACCGAATGCGGAAGTATCCGACGTGGCTCTCGTCGCGGAACCTGGCCAACGAGGCCAGCGACGACTCGGTGCAGGCATTGGTCTCCGCGGTCGAGCGTCGTTATGACATCCCGCAGCGGTGGTATCGCCTCAAGGCCAAGATCCTCGGCCTGCCGACGCTCGCCGACTACGACCGCATGGCATCTATCGCCCAGACCGACGCGCAGATCGGATGGCACGAAGCAACGTCGATCGTGCTCGATTCTTATGCGTCGTTCTCGACCGAGCTGGCCGACATCGTCAAGCGCTTCTACGACGAATCGTGGATCGACGCGCCGATGCGACAGGGCAAGCGGCCCGGCGCGTTCTGCGCGTACACCGTGCCGTCGCACCACCCGTATCTGTTGCTCAACTGGACGAGCCGTACCCGCGACGTGTTGACGTTGGCGCACGAGCTCGGTCACGGACTGCATGCGTATCTCGCGCGGGAGCAAGGCGTCTTCCACCAGTCGACACCGCTCACGTTGGCCGAGACCGCCTCGGTCTTCGGCGAGACCGTGACCAATGGTCGGCTGCTGGCGCTGCTCGATGATCCCAACGAAAAGCTGGCGCTGCTCGCATCGATACTCGAGGATTCGATCGCAACGGTCTTTCGCCAGACCGCCATGAACCGGTTCGAGCACGCGGTGCATACCGCGCGGCGCGACGAGGGCGAATTGTCGGTCGATCGTTTCGGCGAACTGTGGGCCAACTCGCAAACCGCCATGCTCGGCGACGCCGTCGAGGTCACCGAGGGCTACCGCACGTGGTGGTCCTACATCCCGCACTTCATCTCGACGCCGGGCTACGTCTATGCCTACGCGTACGGACAATTGCTGGCGCTGTCGGTCTATCGCCGCTACGAAGAGGGCGGCGAAGCGTTCGTGCCGAGCTACCTGCAGCTGTTGCGTGCCGGCGGGTCGATGGCCCCCGAAGAACTCGGCCACATCGTCGGCTGCGATCTCGCCGACCCCGGTTTCTGGGACGGCGGTCTCGACATCATCGAGGCCCAACTACGCGCGGCAGAAGACGCCGCCACCGCGGCGGGCCGCGGCTAGGACATTAGGCCGGTATGACCGCGAGCGACAGCGAGTCCAACCGGCGCAAGAACAAACTCGGCACCCAGGTAGGCGGTGGCGCGGCCGGATCGAGCGCGATCGATTTGGTGCGAGCGAGTAGCTCTTCGACCGCGAGACGCGCTTCGAGCCGGGCCAACGGAGCACCGATGCAGTGATGGATGCCCCATCCGAAACCAAGGTGGTTCTTTGCCGTCGGCCGGTCGAGGCGCAACTCGTCGGGCTCGTCGAACACCGCCGGATCACGATTGGCCGCGGACCACATGAGCAAGATGCGATCGTCGGCGCGCAGGTCGACGTTGCCCAGCCGGCACGGTCGCAACACGTGGCGGAAGTGGCCCCGGAACGGCGTCTCGAGACGCAACACTTCTTCGACGAACGCGGAGACCAGGCCGGGTTGCAGTCGCAGCGTCGCCTGCACCTCGGGATGCGTCGCGAGCGCCAGCGCACACGATCCGGTGAGCCCCGTCGTCGAATCACTGCCCGCGCCGACGAGTTGCACGAGCAAGCCGAGCGACGTGTGCCGGTCGTAGTCGCCGTCGATCTCGGCGCGGGCGACGGTGTCGATCACACAGGTGGGAGCGGCGCCTGCCCGCGCCCGCTCGAGCGCGGCGTCCATGTGGCCGCCGAGATAACGCACGAATTCGTCGATGTGCCCCATGCACTGCGCCATCCGCGCGCCATCCGCAAAACCCGAGAGCACCTCGATGCCTTCGTCGGACCAGAACTTGAGCTGCGCACTGTCGCTGTCGGGCAGACCGAGCAGCATCGCGACGGCCCGGATAGGCAGGATGTTGGACACGCCGTGCACCCATTCGATGGTCCCCGACCCGACATGGCCGTCGATGAGTTCGCCAACCATCGAGCGCAAGTCGTCTTCGATGTCGACCATGCGCTTTTCGCTGAAGGGACGGTTGAGCGCGCGACGATGCACAAGATGGAACGGGTCGTCGGCAGTGGCCAACACATCAGTGCCACCGTCACGACCCGCGGCCACCATGATCTGTTGACCCTCGCCATCGATCATGAAGAACGCGGTGAGGTTGTTGGAGAAGTCGTCGACGCGCGCGATCGCTTCCATCACGGCGCCGTGGCTCAGCACGAGGTGCACGTCGAGATGCGGCACCTTGTAGAGCGGCGCGACGGCACGCCATCGCGCGTAGGTGTCGTAGGGATCGTCGAGGATGTCGAGCGCGAACGGATCAGTCAGGGTCCCCATGGCGTGCAGTCTGTCACCTGTCAGGCGGCTCTGCCCTGGGCCAGATAGGCGGTGCGCACGGCCAACGCTTGGCGCACCTCGACGGCCATTCCTTCGGCGAAGTCCGACCGGTACTTCGCGTCGTTCACCACCGAGACCGCGAATTGCAGCCCGGCGAACGCGGCGACGAAACCCGCGACAAATATGAGCTGTCTCGACAACAGCAGTTGGTTACCGAAGAGGTGGCCCGTGACGTAGCGGTCGCCCGCGGTGATCGCGTCGTCACCGAGCCAGGAAGCGAGCGTTGTTTCGCGCACGGTAAGCAAGCCGAACCCCACGAGACCGACGAACGTGAGTATCGCTACGAGGAAGACCTGTATCGACTGGCTCACGAACATGACGAGCGCGACGTTGAGGCGCGCCCGCCGCCCGAGCGGCGGCGCGGTCGGTGACCCCGAGAACGACGCTGGATCGAAGCCGTCCAACGGAGTGTCCGCGCAGGCGTGGCTCACTTCTTCCCACGAAACGAACTGCGACAGATCGTCGACACCGGTGCGCAACGCGAACGCGATGAACAGCGCGCCCAGCAAGACGAGCGCGCTCACGGCGAGCACGTAGAGCGAGATGGCGAAGTCGTCGGCGATCTGCCACACCTCGGTGCTGAGGAAGAAGAACGATCCGAACAACAACAGCAGCGGCAGCGTCTTGATCGTCAGCGTGATCGCATTGCGCAATTGCGAGCGGAGTTGTCCGAGCGCCCACAGCGTCATCGGCACCAGCCCGTAGCTCGTGATGATGTAGGCGAGTGCGAGGAACAACAGGTTGCCGACGAGCAGGACCGAAGCTTCGACCACCCGTTCGGTGCCGAGGATCAAGGCCGCGATGGCGGGCACGAAGACGAACAGACCGAGCTCCCACGGGCCGACGTCGTGGGGCCGTTGCAATGGACGCAACCCGCGCAAGCGGTTTACGACGACCACCGCGCCGAGCGTGAGCGCCAGCGCGCCGAGCACTGCCAGCGCTTGCACGACACCGGCGAAACGATCACCGAAGCTGAGGGCGAGCACCTCGGCCACAAAGACGAGTGTGAGCACCGGCGTCATGCGCGTGAGGATGTCGGTACCGGCGGCATAGTCCTCGATGAAGTGAGGAATGCCGCGACGCATGAACCACCGTTCGACCGGGGCGCGATCGTGGCGCATGCTCATACGTCTGGTGGTGGGTACAACGACCACACGACCGGAGGTATGCCTTCGCGGAAGGCCTCGGCAACAGTGATGGCTTGCGGCAGCGAATCGGGGTCGCGTTGCTCGCCCGAAAAGAGGATCCACGGCCCGTGGACTTCGATGCGCGCGCCTTCGGCTTTCTCCATCAGGAAGAGCATCATTTCGGGATCGATCAACGCCGACGCGAAGCGAGAGTCGGACGACCGCACCTCCCAGACGCGGTTGAACTCTTCGGACTCGAATTGGATGTCGGCGCCACCGACTACATCGAGGACGCGTTCGAAGAAACCCTCGGGACCGAGCGTCAACTGCGGCCACTGCGCGCCGGTCGAGATCAAGCCGCACGAGTAGTTGTAGACGCGCCGGTTCTTGCCCGATCCCGTCGTGTACTGGTAATCGAACGCCCGTCGATCATGGCCATCGGCGGTGCGCCCGTACATCACGTTGCTGGCCTTGCGCGAATGCCCGCGATCGAAGAACGCCAGCGGCAAGGTGACCGGCATGCGAAAGGGATCCTTCGCCGAGAACGACAGCCCGTGGCGCGCCGCGACCTCGGACATGCGTTTGCGCCGTCTGGTCAGCGCGACGGTCTGGAGATACCACAGGACCGCGCCGACCAATACGGCAACTACGAAGATGACGACAAATCCCATGACCGACACAGTGTGCCCGGGGCCGGCGAGCCAGCGATGGACCCTGTGCGCTGGCTGGTCCAGGCCGCGGCTCAGTCGTAGGTGGCCTCGATCGACCATCGCCCGTCGTGCACGACGAGCACGTGCGCGGCGCCGCCATCGAGCACGACCTGGATGCGGGCACGGCGCGACCGCCGGACATCGTCCCACCACCGTTCGTCGGCCGGCCACGGACCAGCCCAGGCCACCACCCGGTCGGCGCCGACGCGGGCGGGTGCAGCAGAGATGGCACTGCGCCCGTCGACGGTGACCGGGCGGTCGGCCGCGTCGACGACGTCGACCTCGCGCGGGTGCTCATAGACGATGGCCGGTGACGGCAACGGCAATTGCCCGGGCCAGGGAGGCCGGGCCATCGCCGGGGGCACCACGGTGCGATCGACGAGCTCGACGTTTTGCGCCGGGACCAGTCGCAGTTGTTCGCTCGGGCCGCGGCCACCCCGCCATTCGGGAACGCGTACGGCATCGGGGCCGAGCAATGCGTGCACCCGGGCCAAGGCCCGCTTGGCCCGCTCGTCGGCCTCGGTCTCACCACCCCAGAACCCGAGCTGGCGGCCGCTCGCCGGGATCACTTCGTCGGGTGCGAGCACCAATCGCGTGAGGCCACCAGTCGGGCGGATGGCGACCGCGGAATGCAACCAGCCGTCGAGTTGCCAGCGCACCCGATCGGCAATGGCCCCGACCGACAACGCACCTTCGTGACGCCACAACCGCGTCACGCGCTCACCGTGTTCGCTCTCGACATCGATCGCCAACCGCGAACACGCCAACCCGAGCGCGTCGAGTCGCGTGTGCAACTCCTCGGCCAACGTACGCGCTGCGAACGCAACTTGTTCGATGCGCTCGACCGGAGGATCGAACTCGAGCGCGACCTCGAGGTCGGGGGGTGGGCGGCGCGCGTCGGGCAATCGATCGTCGAGACCCGACGCGATGCGATGCGACCATTCACCCAACGACCCGAACCGACCGACGACGTCGCGCAGTGGCAACGCGGCAAGCTGACCGAGCGTGGTGATGCCCAATCGCACTATGACGTCGGTGATGTCGGGTTGCTCGAGCATGGTCACCGACAACGGTTCGAGAAAGGCCGCCGTGCCGCCGGACGCGACCACGTAGGGCGTGGATGCCGCGCGCGCCGCGATCGATGCCGCGAACGGCCCGTCGGCGATACCGATATGGCATTCAGTGCGGCCGGCCAGGACTGCGTGGACCCGGGCCTGCACCTGCTGTGCGAGAACCGCATCACCGCCGAAGTAGCGCGACGGGCCGCGGGTGGCGAACGCACAGCTACCCGGTCGCGTGATCTCGATACGTGGGGTGAAGGCTTCGCAGGCCGCGATGACCGACTCGAACAGACGCGCCTCGCGTGACTCGTCGCGCTCGGCGACGATCACACTCGGGCAACGTCCCTGTGCTTCACGGCGCCGTTGCCCGCGTTGCACACCTTGGGCGCGGGCACCCGCGGAGCAGGCGATCACGCGATTGGCGTGCACCACCGCGACGGGAACATCACGCCCGTGACCAATGGCGACGACCGGCCAGTCGAGACACCACACCACCAACGTGCGCACGGGCTGCATGGACCGTCACCGCCGTCATTCGTCGAGCGCGCACACGAGGCGGCCCGATGCGTCGGGTAGCACGAACTCGCCTTTGCGGGGACGAGCCAACTCGCGCCGCCCTGTCATCTCGACGCGCGCGACACGCTCGCGCAGATGGCCGTGCCCTTGGCCGAGGCCCTGCCATCTCAGCGTCGAGATCGACAACTCGGCATCGACGCGCTCGGGCCACGCACGCAAGGTGATGAGCACCGAGCCGCGCTCGCGTGCCCGGGCCATGAGCCGACGGGCATCGCCCGCCGATACGCGATGGCAGGGAGCCAGGACCACGATGTCGAACGCCCCGATGACGGCCGCGACCGTTGCCGACCATTGCGCCGGCAACGGATGCATCACTGCGACCCGTTCGAGCGCGACACCGAGCTCGGCGGCCGTCGCGAGATTGGCATCCGCGACGCCCACCATGGCGACCCACGACCCCGCCGACGACGCGCTCGCTGCGAGTGCAAACGCCAGCGTGGTCGACCCCGGGCCGCGCACGGCGACGGTGATGCCCCGGCGCAACCGGCCATCGGGAAACATCGTCGCCAGCGCCTCGACGAGGGGCAGTGTCTGGTCACGAGCGAGGGTGACCGGCCGAGAGCGATCGGCCACCACCTGTAACCGGTCGCGCTCGACTCCATAGGGTTCTTCGGACGCGAGCCGGGCCAACACCCCGATCACAGTACCGAACAGGTGTTCGCATTCGCAACTGCGGCGGTACCCTGGGGCAATGACGGTCGGCCCCCATCCTCTCCCATGGCCCGACGACGCGCACCTCGACCCCGAACTGCTGGCCAACGGCGACAGCCGCAACGTCATCGACCGCTACCGCTACTGGCGCCTCGAGGCCATCGTCGACGATCTCGATCGCCAGCGGCATCCCTTTCATGTCGCCATCGAAAACTGGGAGCACGACATGAACATCGGCACTGTCGTGCGCAATGCCAATGCGTTCCTCGCGGCAGAGGTGCACATCGTGGGCAAGCGGCGGTGGAATCGTCGCGGCGCCATGGTCACCGACCGCTATCAGCACATCCGCCATCACGACACGATCGACGCACTCGTCGACTACGCGCGCACCCTCGACCTCGCCATCGTCGGCATCGACAACCTGCCCGGCGCGCAACCCATCGAGACCGCCGTATTGCCCCGCGCTTGTCTGCTGCTGTTCGGCCAAGAAGGGCCCGGGTTGTCCGAGCCCGCGCGACAGGCGGCGACATCGGTGCTGTCGATCACCCAGTTCGGCTCGACCCGATCGATCAACGCCGGCGTCGCGTCAGGCATCGCGATGCACACCTGGATTCGCCAACACGCGTTCTAATGCGGCTGCACCGCAACGCCGATCCGTTGCGGCGGAACCGCACAACTACGCAGCGATGAGTGTCGAGAGTTGGCGCATGGTGCGCGGTTGATCGGTGCGCAAGTTGTCGCGCCGGTGCACGGTGCCAACGGTGTCGAACACGACGAGGTCGCCGAGCTGCCATGCATGCGAGTACACGCGCTCGGGCACGGTGGCGAAGGCCAACAGCTCACGCACGATCGATCGGCTCTCTTCGATGTCGAGGCCTTCGAAATGCGACACGAACTCGCTCACGTACAACGCCGTGCGGCCGGTCTCGGGGTGCGTGATCACCGCCGGATGCCACGCGCCGGTGCCATCGTCGGGATAGGTGAGCTCGGGATTTCTCTGGCGCTCGCGCGCCTTCAACTCGTCGGCATCGCCTTCGGGCGGCCGTGAATAACCCGACGCCGCCAGCAGCGTGTGATGCGCCATCAAGCTATGCACGCGTGCGCGCCATTCGTCGGACAACGCGTCGTAGGCCGCGTAGAGATCGCAGAACATCGTGTTCGGGCCACCACCGGGCGGGAGAAACATCGCTTCGAGGAAGCTCTCTTTGGCCGCAGTGGTCAAGAAGCTGTAGTCGGTATGCCACGGCAACGCACCGCTGCCCGCGACGCCGCGCTCATAACCCCTTTCGTTGAGCTCGTTGGACACGGCCATGACTTCGTGATGCTCGAAGCTGATGCCTTCGTACATCTCGCCCGCGGGCGCAACGTGGCCCCAGTGATTCGCGAAGCGGGCGAGCTCGGCCGCGGTCGGTTGCGGATGACCTCGCAGAATGATCACGTGATGGCGCGCCAACGCCTCGCGCAATTGCGCCATCTCGTCATCGACGAGCGGGCGAGACGGATCCCACCCTCGCACCACGGCCGCTAGGGGCGCATCGAGCGGAGTGACATCCATCGTGGTCACCCCGCTTGTGCGATGAGTTCGTCGTCGGAAGGAGGCTCGACACCCGGTAGGTAGTAGGTGTACAGGCCCTCGATGATCTCTTTGATGCCTGCCGCACTGGTGCTCTCGAGCTCGACCGTGACCACGCTGCCGTTGATGTGGACGGCCTTGATGCCGCCGCGCTCGAACAGTCGCCGGGCGAGCTCGTCGGCGGGCTTGTCGTCGGTTGCCTGCTCGGCACTTGTGTACCGCTCATGGCCCATGCCGGTGAGGACTCGGTTGGTCTCGAAGCGCACGACACCCGCACGCGACGAGGACTTTTCGATGACGGTGACCGGCTGACCCATGCTCAGGATCGTACTCGCGCCGCGAGCCAGGCGGCCACGGCGAGCACACCCGAGATGATGCCCAGCACGATGTGGACCACCCGGAACGCCATCGAATGGTCGTGCGCCACGATGAAGACCGAGCGCACCGCCCACCACCCCACCGTCGCCACCGCGAACACCGGCAAAAGGGCGCGCAGGCGGGTCGACTGCCGTGTCACCAGCAGGGCCAGCAGCGCAATGGCAGCACCGATGAAGACCGCGCACACGAGGAAGGCGAAGGCCTTTTCGCCGCCACCCAGCGTGTCGTCACGGCCGATGTTGCGTACGCGCGTGCCCCAGACGAACAGCGTCCACAACGAACTCGCGACGATCAAAGCTCTCGGTCGGGTCGCTGAGACGCCTCTGGACGTCAACACGTCGGTGTTAGGGGTAGGACTCAAGAAAGAGGAGGATAACCGCCCTCGTTTACCTCAGGTGGTCGGCCACCCGTACCTGAACACCGTTAACGCGACGG
This sequence comes from Acidimicrobiales bacterium, assembly GCA_039934635.1. Taxonomy (GTDB): domain Bacteria; phylum Actinomycetota; class Acidimicrobiia; order Acidimicrobiales; family WLNW01; genus DATLFA01. Next base: position 34,570 of record JBDTLT010000003.1, read on the forward strand.
TCACACCAACGAACAGAATGATGGTCACCGCAAGACGGAGGTTCCCGCGCCAACTGCCGTCAGTCTTGAGTTCCTTGCGCACCAACAGAGCTATGACCACACCGACGAACAAACCGGCGAGGAATGCCCTGCCCTCGGAGCTCATGCGCGCTGATCACGGCGCCCCATTCGCGAGTGTCAAAGCTCTCGGTCGGGTCAAAATAGCGAACCTTGCCCAAAGTCGGGTTGGGCACGCGGGATGCCGGTCCATGGGATGTCGTCCATGAATGCCCAACTGCGCCGGTGGATCGACGTCGGCCCCCATGCCTGCAACGCGGCCTTGTGGCGCGGGCAGGGATACCCCTTGTTGCGTTCGAAGTCGTAGCCGGGGAATTGCGGGGCGAGGCGGCGCATGATGCGATCGCGCGTGACCTTCGCGAGGATCGACGCGGCGGCGATCGACAGCGATGTCGCGTCACCCTTGATGATGCGGGTCACGTTGCCGCCACCGACGAAATCCCAATTGCCGTCGAGCAACACGTGATCAACCGGACACTGCAACGCATCGAGCGCTCGCCGCGCCGCCAATCGCTGCGCCGCCGACATGCCGATCTCGTCGCATTCGCGCTGCGACGCATGCCCGACGCCCCACGCATAGGACCACGACGCGATGCGGTCGTACAGCGCTTCGCGTTCGGCCTCGGTGAGCATCTTCGAATCGCGGATCTTGTAGACGCGCTTGTCCTTGGGCACGACCACCGCGCCGATCGTGAGCGGCCCGGCCCACGAGCCGCGCCCGACCTCGTCGATACCGACCACGATGTCAGCGCCGCTCGTCCACAACTGGCGCTCGACGGCGAGCCCGGGCGACTTGGCCCGAAGCGCGGAGCGCAGCATCGGTACGGTCATGGCAACCGCGCGATGTTCGCGGCTTCGGATGGATCGGCCTCGGTCGTGAAAAACGCATCGAGCATCTCGTGCGCCACTGCCGGTGACGTGAGGCGCAAACCGATGGCCAACACGTTGGCATCGTTCCAGCGGCGGGCCCCGGCCGCAGTCTCGCCATCGGTACACAGCGCCGCCCGCACGCCGGGCACCTTGTTGGCGGCGATCGACACGCCGGTGCCGGTCCAACAACACACCACGCCGCGCTCCGCGACGCCCGAGGCCACCGCCTCGCCGACCGATCGGCCGACATCGGGCCACGGTTGGTCGGCGCCGGCGACCACCACGTCGTGACCGGCCTCCCGCAGCAGCCGCACGAGCCGATCGGACAGCTCGGTTGTCTCGTCGGTACCGAAGGCGACCTTCACGACCGTGAGGCTAATGACTCACCTGCGGGTCAATCGTTCGCCCAGGTCGCGAATCACTCAATCCAGGTCGGCAGCTTCCGATTGGTGACATAGCGAGGACCGCCAGGAGGCAAGATGTCGGCCAACCGAGGCCTATTCGGACGAAATCGAGGTCCGAGTCAGGAACATACTCCCGACTCCGACAGCGGCAAGTCCAGCAAACAACGCAAACGGGAGGAAGCCGCCGAACAGTCGGTCGCACTCCTCGGCGAAGTCGCGGCCGGCTACTACGGCGGCGACCCGAGCGCGAACCCCGGGATGCTGGCATTGCCGCCCGCGCCCCCGGCGTACATCCCCGAGCCCCTCGACGACCACCCCCACCTCGGTTTCATTCCGATCGAGTTGCCCGGCGGCGCGCTGCTGCCGTCCGAAGAAGCATTCGACGACGAGACCGACAATGACGACGAAGCACCCGGCACCTCGCGCCGGTTCCGGCGAGGCTCGCGCCGACGCCGCCGTCGGGCCCGCCTCGAGGCCGAGGCTGCGGCAGAGGCCGCAGGGAAGGCGCGTTTCAGCTCTTCCTCGACGTCGCCCATGTTCGAATTGACCGCGGGCACGCCCGACTACTCCGACAACGTGTCCTACGCGACCGATGATGAAGCGGGTTTCTCGCCCCCCGACGAGATCGCGCCGGACGCATTCGAGTGGCCGGCCGACCTCGATCACCTTGACGACGAAAGCCCCCAAGAGATCGAAGCCGAGCCCGTCGGTGCGTTCGTCGCCGAGCCAGTTGCGGCGTACGAACCCTTCGTGTTCGAAGCGTCGGCGACAGTCGCACCCGAACCCGAGCCGGCATACGACAGCGCGTTCGCGCCGAGTGTCTACGCGCAGACGCCGTTCTCCGAATCGACCGTGCCCGCACCCGCGCCCGTGGCGCAGGACACCTCAACGGACTCGGTGCAGTTGATCGACCGCCGTGAAGGCTCGGCAAAGCCCCTCACGGTCGTGACACCGAAGAGCGAGCGTGCCGACCGTCTCGGCCGCGGCCTCGAGTTGGTGTTCGACGCTCCCCATCTCTGGACGCTGTCGTCACGCGTGATCGGTCAGGTCGTCCCCAACGCCAACGCCCAATTGCTCACCACCGATGCAGAGGGTGCGCTGGACGAATCGCTCACTGCCGGACCCAATATCAGCCATTCCGGCTGCACCGTGCCAGATCGCGAGATGTGCCCGGCGATGCGCCTCGACCGCGTGATGCGTTTCGAGAGCTCAGAGTTCCTCGATGCCTGCCCGTTCCTCGCGATCCGCAAGGGCGAGCCGGTCTCGGCGGTGTGCATCCCCTTCCGTTCGCAACGCACACTCAGCGGCGTGCTCCACACCACCGCTCCTGTCGATGCGCCGACCACTGCAGCACAAGCCGACGAGTTGACCGTTGCCCTTGCGCTCATCGGTAAACGCAACAGCGAAATCTCCGGGATCACCTCGGAAGAGTCGGGTGCCGAGATACTCGAGGCGACCATCGAAGACCTCGTGCAACGCTCGATTCCCTTCGCGGTTGCGCTCGTGCATCTCGACAACTTCCGTCTCTACAACCGTGCCCACGGCCTCGAAATCGGCGACGCCGCGGTCCAGCGCTTCCATCAAATCGCCCGCAATGTGGTGCGACCCGAGGACCTCGTCGCCGGTGACGGTGGCGACGAGTTCTTCATGGTGTTCCCGCAGACGACGGCCAAAGGTGCCGCCGTGGTGTGCGATCGCATCCGCAATGAACTCGCGGCGTCGTTCGTCGATCACGGTGTCCCTCGCTTCACGGTCAGCATCGGCGTCGCCGACACCGATGACGGTGCGACCTTCGACGAACTGCTCGCGGTCATCGAACGCGCGGTAGTGCATGCGGAAGCCGCGGGACACGACCTCGTTGTCTCCACGAAGATCATCGCGGCACGCCAGGACGACCGCATCCAAGACCTCACCACTCACTGAGCGCCTCTTCCGGGCAGGGCCCACAGAGCGGGCCTACTATCCGCACCATGCGCGCAGCTGTCTTCGTCGGAGTCGATCAACCGCTTTCGGTCGAGGAGGTCACGCCGCTGCCGCCCGGCCCTCACGACGTGGTGGTCGCGATCACGGCGAGCGGTGTGTGCCATACCGAGGTCGCGGTGATCGGCGGTCACTTGCCGTGGACGACACCGTCGATCCTCGGTCACGAGGTCACCGGGCGCGTGGTCGAGATCGGCTCGGCCGTGAGCCGGGTGCGCGTCGGTGACCGAGTCGTGGGGTCGGGCCTGCCCGCGTGTTCGAATTGCTTCTACTGCGTGCGCGGCCAGTCGCACCTCTGCGAAGACACGTTCTTGACCGGCGCGCCGCGCGCTCGACGCGCGGATGGCCACCCGCTCACCGCCTTCGCGTCGCTCGGTGGTTTCGCCGACATGATGACGTCGCCCGAAGGATCGTTGGTCGCCGTGCAGACCGATCTCCCCGACGAGCAGTTGGCGTTGATCGGTTGCGCAGTCACGACGGGGGTCGGCTCCGCGCTCAACACGGCGGCCGTTGCCCCGGGCGCCACGGTGACAGTCGTGGGCTGTGGCGGTGTCGGCCAGTGCGTGGTGCAGGGTGCCCGTATCGCCGGCGCCTCGCGCATCTTCGTCGTCGACCCGATGCCGATGAAGCGTCAAGCGGCGGCCCAACAAGGCGCGACCGATCTCATAGACCCCGCCGCCGGCGATCCCGTCGAGCAGATCAGCGAGCGCACCGAAGGGCGCGGCACCGATTACTCCTTCGAGGTCGTCGGCACGCCCGAGACCATCACGACTGCGTACAACTGCGCCCGACGCGGTGGCATCGTGACCATCGTCGGGATGCCCTCGATCCACTCGACGGTCAGCTTCCCGGGGCTCGGGCTCTTCCTCGACGCCAAAGAGATCAGGGTGTCCAACATGGGCTCGTCGCAGATCCGACGCGACTTTCCCCGCCTGGTCTCGCTGGCCGAGTCGGGCCGCCTCGATCTCGCGTCGATGGTGTCACGGCGCATCCGCCTCGACGACGTCAACGATGCGTTGCATGAAATGGAACGCGGCGAGATCATCCGCAGCGTGATCGTCTAGCAGTTCGCCGCGAAGCGCAGCTCACCACGAACCGCCGCCGCCACCACCACCGCCGCCACCGGAAAATCCGCCGCCGCCCATGCCCCCACCACCCGATGACGCGGGCGTCGACGACAACAACGTGCCCGCGCTCGAGCTGAACGATTCGATCGAATGACTGAACGAGCTGAACGCGAACGGGTAGGTGCCCACGTACCACGCGCTGGTGTCGGGTTGGTAGCCGAGTGACTCGAAGGTGCGGGCCCACTTGTCAGTGCAGCCGAACACGACCGCGTACGGCAGATACTCGGTGAATAGGTTCTGCTGCTCGGCGAATTGCGCTCGATGCTTCTCCGAGTTCTCGATGAAGTCCTTGAACCCCAGCGCGCGCCGGTAAGCACCCGTGCCCCGGGCGGTGCGCCGCGGCATGAACCGCGCGCCCACCGCGAGCAGCAGACCGGCGACTGCGAGCGGCGCAGCCACCAGTGCCGCGTGCGTCGCGACGATGGCGAAGATGAGCAACGCGACACCGATCGCAAGGCCGAAGAACGCTATGGCGGTCCACTTCTGGCGCACCTGATCGGGGCGACGGGAGAAGAACCCGCGACCGACCGCGTCGTTGTAGAGCGCCTCTTTGATCTCGCGCATGTCGGACGCGAACTTGTTCTTCAGTTGCGACATCTCGACGGACGGACCGGTCTCGAACAAGTGCTGCAACAACAACTGCTCGTAGGGCATGAGTGAGTCATTCTTGGCCAGGCGTACCAAACGGTGGTCCTTGACCTTGCCGCGGTTGTCGGTGACCTCTTCGATGCGGAGATAGCCGCGCACCGCGAGATCGACCATTGTCGCCGAGACGTCGAGATTGTCGGCCGACTCGTCGACCAGCACGCCGAGTTGCGCGGGTCGGATACCGTCGGGCGGCACGAACTCGACCGGCGTCGGCACGTGCTCGAACAACCCGACGCGCTCGGTGTTCTCCTCCGCGCCTTCGGAGAACGCGATGTCGGTGACGGTGCCAATGGCTCGGCGGTCGCGGCCCACGCGAAACACCAGCAGCGCCACCCCACCGATCGCGACGAGCGCAACCGCGGCTGCGCCGACGACGGTCAGGAAGGTCAAGTCGAAGGCGCGCCCGAGCGACCACTTTTCCCTGATGTACTTGACCGGCTCGACGTCAGGCCCGTCGGCATCAGGAACGGTGGCCGCGATCGTGACACCTTGGAACGCGCCGAGACCCGATTCGCTGAACGTTGCGACACCATTGTCGACCGCGGCGGGACAGGCATCGGTCGAGCCGGTGCTGCCGCTGAAACAGGCGACGCGCGTGATCGCTCCGGTCTCGGCCGTGACATCGACCCGCACCACGTCGATCGGCACGTCCCATCCGGTACCGACGATGTTCCAGTAGAGCTCGTCATCGCCGGGCATCGCGTTGACCGCGCCTTTTTGCACGTAATGGATCGTGTAGGTGTGGTGTCCGGTGACCAGTATGTCTTTGTCGCCGACGCGAGCGCGCTTCAACTGGAGGTCGGCGTTGAAGCTCGACTTGACCGATTCGAGCGCGTACTTGTCGGGCGCATCGGAGTCGATCGAGATCACGTCGAGCGGATACTTGCGCCACCACGCGACGTCACGGCGCACCGAGGCCGCGCGCGGATCTGGGTCGTCGGCCGGCTCGTAACCCTGTGCCGTGACGAACTCGCGCAAGATGCCGTGACGGCTGAAGAACCCGAAGTCGTAGTCGATCGTCTCGGTGACGTCGATCGTGCCGTTGGCCAATACGACGACGTGCACCTCGTAGGTACGGATGCGTTCGCCTTGTGTCTGTGCCGACGCCGCGTGCGTCTGCCCCACGAACACGAGAGCGAAAATGAATATCGCGGCCGCGGCCATGCGGAATCGACCCGAGCCAGACGCGACAGTCATGGCTGCTGTGTATCACGCCCGCGGTAGGCCGAGCACGCGTTGCGCAACGATGTTGCGTTGAATCTGTTGGGTTCCCCCGAAGATGGACTGTGCCCGCGACCACACATAGCCGGGAAACGCCGCTACATCGTCGAGGACAGCTTCTGCCGCGAGCACGTCGAGTACGACATGACCGAGCAGTTGATCTGCGTTGGTCATGAGGAGCTTGTCGATCGACCCCTCGGGGCCGGGTGCGTGGCCGTCGAGGCGCGCTCCGGTGCTGCGCTGCACATGCAGCTTGAGCGTCTGCAGTTCGACCCACGCGCCGGCGAGGGCCTCTCGCTGCGACGCCGACACCGCGAGCTCACCCGAACGGACGCGCCCCTCGAGCATCGTCAACGTTCGTTCGAGGCGCGCGGTCCATCCCATGTCGGCCGGGCCGCGCTCGAAGCCGAGCAATTGCATGGCAATCGTCCAACCTTGGCCGGGCTGCCCGAGCAAGTTCGCCGCCGGCACCAGCGCGTCGGTGAAGAAGACCTCGGCGAACTCGCTCGACCCATACGACGTGATGATCGGCCGAACCTCGATGCCCGGGGTATCCATCGGCACCATGAGCATCGAGATACCGCGATGATCGGGCACGTCGAACTCGGTACGCAACAACAACAAGCACCACTGAGCCCATATGGCTTCGCTCGTCCAGATCTTTTGACCTTCGATCCGGTAGGCGTCGGCTGTGCCCGCGCCGGATACACGTACGCCGCGGGTTCGTAGCGACGAAAGATCAGAGCCGGCGTTGGGCTCGCTGAAGCCTTGGCACCACAACACTTCGCTCGAAAGCAACCCGGGGAGATGGGTGCGCTTTTGTTCTTCGCTACCGAAGAGTCGGATGGCGTTGGTGATGTGGTTGATCGCCGGGACCGACGGCAGGCCGGCCAAGCCGAGTTCGTCGTTGAGGATTGCGTCGTAGATGATCGAACGGCCTTGCCCGCCGTATTCGACAGGAAACGACAGGCCGAGCCACCCACCCTCCGCGAGCGAGCGGTGCCATCGATGGTTGTAGGCCATGCGCTCATCGGCATCACGGGGCGGTGCGTCGGTCGGCGCGTGCCCGGCGAGCCACGCCCGTAGTTGCGAACGGAACTGCGCTTCGTCGTCGGTGTCGCGATAGTCCATCAGCGCCCCACCCCCGCCCGGGTGTCACCGAGGCGCGCGTCGGCGATCGCTCGCAGATGCCTGCGCTCGTCGCCGAAGCTGGCTGCGAGGAACAGCGCGCGGCGCACGCGCACGTGAGCAAGGTGTTCCCACGTGATGGCGATGCCGCCGTGCAACTGCACGCTGATCTCGACGACCTGGCGGGCCGCCCGCGAGCAGTACGCCTTTGCCTGTCGCGCCGCCAGTAGCGCCTCGAGCGGCGGCAGCGCGTCGACGGCCCACGCCGCGTGCCACATCGACGATCGCGCTCCTTCGAGGAGGACCGCGGCATCGGCGGCCAGATGCTGCACCGCTTGGAATGTGCCCACCGGTGCACCGAACTGCACGCGGTCACGGACATAGCCGACCGCTGAATCGACCGCACCCTGCATCACCCCGACGAGGTCCGCGGCCACCACCGTGTAGGCCAACGCGTCGAAGCGCGCTCGATCGTCGGTAGTCAACGCCACCTCAGCGAGCCGCAATGCGCGGGGACCGGTGTCCGAGTCGATCGAACGCACCACACGGGTCCGATCGAGCGCCGGCATCTCGTCACCGACGATCTCGCGCTCGCAAAGCCGACCGGAGTCGTCGAGGAGCAACGCGTGGGTCGCGTGCGCCGAGTCCCAGGCAACCGCGGGTTCGCCGACACGGGCGATGCCCAACAGATCCGAGCGCAACGCCAATGCGATGCGCCGAGATCCCGCAGCAACTTCCGCGACGAGGCCACCCAAGCCGGCGATTGCCAACAACTCGGGCGCGAGAACTGCCTGCGCGACGAACGGCACCGGGCACAAGTGCACCGCCAACTGTTCGGCCACCAACGCAACATCGAGCGCGCTGGCCCCGGCGCCGCCGAGGCTCTCGGGCGCGTGCATCGCCAAAAAACCGGTATCGCGCAACGCGTTCCACGCGCCGTCGTCGGAATGGGCTCCGACATCGCTCGGCGCGACGACCAACGCGTGGTTGGTCGCCAATCTCGCTGCGGTGTGTTGTACCAGCGCGTGTTCGTCGTTGAGCCGTACGTCCATGGTGTCGCTACTGCCTCAGGGCTCGTGCCGCACGAGAAGAGCCTCTCCCGATCGGGCGCGGCTCGACCACTCGCGCGACAGCCCCGGCGCCGAGAATCGCACCTCTTGCGGTGATGGCGAGTCGACCTCCCACAAGAGCGCCGCATTCGGGCCGTGCCAGCGCACCGAGTAGGCGAGCGTCCCGGCGAAAGTCGGCACCCGCGCCACGTCGATCGACTGACCCCGCCACGAGTCGGGGACGACCGGCAAGAGGCGCAACTCTCTGGCGGAAACATCCTCGATCACCGCCAAGCTCCGCATGGCGTCGGCAAATCGGGCGCACACGAGCGGATCGTCGCCGAGACCGCCGCTGCCCGAGCCGAGCCGCGGGTGGACGAACGACGGCCACGAGCCCGCGGTCGACAGATGATCGGCCACCAAACGCAACCTGTCGAAGCCCGCCACCGATCCGTCGTCGATTTCGCGCGTCGCGCGCTCGATCGTTGCGCGGAGGTCGAGCCCGCGCCGAGTGTCGGTCGCGGGTTCGGCCGGCCGATCGGCGAGTACCCCGTCGGCGTCGTCGACGGCCGGCTCACGCGACCCTTGCCACACGATGATGGCCGCGAAGTCATCGATCTCGTCTGCGGTATCGGCTTGGCCGGCGGCACGAGCCATGCCGGCCAACGCCTCGACGAGCGGAGCGAGCGCGCGGGCCGACGAAGCGTCACCGCTGCGTTCGATCCGTCGGCCGCACCATTGCGCCATCCGCACTGCGGGCACGAGCACGGCGTGGGCGACGACGACATCGCCTGTCGCGCGCCAATGCGCGACGATCGCCCGCAAGGCGGCGAGGTTGCGGGCCAGCGACGCGTCGCCGCGTCGCGCCCAACTCTCGATGCGCTGGTCGTCCATGTGGCCGACGAGCAGGGGCGCCACATGTGAACCCAGGCCGATCCGTGCGAGCGCCGAAGCAATTGTCGTTTCGTCGTCCACGGTGAACGATGCCTGCGGACCGACCGGCACGAAATCCGCGCCGTCGATCGTCAACAGCAGCCGTCGTGTCGCACAGTTGTAGGCCCGGGCGAGCGCGTCGTCGGGCACGCCGATTGCCGCCGCTCGTTCGAGGTGCGCCTGCCACCCGCGCGCCACGGCCGCGGCATCGGCGACGCGCTCGGGCGATCGCGGCGTCGAACGGCGCGGCGAGCGCGGCGCGAAGAAGAACCGGATCGTGCTGCGGTGCGCGACCGGGAAGACGACCGCGCCATTGGCCAGGCCGAAAACGCAGGTGGCACGACGCGGTGCGGTCGAGTCGGCCCGCTCGGCCATCACCATTGCCGACGAATCTTCGGAATCCGCGGTGCCCAACGCGTAGCCGGAGGGGGCTCTCGGCAGCACGAGCGCCGGTTGCTCGTTGACGCGCACGAGCGTGCCGTCGAACTCGAGCGCGTCGATCACGCCCACACTCGTACCGTCGACCGGACGCAGAGCCAGCGCGACCGCGATGGGAAGCGGGGACGAGTTCTCGATCTCGATCACGACGACGTCGCCGAATTCACGCTCACCCGAGATGCCGAACACGCGGTGGATGGCGTCGCCCTCGGGGATGCGAACGACGGTCTCGACAACCGGCGCGTCGTCGATCGCCCGTTGCCGCACGGAAGCCTCGCGTGACGGCTGGTACCAGCGATCCCCGGCGTGCACGATCCAGTCGATGCCCCATCCGCCCGTCGTCGGCATGACGAACCCCCTCGGATCAACAACGGCCAACGCGCCCGTCGCGATCGTGCCCACGGTGGTCCAGGAACGCGCGGTCACGTTCTCGATCGACGCCACGTCCCCGAGCGGCACGAACGCGGCGTGGGTTGGGCGCAGTTGGCGCTCCAACCAATACGGCCAGTACCAGTCGAGCTTGGCCACTGCAGCTGCAGTGCGCCGCGCCGCATCGTCGCGCGCCAACGAGCGTCCGCGACCGATCCGGCGCGCGGTCGATCGCAACACCTCGTCGAACCATTCAGTTGATTGCGCGCGAAGGCGTGGCGTGTCCATCGTTGGTATCTGTCAGCGAGAGGCCGGAGCGCGAGTCTCTCGCCCCACTTTGCGCCGCAACAATCCGCGGTAGGCCTCGGATGCGGGCTGACCGTCGACCACCACCCGGTAGACCTGGTTGACAATCGGCAGGTCGAGACCGAGCTCGTCGCCCAATTCTTTGACAACGCGCACGGCCTTGACGCCTTCGGCCACCTGGTTCATCTCGGCGATGATGTCGGCGAGCGAACGGCCCCGGCCCAGCTGCTCGCCTACATAGCGATTGCGGCTCTGCGCGCTGATGCACGTCGCAACGAGATCGCCCATGCCCGCGAGACCGGCGAACGTCAACGGGTTGCCGCCCATGGTCACGCCGAGGCTCGTCAACTCGTGAAGCCCACGGGTGATGACGGCCGCACGAGTGTTGTCACCGGTGCCGAGCCCGTCGGCCATGCCCGACGCCAAGGCGATCACGTTCTTGAACGCGCCCGCCACCTCGCAGCCGACCACATCGACGTTGGTGTACACGCGGAACAAATCGGTGGCGAAGATGTCCTGAAGGCGCTCGGAGATGTGCTCGTCGGCCATCGCCAACACCGCCGCCGCGGCGTGGCCATCGAGGATTTCCTTGGCCAGGTTCGGGCCGGTCAGGACGCCTGTCGGATGACCGGTCGCGACCTCGGCGGCCACCTGTGTCATTCGCAACTTCGTGTGCTGTTCGAAGCCTTTGGTGAGACTGACGATCGGCACCCACGCGCGCAAGAACGGCTGCGCGGCTTGCAGAGTCGAACGAAAGACGTGCGAGGGCACACCCATCACCAATACGTCTGCGCTGGCGACCGTTTCGGACAACGAGCTCGATGCGCGCAACGCTGGATGCAACGTGAACGTCGGCAGATACCGGCCGTTTCGATGATGTTCGTTGATCTCGTCGGCCAACTCGGCGTCGCGCGACCAGAGCACCGTCTCCGCGTTGTGTGCCGCCAGCGACGCGAATGTGGTGCCCCACGAACCCGCACCGAGCACGGCAACACGAATCTTCATAGGCCAACCCTAGACTCTGGCCGATGATGCAGCCGGTTCGGCCTTCGCTCAGCGCCGTGGTGCTGGTTCCGATCAAGTCGTTCGCTGAAGCCAAGCATCGCCTGTCGCCGGTACTCGACGCACGCGAGCGCTCCGAGCTGGCGCGCGAACTCGCTTCGCGCGTCGTACGCGCGGCCCGCGAGCTTCCCGTTGCGATCGTCTGCGACGACGACGACGTCGCCGCGTGGGCCGAGGTCGTCGGCGCATCGGTGCTGTGGTATCCCCGGGTCGGCCTCAACGGTGCGGTCGCCGCAGGGCTCGAGGCACTGCGCGAGGACTTCGACGAGGTCATCGTGGCGCACGCTGATCTCCCACACGCACGCGACCTCACCGTCGTACGCGGATTCGCCGGCGTCACGCTCGTCCCCGACCGCCACCGCGATGGCACCAACGTCATGTGCATACCGAGCGCGTCCGGGTTTCGCTTCGCCTACGGCCCGGGTTCGTTCGCCCGCCACAAAGACGAGGTCGCCCGCCTCGGACTCGCCGTGAGGGTGCTGACCGATGCCGCACTCGCATGGGATATCGACACGCCCGACGATCTCGTGGGTTTCGGTGGGCAGGGCTTCGACAAGAAGGGTCTCGACGAGAAGGGTCTTTCGTGCAATTGAACCTACCCACCCCCGCGCGGGCCCTTGCCATCGTGGCCCACCCCGACGACGCCGAGTTCCAGTGTGGGTCCACCTTCGCCAAGTGGGCGGCGCAGGGTTGTGTCATCAACCACCTCGTCTGCACCGACGGCGCGAAGGGCACGTGGGACCCCCACGCCGACACCCGCAAGCTCGTCGCCACGCGCAAGATCGAACAACGCGCCGCCGCCGACGTGTTGGGTTCGACCGGCGAGGTCGTGTTCCTCGATGTCATCGATGGCGAGCTCGAGGCGACCCTGGCCCGTCGTGGCCAAGTCGCGTATTGGATTCGCGCACTGCGCCCCGATGTCGTGCTCGCGCACGATCCGTGGCGTCGCTGGCGACTGCACCCCGACCATCGCGCGGCCGGGTTCCTTGCGTGTGACGGCATCGTCGGTGCCCGCGATCCGCACTTCTATCCCGAGCACGGCTTGCCGCACCATCGACCATCGACTCTGCTGCTTTTCGAGACCGAAGAACCGGACCATTTCGAAGACGTCACGGGGTACGCCGACCACAAGATCGATGCACTGCTCGCACATGCCAGCCAGCACGAGTCGACGATGTACATCATCGACGGCGACCGGTCACAGCGCGATGCGTTTGCTCATCGCATCACCGACGAACTCATCGAGGCCGGGCGGCTTGTCGGCGTCGAGCACGCCGAATCCTTCCGCCGCATCGACGAGCTGTAGCTACTTCGCGATCATCGCCTCGATGGAGCGAGCCAGCTCGACCGGTCGATCACCTTGGATGCTGTGCCCCGCGCCATCGACCACGATGACGGTCGCGGTGGGCTGGATCTCCAGAACCCGCGCGACATCCGCGTCGTCGACGACTCCGGACTTCGCGCCGCGCCACAGCGTGATGGGCACACGGATGGTGGCCAGTTCGTCCCACAACGGTTTGAAATCTGGCGCGGGCGGAGTCTTCTCGGCCGACGGCGTCTCGCCTTCCGGCGCGCGTTTCCACGAACGCATCGGGTCATAACGCCACGACCAGCGACCGTCATCGACCTCACGCGCGTTGTGCAATATGCCGCGGCGCAGTGACGACTCTGTGCGCGTCGGGTTGTGCTCGATGGTGCGGGCGAGGATGCTGGCGAAGTCGTCGAAGAACTCGGGCCCGGTCACGAACGCGATGATCGGTTCGGCCTTCGCGTGGTCGACCCCGGGCGTCACGTCGACCAGGCCCAGCTTGGTCACGAGCGAAGGATGGCGGGTGGTGAGGCACAGCGCGGTCATGCCCCCGAGCGACATGCCGATCACGGGCGTCGGCGACGGGACGAGCGCGCGTATCGCCGTCGCCACGTTGTCGGCCATGTTCTGCGGACCGTAATCGCCGTCGTCGCGCCAGTCGGAGTGCCCGTGCCCGGGGAGATCGATGGCGACGAGCGGGCGGTCGAGGGCCAGCGCGACGGTGTCCCACGTGTGCGCGTTCTGTGCGCCACCGTGTAGCAGTACGAGGTCGGCCGGCTTGTCGGGTTGCCAGACCAACGCGCTGAGGTTGCGGCCACCGCTGACGGCGATCGTGCGGCGCTCCACGCGGGGCTGGCCCCGCCACTCGAGACCCGCCTCGGCCGCGTTGTCGGCGAACATCGAGAACTCGTCGTAGACCTGCATGCTGGCGACTCCCCTCGGCCGACGCTCTGGCGACCGCCGAGAGTATCGTGACCGGAGGTCAGTCGAAGGGGGCTCGGTGGAAACCAAGCAAATGGCGTCGTTCATCCGCATGGATCAAGGGACGACCGCGGAGTTCGAGCACATCGTCGAGCGCGCCAACTCACACCTGCACAGCCACCTCGTAGACAACGTGTTCGGGCTGTTGCGCTCGATGCAGGGCGACACCCTCGGCTACATCGTCGACCGCTACGAGCACTCGCTGCAATCCGCGACACGCGCACTGCGCGAGGGCGCACGCATCGACATGATCGTGGCCGCGCTCTTGCACGATGTCGGCGACGTCATCGCCCCGGCCAACCACAGCGAGCTTGCCGCCGCGGTGCTCGAGCCCTATGTCGACGCCGAGACCACGTGGGTAGTGCGCCATCACGGTGTTTTCCAGGGTTACCACTATTGGGACAAGCTTGGCCTCGACAAGAACTCGCGTGATCGCTACCGCGAGAGTCCATTCTTCGATGCCGCTGCGCACTTCTGCGGTGCGTGGGATCAAGTGTCGTTCGATCCCAGCTACGACACGCTGCCGCTCGAAGAATTCGAACCACTCGTGCGCGAGGTCTTCGCCCGCCCCGCCACCGGCTTTCGCGACGATCAGTGAACGGGCGTCCCCCCGGGGACGCTGCCGTCAGCCCAACGAGCGCAATACCCGACCGAAGGCGCGAATGTCGTCGACGAACAGCTTCGGTTGTTCGAATGCAGCGAAGTGGCCGCCGCGCCGTTGCTCGCTCCAGTGCACGATGTTGTAGCGCTGCTCGGCCCACACCCGCGGCGTTTGCAGCAGTTCGCGCGGGTACACCGCGTGCCCGGTCGGCACGTCGACACGACCGGTCCAAGGCGACGTCGCGGCGGTGCCCGCTCGGGCAGACTCGGCGTAGAGGCGGGCGGCCGAGCCCGCAGTGTTGGTCAACCAATAGAGCATCACATTGGTGAGCAGTTGGTCGGCGGTGAAGACACCGTCGATCGTCGGCAAGCCGTCGGCACCGATGGCCAGGTCGCTCCACGCGTAGAACTTCTCGAGGATCCAGGCGGCGATGCCGATCGGTGAGTCCGACTGCGCGTAGGCCAGTGTCTGCGGCTTGGTGGATTGGATGCCCATGTAGCCGACACCGTTCTTGATGCGCGCGACCGCTTGCCCCATGCGCGCTTTCTCTGCGTCGGTTACGCCATCCATCGATCGTGCGCCGTCTGACGGGAACGCGAACAACATGTTGCAATGAATGCCGATGACGCGGTCGGCGTGTGCTTCACCCAAGCGACGCGTCACGAGCGCGCCCCAGTCGCCGCCCTGCGCCACGAAGCGCTCGTAACCGAGTTGACCCATCACATCGGCGATGGCGGCCGCAACGACGTCCACGTCCACGCCTGCACGCGTCGTCGGACCCGAAAATCCGTAGCCGGGCATCGACGGGACGACGACGTGAAATGCATCTGCCGGGTCGCCTCCGTGGGCACGCGGATCGGCGAGCGGGCCGATGGCGTCGAGGAACTCGACGACTGATCCGGGCCAACCGTGCGTCATCACCAACGGCAGCGCGTCGGGCTCGGGCGAACGCACGTGCAACAGATGCACCGTTTCTCCCGCGCCGCTGGCCAAGAACTGCGGATGCCGATTGAGGCGCGCTTCCCACTCGCGCCAGTCGTAGTGGTGCTGCCAATGGTCGAGAAACGCTTCTGCCACAGACCGCGGCAGCCCGTAGTCACCGCCGACCCCGGCCAGGCCTTCGGGCAGACGGGTGCGGGCCAAGCGCCGCCGCAGGTCGTCGAGGTCGCTCTCGGGCACCGCAACCTCGAACGGACGCATCGCCTGACACTATCCGAGCCCAAACCGGCGGACGCCGGTCCTCAGGCGACCGCGCCTGTGGCACGCAACGCCGCGATCTGATCTTCGTCGCATCCCAGCACCGAGCGCAGTATGTCGTCAGTGTGCTCGCCAACCGTCGGTGCACGCGTCGGAGCAGGCAACGGATGAGGCGTCGCGTTGACCGGCGTCGCGATCAGGTCGGCGCCATGTTCGGCGCGGGGTAACCAGCGCAACCTCGACGCGGTGTGCGCGTCATGGCGCGCCGCCGCGGCGTCGTACACCGGAGCGATGGGCAAGTCACGGTCCGCGGCCAGCGCCATCCATTGCGCCGTCGTCCGCGTGGCGAATATCGCCGCGAGCTCTCTTCGCAACACGCGGTTACCGACCGCGTGCTCGGCGACCTCTCCACCCGGGTGCGCGTCGTAGAGATCGGGGCGACCGACCGCGTCGCAGAAGTTGCGGAAGAATTTACGTTCGCTGGCCATGAGCAGAACGTGTCCGTCATGACTCGCGTAGTACTGATAGCGGACTGCGTCGTCGAAGTCGTCAAAGCCGATCACTCGACGCGGACCGACACCGTCGGCAAAGTTCCCGGTGACCTCTTCGCCGGGGCGCTCGTAGGCCACCTCGCCTTCGACCTTCAACCAATTCCAAGCGACGGCCGCATCGGACTGGGCGACCTCGATACGACAGCCCTGGCCCGTCTCGCGAGCGCGCAGCACCGCCGACACGGCACCGAACGCCGCGAACAGTGGCCCGGCGTGGAACCCGATCGACGTGTGTGGGGGGATCGAAGGCAACCCGTCGGCGTTGACCAGCGGTGGCGCGATGCCAGCCATGGAATCGAACGCCAGGCCATGACTCGGGATATCGCGGTACGGACCCGAGTCGCCGTACCCGGTGATCTGGCACCACACCACGCGCTCGTTGCGCGATCGCAGCGCGTCGTAGCCCACCCCGAGACGATCGAGTGCACCCGGGCGCATGCCCTCGATCACGATGTCGCAGACTGCAGCAATCGCGGCGAAAACCGAGGCACCGTCACCGCTGCGCAAATCGATGGCAATGCTGCGCTTGCCTCGGTTCCAGTGCCAGTGCTCGAGCGACACGCCGTCGATGATCGGCCATCCCACTCGCCGCCCATAGTCGCCCTCACCCGGACGCTCCACCTTGATCACTTCGGCGCCCAGGTCCGCGAGATGCTGCCCCACCCCGTTGGCGGACAACAACGCGCACTCGAGCACCCGCACACCGTCGAGCAAGGCGCCACGCCGTTCGGATGACTCGACCACGAGCGGATCCTACGTCTGGGCGGCCCTACCTGGTTACACGCGCCCCGGACGCGCGTAACCTGACACTACCGCCCGACCAATGCTCCCCGGGAGACGCCCATGCCCACGACCGATTACGACTTGGTGATCACCAACGCGACCCTGGTCGACGGCAGCGGAGGCGACACACGCGAGGCCGACATCGCGGTGCGCGACGGGTTCATCGCCCGCGTCGATGACAAGGGCGCGCTGCGCAATGCGAAGGCCACTGAAGTCATCGACGCAGCCGGCAATCTCGTGACCCCAGGTTTCGTCGACATCCACACGCACTACGACGGTCAGGTCACGTGGGACCCCTACCTATCGCCTTCGTGCTGGCACGGCGTCACCACTGTGGTGATGGGCAACTGCGGCGTCGGCTTCGCACCGGTACGACCCAGCGAACGCGAGTGGCTCGTCGAATTGATGGAAGGTGTCGAAGACATTCCCGGCGACGCGCTCAAGCAGGGCATGCGTTGGGGATGGGAAACCTTCCCCGAGTACCTCGACTTCCTCGATCAGACGCCGCGATTGTTCGATGTCGGCACACAGATCCCCCACGGCGCGGTGCGCGCGTACGTGATGGGCGATCGTGGTGCGCGCAACGAGCCCGCTACGTCTGACGACATCGCGCAGATGAAAGCGATCGTGCGCGATGCCATCGTTGCCGGCGCACTCGGCTTCTCCACTTCGCGCACGATGCTGCACAAGGCACTCGATGGCGAACCGGTGCCCGGCACCTATGCCACCGAAGCCGAACTCATCGGCATCGGCCGAGCGCTGTCCGAGCTCGGCGCAGGCGTCTTCGAGTGCTCACCGTCGGGTGTGGCCGGTGAGAACGATGCGGCGTTTCCCGGCGAACTGACGCTGTTGCGCAACGTCGCCGCTGCGATCGGCCGACCCGTCGCCTTCAACCTCACGCAGAGCAACACCGCGCCCGAGATGTACCGCGAGCTGCTCGACCGGGCCGCCGACGCGGCGCGCGAAGGCGTGCGGTTGGCGCCACAAGTTGCGGGCCGCGCATCGGGATTGTTGTTCGGCCTCGACACCACCTACCACCCGTTCGCCGGTCGTCCGACCTATGCCGCGCTGGCGGCGCTCCCCCGCGCAGAAAAGCTGGCGCGTCTGCGCGACCCGCTCGTCCGCACGGCGATTCTCGGCGAGGCAGACCAGGGCGGCATGTCGATGCTCGAGCGATTCCCCGATCGCATCTGGCGCCTCGACGATCGCGTCGACTACGAACCCTCGGTCGATACGAGTCTCGGTCGTGTCGCGGCGTCGATGGGATGTTCGCCGGCCGAGCTGCTCTATGACTGGACCGTCAGTGGCGACGGTAGCGAGTTGTTCAACGTGCCGATGCTCAACTACGCGAGCAACACGTTCGACGCGCTGCGCGAGATGCTCGTGCATCCGACATCGGTGCTCGGCCTCTCTGACGGTGGCGCGCATTGCGCAATCATCTGCGACGCCAGCATCCCCACGTCGATGCTCACGCATTGGGCCCGCGACCGCGTGCGCGGCGAACGACTACCGCTCGAGTTCGTGGTGCACAAGCAGACGCGACAGACGGCCGAGCTCTACGGGCTGTATGACCGTGGCCTTGTCGCACCCGGCTACAAGGGCGATTTCAACATCATCGACTACGACGCGCTGCGCCTGCACAAGCCCGAGACCGCCTACGACCTGCCGGGCGGGGCTCGACGGCTGGTGCAGCGAGCCGACGGGTATCTCGCGACCATCGTCGCCGGGCGGGTCATCGCTCGCGACGGTGAGCTCACCGACGAACTGCCTGGTCGCATGATCCGTGGCGCCCAACAGCCCAAGGCCTGAGCCCGGCCGGGGGCACACGGCACAGCATCCGCGCTACAGCACGTTTGCCAACCTGCCGACAACTACGCACGGGTGGCACAGGGAGCTTCACATGCGTAGTCGTATCTGTGCGTTCGCGCTCACGATGTTGTTCATCGCGGCAGCGTGCGATTCGAGCGACGGGTCGGCGACCGCGACCTCGCTCGTCGAAGCCGGCCGCAACGACCCGACGACGACCACGGTCACAACAACGACGACCACGACCAGCCCGTCGACCACGACGCTCGCCTCATCCACCACGACCACAGTGGCGCCCGCGGCGCCGGCGACGGCCGCCCCGACGACGGTGGCGCCGGAGCCGCCTCCCCCTCCTCCGCCACCGCCACCGCCACCGCCCCCTCCTCCCAACACGATCGGATCCGGTTCAACGATCGGCGGATGCCCCGCGTTCCCCACGGACAACTATTGGCACGCCGACGTGTCGGGTCTTCCCGTGCACCCGAACTCCGCGGCGTACGTCGCCAGCATCGGTGCCAGTTCCGGATTGAAGGCCGACTTCGGTAGCGGCCTCTGGGAAGGCGGACCGATCGGTATCCCATTCGTATCGGTCGGTGCCGGACAGCCGAAGGTGACGGTCGGCTTCGATTACGACGATGAGAGTGATCCGGGGCCGTATCCGATCCCGGCGAATCCTCCCATCGAAGGTGGCGCGCAAGCCGACGGCGATCGCCACATCCTCGTCGTCGACAGCAGCACGTGCCGCCTGTACGAGCTCTTCGCGGCCTATCCCGCGAACAACGGTGCCTGGACCGCGGGGTCGGGTGCGATCTACGACCTCCGTTCGAACGCCATGCGCCCCGCCGGCTGGACGTCCGCCGATGCCGCCGGTCTACCGATCCTCCCGGGGCTCGTGCGCTACGACGAAGTCGCGCAGGGTGTGATCAACCATGCGATCCGCATCACCGTCCCCCGCACGCAAAAGGCATACGTGTGGCCGGCGCGGCACCTCGCCAGCTCGCGCACCGATACCAATTTGCCCCCGATGGGCCTGTGGTTGCGCCTCCGCGCCGACTTCGATGTATCGGGTTATCCGCGCGACGCGCAGATCATCCTGCAGGCGCTGAAGAAGTACGGCGCCATCGTCGCCGACAACGGCTCGCCTTGGTACATGTCGGGCGCTCCTGACGAACGGTGGAACAACGACGTGCTGCAAACGCTGCGCCGGGTGCCTGGCAGCGCCTTCGAAGCCCTCGACACGACGAGCCTCATCAGCGATCCGAACTCGGGACACGTGCGCGTCGGGTGACCCCGGGGTCGCGCTGAGCGCGTACTATCGGAAAATGAGCACAGCACAAGACCGGAGCGTCGACATCCTCGACGGCAACTTCTACGTGAGCGATCCGTACCCCACGTACTCGTGGTTGCGGGAGAACGATCCCGTGCACTGGGACTCGACGAACCAACTGTGGTGCATCTCGCGCTACGACGACATCGTCGAGATCGAACGCAACAAAGACCTCTGGATCAGCTCTGGTAAGACCCAAGGCGGCTACCGGCCCAACATCCCCGCCGACGACTCGCTCATCGGTCTCGACGATCCCATTCACCACAAGCGGCGCAACCTCGTCTCTCGCCGGTTCACCCCGCGTGCCGTCTCCGCATGGCAAAGCGAAGTTCGCGACAAAGTGGTCGCGTTGATCGAACCCGTCGTCGCCAACGGGGGTGGCGACATCGTGCGTGATCTCGCCGCGCCGCTGCCGGCCATGATGATCGGCAAGTTGCTCGGCTTCCCCGACGATGCGTGGCCGAAGTTGCGCGACTGGTCCGAGCGTACGATCGCACTGGGCGGTGGGCCCCGCTACTTCAACGAAGACGGCATGAACGCGGCGATCGAGTTCGGCATGACGTCGGTGGCGCTCTACGAAGAAAAGAAAGGCTGCCCTGTCGATGACGTCATGTCGGTATGGACGCGCGCAAAGATCGACGGGCGAGCGCTCACTGCCGAAGAGGTCGGCTCGGATTGTCTGCTCATCCTCGATGGCGGAGCCGAAACGACACGAACCGTGATCGCGCGCACGTTGATCGACCTCGACCGGCGCCCCGGCCAATGGCAGACGTTGCAGTCGACCGGCGACTTCACGACCGCGACCGAGGAGTTCATCCGATTCGTGACGCCGATCCACAACATGTGCCGCACCGCGGCCCGCGATACCGAGCTACACGGCAAGTCGATCCGCGCCGGGCAACAAATGGTGCTGATGTACTCGTCGGCCAACCGCGATCCGGCGCACTTCGACGATCCCGAGAACCTCGACGTGACGCGCCACCCCAACAACCACCTGTCGTTCGGGTTCGGCACGCACTTCTGCCTCGGCGCGGCGTTGGCTCGGTTGGAGATCCGCACCTTCTTCGAGGAGTGGGTCAAGCGCGTCACCTCGTTCCGCGTCCTACCCGACAGCGTCGTCGAGATGCCCAACGCGTTCGTCTTCGGCGTGCGGTCGGGCACGATCGAAGTGCAGCCGCGCTAGAGGTGCCGCGTCAGGCGAGTACGCCCCGCAGGACGCTCACGCCCGAATGCGTGGGCACTCCATCGACGGGTTCGATCGACACGTCGACAATGGGGAACGCATCAGTCGCCACCCCCGGAGGGATGATGTAGCGGCCGCTGCCGCGCAGCGGGCCCATCGACACCATGCCCTTGACCTGAGGATCGATGAGCCACAGTTCGAAGAATTCGCCGTCGACCTTGGGAAGGTCGCTCACGTCGAGGTCGATCGCGCGCGTGCCGTCGTCGAGCACGACCAGCTTCGCCCGGCCTGTGCTCGATGCCCCCGCCGGATCGAGGCCGGTGTTCGACAGCGCAACCTCGTCGATGGTTCGCACGTCATCGCCGGCGCGTGCGATTGCAAAGGCGACAAGCGCGCACGCGGCCGCGCCCACCAACGCGACACCCGTAAAGACTCGGCGCCGCCGCGGGCGACGGTCAGCGATATCGACCACGTTTGCCGGTTGATCATCGGCGCCGACTTCGCCGGCGATCTTGGCCCACAGGTCGGCCGGCGGCGCGAACTGCCGGCGATCCTCGGGGGTGAGCGCGCGTCCAAGCTGCATGAGATCGTCGTAGCCCTCGTAATCGGAGGAATCAGCCATGGTCGCGCTCCATATGACGCCGCAAGCGAGCCAGGCCGCGACGGATATCACTCTTCACAGTACCGAGCGGCAACGCGCAGCGCTCTGCGATCTCCGCATGCGTCAGATGTTCGAAGAAGGCGAGTTCGATGAGCCGCTTGGACGCTTCTGGCAGCCGTTCGAGGGCGTCGGCCAACAGCACCCGGTCGAGCATCTCATCGACGCCGGACGGTCCGGCCACAGCCGCGTCGATCTCGCCCACTACCATCTGTCGTTGTCGCGCTCGTAACAAGTCGACGATGCGATGCTTGGTGATGCCGGCCAACCAACCGCCGAGGCTGCCGCGTCGCACATCGAACTGCGCGCGGGCACGCCATGCCGATACGAAAACCTCTTGCGTGGCGTCGGCCGCAAGATCGGTGCCGAGGGCACGCCGGCACATCGTGTACACCATCGACCCGTAAGCCTCGTACGCCCGCTCGAGCGCGCCGACGCCGCCTTCAGCGAAGGCGGCGTCGACCTCGTCGACTTCTCGCAACGGTGTGATATCGGCAGAAGACACGCGCCAGCTCTGGTGGTCGACCTCGATTGATTCACACAACCTAGTCCCGGTCACCATGATCTGTGTCCGCACTGCATCCTCGGCCTCCCGGTCACATCGCCGGCGGGAGGAGCACCTTGTCGATCACGTGGATGACGCCATTCGATGCGGCGATATCCGCCTGAACGACCTTCGTGTCACCATTGAGGTACACGTCACTGCCCTTGAGGGCGATCGCCACAGTGCCGCCGTTGACCGTCTTGGCACTCTTGCCGTCGAGCTTGACGACCTCTGACGCGGGAACCTTGCCCGCCACGACGTGATAGGTCAAGATCGACGACAGCTTGGCCTTGTCGGCGAACAGCTGATCCTTCGTGATGTTCAGCGACTTCAACGCCGCGGCGAACGCATCATCGGTCGGGGCGAACACCGTGAACGGCCCTGTGCCCTTGAGCGTCGTCACCAGGTCGGCCTTGGTCAGGGCTTCGGCCAGCACGGTGAACTTACCTGCGCCCACTGCAGTGTCGACGATGTCCTTCGTCGCCGCCGACGCGGCCGCGGTTGTCGTGACTGCGGGCGTTGTCGCCGCCGGCGCGCTGTCGGTGCTGTCGTCATCGCCGCACGCAACGGCAGTGAGACCAATCGCTATCGTGAGGGCGAAGACCTTGAGTTTCTTGCTGTGCACGTTTGAGCTCCCATTGGTTGGATGTTTTCCTTGCACTACGCCGATCAGGCGATCATGGATGCAAGAAAAACCGGGAACCCGAACGAAACGCTACGGCTCGAGCGCGTTGACGTCCTGCGGCGTGTCTTCTTTCGCGTTGACGTCGACGTTGTGATCGATTGGCAACTGCCCCAAGGCGTCGCGGATGCGATCGATCGTCAGGTCGTCGAGATTTGCGTAGACGAGTTGTGCACCGGAGAAACGACTCGCCTCGGTCACGAGGGAATTGTGGTCGAGGTTGGCCACCAACAACGCGACCGTCGTGCGACCGGGTTCGACTGCTTGACGGAACCAACTCACCCATTCATCGGGGATACCGAGGTCGACCACCTTGGCCGCGACGGCACCGGCGCCGGCGCCGACCGCCGCGCCAGCCAACCATCCCACCGGTCCACCGACGAGCAACCCGACCAATCCTGTCCACAGGGCGCCGGAGATCGCGGAGCGCTTTGGTTGCGGATCGATGGTCTCTCGCACCGTCGTCTGACCGTCGGTCGACTTCGTCACGACAACCGCATCCTTGAGGATCAGATGCCCTTGTGACGCCAAGCGGGTCGCCGCAGTGAGGAACTCTTGTGCGCGAAAGTTGTCGTCGAAGGAAATGCCGACGAGCGTCTCGGGTCCGTCGTCCTCTTTGTGCTGTCCTGCCATGCGACTCTCCTGTCGGTATATCAGCCGATCTGCCCGCGGTGCGGTCGGGCATTTGTCAGACCCAGACCACCGTCGACGACGATCACTTGACCGGTTGTGAACGCGGCAAGGTTTGACGCGAGTGACAGCACGATACCGGCGATGTCCTTCGGTTGGCCCGCACGCGCCAGCGGGATCGCCCGTACCGATGCCGCCTTACGCTCGGCCGACATCTCGACTTCGGCGGCCGGGGTGAGAACGAACGACGGTGCCACCACGTTGACCCGGATGCCTTTGGGCGCGAGCTCCAAAGCCATCGATTTGGAGAACTGGATCAAACCGGCCTTGGCCGCGCCGTAGGGCGTCATGAACGGCGAGGCGTTGGTTCCCTGGAACGACGAGATATTGACGATCGAGCCGGCAGTCGACCGGTCGGTCATCCTTCTTGCGGCGATCTGGCAGCCGAAGAGGACGGCGGTCAGGTTGAGCTCGAAGATGCGATCCCATGTCTCGCGCTCGAGATCGACCAGCCCCGCCACCGCGCCCGGGAACACTCCCCCGGCGTTGTTGATCCACACGTCGATCGGACCCAGTTCCGCTTCGACGGCATCGGCCGCATGCTCGAGCGCGGAACGATCCCGCACGTCGCACTGCACCGCGACGGCCGCGGGGAGTGAATCGGCAACCGCTCGCGCCGTATCGCCATCGAGGTCGACGACTCCGACGTTTGTGCCAACGCCGGCGAAATGCTCGGCGACGGCGCGACCGATCCCGCGGCCACCGCCGGTGACCAACACCGTCTTGCCCCGCAGACCCAGCAGATCTCCGGCATCGGGCAGTTCTGAACTCATGACAGCTCCTGTGATAGGTCTTGTGCATGACGCAAGCAGCAATCACCGAAGCCGTTGGGTCCGCGATCTCGCAATTGCGTTGGCACGTCGAGCCGGCCCAAGTGGACGGGTTCAATCGTTGGTACGACGAAGAGCATCTTGCCGACCTACTTGCGCAGCCGGGCGTCTTGAGCGGGCGTCGTTTCGTCAGGGCGCAGACGGCGTTCTCGGCGCCGAGCACCTTCAACTACATCACCATCTACCAACTCGACGACACCGGTGCCCTCGAAACGCCGTCGTATCGCGCGATGGCCACGGCACCGAGCGAGCTGACGAAGCAGGTCGCGATGTCGTTGCCCATGCGCCGTGACGTCGCCACGCAGATCTATCCCAGCGGTCGCGCCGACAGTCAACCGGTCGGCAACGCGATCATGCACGTGTTCACCCACGCCGACGCGTCGATCCTCGACGACTTCCACCACTGGTACGAAGAGGAGCACATCCCGGCACTCGTCGCGTGCGACGGTGTGTTCGGAGCACGCCGGTTCGTGTGTACGACACCCGAAGCCGACGGCTACGAGTTCATCGCCATCTACCAACTCGCCGACGTGTCGGTCGTCGAGAGTGGCGCGCTGGCCGAGGCGGGCAAGCCGACGCCATGGCGTGAACGGCTCGGCGACGAGATGCGCGCGCACTTCCAGGTGTACCAAGCGCTGCACGGACCTATCGCAGGCTGAGGGTCTGGTGCTTGACGATGCCGAGGTGGAGGTGACCGACGCGCTGTGGCTCGCCCACCAACTGCAATCGGGGCAACACGGGTAGCAGTGCGCGCAAGGCGGCCCGCAACTCCCATCGGGCGAGGTTGGCGCCCAGGCAGAAATGCGCACCATGGCCGAAGGCTTGGTGATAGTTGGGCGAACGCGTGATGTCGAAGCGATAGGGCTCGTCGAACGCGCTCTCGTCGCGGTTGGCCGACGGGTAGAAGATGCCCACGGTGTCACCAGTGCGAATGCGCTGGCCGCCGAGCACGACATCGTCGGTGGCCGTGCGCGCGAACTGGATCACCGGCGACACCCACCGCAAGATCTCTTCGGTCGCGGTGTCGATCAGATCGGGTCGCGCGCAGAGCAGGTCGAGTTGGTCTGGGTGCTGCAGCAGCGCCACAACACCACCGGCAATGGCATTGCGCGTCGTCTCGTTGCCGGCGCCGATCAGCAGCACCAAATACCCGTGAAGTTGTTGCGCGGTCAGCGGCTGACCTTCGACCTCGCCCGACGCCACCCGCGCGGTGAGGGATCCGTCTTGCAACTCCTTGGCCTGTTTGGCGGTTGCCGCGCAATACTCGTAGAACTCCATCGAGAGGCGGAACCGCAATTCGTCGAGCGTCTCGTCTTCGTGTGCGAGTCGCATCACCTCGGCTTCACTCTCGAAGAACGCGCCCGTCCAAGTGTGAATACGCGACCAATCGTCCACTGGCAGACCCATGATGTCGCAGATCGTCGCCAACGGGAGCTTGACCGCGAAGTCTTCGACGAGATCGGCTTCACCGGTCGTTTCGAGCAGTTCGACGAACTCGTCGATGAATCGCGCCGAGTACGACGCGAGATGTCCTTCGAGCGCCCGCATCGCGCGTGGGGTGAACGAACGAGCCGCCAGGTTGCGGAACTCGGTGTGACGCGGCTTGTCCATGTACACGAGGTCGGGCACCTCGTCCGGATCCCAGCCTCGCAGCTTTGCGCGGCGGAGTGACCGCTCTTTCGCCTCGCGGTCATCGCTGGCCGAAGCGAGACGCAGGCGCGAACCGCCGTTGACGAACAGGCGGTCGTTGGAGCCGACGAAGTGCACATCGTCGTAGCGAGTGACGGCCCAGAACGGCTCGATGTCGTCGCGTTCGTACCAGTAGACCGGCGCGTCGCGCCGCAACAGATCCCATGCCTCCCACGGGTAGCCCTGCTCTTGCAGGCGCGAGGTCGAGTGGATGTCGATGTTCTCGAGCGTGATCCCCATCCGCGGAGACTAGCCCCGACGGCCAGGGCACCGAGCGGAAGCCGATCAGTTCAATCGGCGCACGGGGTTGCCCTTGCGAAACGCGATGACGTCTTCCACGGCTTGGCCGTAGTAATCGCGGTAGGTCTCCACCGTCGCGTAGCCGATGTGCGGGGTGAGCAGAACGTTGGGCACGCTGCGCAACGGATGATCGGCGGGCAGCGGCTCGCGGTCGTACACGTCGAGTGCGGCACCGGCGATGCGCCGCGAACGCAGCGCATCGAGCAGCGCGGCCTCATCGACAACCGGCCCACGCGAGGTGTTGACCAACAAGGCGGTCGGCTTCATGAGATCGAACTCGGCGCGCCCGATGTAGCCGTGCGACCGCGGTCCTAGCTTGAGGTGCACGCTGATGACATCGCTGGCGGCGAAGAACTCGTCATGGTCGACCCGCTCGACACCCACCGAGGCGGCCCGCTCGTTGGTCAAGTTGACGCTCCACGCCACGGTGCGCATGCCGAGCGCCGTGGCGACCGGAGGCAGTAGCGAACCCAAATTGCCGAGCCCCACGATGCCGAGCGTCTTGCCTTCGAGCAAGGTTCCGAGCGCGACCTGCCAGCCACCGTTGCGAATCGCCGAATCTTCGGTCGCGATACCGCGGGCCAGACCGAGGATGAGCCCCCACGTCAGCTCGATCGTCGCGGCGGCACCTTGCCAACTCTGCGTGCCACACACCGTGATACCGAGTTCAGCGGCCGTGGCGAAATCGATGGCCGAATGGTGCATGCCGGTCGCCACGAGCAGCCGGAGATTGGGCAGCGCGCGCAGGACGTCGCCGGGGAAGGCAGTGCGCTCGCGCATCGCGACCACCACGTCGTAGGGATACAACCGATTCATCAACTGCCGGGAATCGTCAGCATGATCGTGGAAGAACGTGACCACGACGTCGTCGCCCAGGATCGACCAATCGGTCGAACCCTGGGCGACACGTTGGTAGTCGTCGATGACCGCCACCCGAAACAACTGGTCCATGCCCAGACGTTCTATCGTGCGGGCGATGTCGGTGCTCATCGTCGGGGGCGGAATCGGAGGCCTGTGCCTCGCGACGGCATTGACGCACGCCGGCATCGCCTGTCAGATCGTCGAGCGAGAGCCGGCGTGGACGACGGTCGGGGCGGGCATCTCGTTTTATCCCAACGGTATGCGGGCACTGCGCCGCTTGGGTCTCGGCGAGGCCGCCGTGTCAGCCGGCGCGCCGATCGAGTTGGTCCGCACCTGTACGCACGACGGCACGGTCGTGAGCGAGTTCCCGGGCGAGAACTGGGAGGGCATCGGCCAGACCTTCGCCATACACCGCGCCGCGCTCCAGCAATTGCTGCTCGACGCCGTCAGCGCCGTGCCCGTGCACATGGGCGCGACCGTCGCGTCGCTCATCGACCACGGCAATTCGGTCGATGTCGAGTTGACCAACGGCGCCTCGATGACGGCCGATCTGGTGGTCGGGGCCGACGGCATCCGATCACGGGTGCGCGATCTCTGTATCGGCCGACTGCAACCGCGCTACGTCGGTCAGATGTATTGGCGCGGCGCGGTCGATGACGAACTCGTCGACACCGCCACGATGCTCTTCGACACCGACCGTTTCGTCGCGCTGTTGCCCCTAGGGTCGGGCACCACCTATGTGGCCCTACAGCAACACAGCCGCGAGCCATTCGACGACGACTCGCTCGACCGGTTCGCCGACTTCGGCGGACCGACGCCGCGGGCGATCGAATTGTTGCGCGGCGACCCCAATCTCCACTTCGGCCCGGCAGAGGAGATCGAGCGCGACGAATGGCGGGCGGGGCGGACGCTGCTCATCGGCGACGCGGCCCACGCCTGCTCTCCCACCATGGCACAGGGAGGCAGCCTCGCGATCGAGGACGCGATCGTGCTCGCCGAGTTACTGGCCGAGCAATCCTCGATGGATGACGCGATCGACAGGTTCGTCGCCCGCCGCCAACCGAGAGCACAGTGGGTCCGAGAGCGGACTCACCATCAAATACAGCTGTTGAACGCCGGCGCGCCGCACGAACATCTCGCGCACGGCATGCGCGAGATGTACGCACGGCTGGCCGAAGACGTGTGAGGATCAGGCCCCGTCGATCGACGCGCCGACGGTTGAGAACTTGCTCGATGCCGACTTGCCGAGCGTCGTCACGGCGGCGATACAGACCACTGCGATCAGGGCCACGAGCAGCGCGTACTCCACAAGCGAAGCGGCTCGCTCGCTCGCGATGTGCGCTCGTATCCAAGTACTGAGGAATTCATATGACACGGTCACCGGTGGTGCCTCCATGCTGAGGGATGGTCGACCGCTTTGGTCGATTGCATCTGTATTTCGGCCTGAATCCGCGACAGACTGCATAGGTCGATGCGCCCATTTGCATCAACATTCGATCAACGGGGGTAAGAAGTGAACGAACTCGAACTGTTGCTCGAGGAGCGGGCAATCACGCGGGCGCTACACGAGTACGCGCACAACATGGACTACGGGCACGAAGATGCGTGGGTCGACGTGTTCACCGACGACGCGGTGTTCGACGTCGTCGAGGTAGTCGGGGGCCGGCGGGTGCATCGCGAGGACGGCAGAGGCGAGCTTGCCCAGTACGTTGCGAAATACCCCAAGCCTCCGCACTTCCGCAAGCACGTCGTAGTCGATCCCATCATCGACATCGCCGGCGACACGGCAAAGGTTGCGGCCTACTGGTTGCTGCTGCAACGCGACGACGACAGCGGAAGCCCGGTAATGGTGGCGTTCGGGCACTACGACGACCAGTGGGTCAAACGCGACGGGCGCTGGCGCATCGCCCATCGTTACGCAGAGGTCGAAGCGACGACCTATTGATCGCGCTCGACCGAGGCGTCACCCGCTGGTGAGCCGTTCGATCAGCAATCGCCGCTGCACCTGTAGCGTGGCCGGCGTACGGGGCAGCACATCGACGACCTCGACGCGCCGCGGCCGCTTGAAGCGAGCCAGAGAGTCGGTGGTGAATTCGCCGAGCGTCGCGACGGTGGGTGCCTCGGCGCCATCCTCGACGACGAGCACCGCGCACACGATCTCGCCCCACTGCGCATCCGGTATGCCGACGACGGCCACGTCCGCCACGGCCGGGTGCAGGCGCACTGCGTCTTCGACTTCGGACGGCGACACGGTTTCTCCACCCGTGCGAATCACATCCTTGGCCCGACCGACGATCGACAGAAAGCCCTCTTCATCGACTGCCGCGAGATCGCCGGTGCGGAAGAATCCGTCGTCGGTGAACGCGTCGGCGGTCGCTTCGGGGTTGTCGAAGTAACCGTCGAAGATCACCGCGCTGCGCACGAGCATCTCTCCGTTGCCTTCCGCGAGCGCGACTTCGACGGAATGTTGCGGCACGCCACACGAACCTGGCTTGCGCTCCATGTCCTCGTGCCGCAACAGGGTGACCGCCCCCGACTCGGTCGCGCCGTAGAACACGCGCACCGTCGCACTGGGCACGGCCCGCTTGATTGCGGCGAGCAGTTCGGGCGGTGTGGCCGAGGTGCCCGAGTCGGCGATGCGCAGCGATGCCAATGGCGAGTGATCGTTCGTCTGCTCTAGATGGTCGAGGATGCGGCGCCAGACCGCGGGGATGGCGTTGAAGTGTGTCGGCTTCCATTGCGATGCGGCCGCGACCAACGAGGGCGCGTCGGCGGACGAAAAGACGATGGTCGTCTGTGTTTGCCACGCCTGCAGGGCGAGGGTCCAGGCCCCCATGTGGAAGAGCGGGTACATGCACAACATCACGCCCCGTGGCTCGAGTTGCGAGCCCGGGTGCGTACGCAAGTAGTTGGTGCGGTGCGACAGCATCACGCCCTTCGACTTGCCCGTCGATCCGCTGGTGAAGAACAGCACGTGCAAGTCGGTCTCGCGCAACGCCGGCTCGCGAATGTCGTCGCCGGATGCGGCAGCCGTGGCATCGGGCAGCGAGATGCCGGCGGCGGACCCAGAGTGCATACACACGAGCGGCACGCCGACCTTCTGGGCCACGACTTCGCCCGTCTCCGCGTGCGCGTCGTCGACGATCAGCAGTGACGGCCGGGCCAGCGCGACCATCTCGACGGCTTCGTCGACACCGAGCAGCGCGTTGGCCGGAGCAAAGACCGCTCCGAGCTTGGCCGCCGCCGCGAAAACCGGGATGGCATCGAGCGTCGTGTTGCTCCACATCACCACGCGGTCCTGATGACCGACGCCCAGATCACGCAACACATGCGCGACGCGATTCGATTGCTGACCGAGCTCTCGATAGCTCAAGCGGCGCTCGCCCATCGCCGCGGCGATGTGGTCCGGCACCGACCGCGCCCCCGTGCGGAAGATATCCCCGATCAACAGGTCCATACGTCGTAAACCCCCGTTTGCCATGCTAACCGCCGGCGCTTCGCAGGAAGGCCGACCAGCGCGGCCACAACTCTTCGAAGTAGTGCGGCTGCAGTTCGTGCGACATTCCCTCGATGATGAGCAGCTCGGCGCTCGGATACATCTCGGCCAGCGCGTAGCCATGCACAACCGGCAAGACGGTGTCGGTCGTGCCGTGAGCGATGAACATCGGCACGTCGATCGCGGTCGAGTTCTGCCACACGCGCTCCTCGTCGGTGCGCTTGTTTGCCGCGCGCATGAGCCGCCGCATCTCGTCGAGGTACCACCCGCGGTTGACCGCCTCGCGTGCTCGCGCAAGGGCCCGCTGCGAGTCGAGCCGTTCGTCGCTCAACACCGTCAGTTCGCGAACGATGTAGTCCTCGCGCGCCTCGACACTCGGCCCTGGAGGATTCGACGCGACAGCGGTGAACTCAGGCGAGCCGATCGGCAGTTTCATATCGCCGGGGCTGCTGCTCAGCATCGTCAGCGAGAGGGCGATCGAGGGACGCGTCAGCACCATCCAGCGAGCAAGCACCCCGCCCATCGACGTGCCCACGATGTGCGCGGGGCCGAGCTCGAGCGCGTCGATCGCGCCCAGCGCGTCGTTCACCAGGTGAATGAACTCATAGCGCTCCGGTAACCCGGGCTCGGAGTAACCGAAGCCGCGATAGTCGTGGCCGACGACGCGGTAGCCAGCATCGACGAGCGCGGCGAGCATCGTGGGTTCCCATTCGAAGCTCTGCGCGCCCATCCTCTGACAGAGGAAAACCGGCGTTCCTTCGGGGTCGCCCCACTCTTCGATCCAGATGTTGAGACCGCCGGCATCGACGTGGCGGCTGCGATCGCTCTGCATGAGTCAGCCCATGCACTCGTTCGCGAACGCTTCCATCCCGGCGCGCTTGGCCGAGAGCGATGCCGCGGACGGATCACCCATCGCCCATCCGACGCACACCGTCGCCGTGACGCCCTTGTCCTCGAGGGATCGATAGAGATCACGGCTCGGCATGGCGTTGGGGATCACGAGTGTCTCGAACGGGACACCTGCATCCCCGCCGGCGTCGACGTGGCGGGCCCGCGCCGCGCGCAGTTTCGGCAGCAGTCGGTCGATCTCGTCGAGGTCGTAGTTCATGCCGACCCAACCGTCGTTGCGGGCCGCGCGCCGTAGCGCGGCGTCGCTCTTGCCCCCGACCCAGATCGGGATCGGTTGTTCGGGCGCAGGGAACATGCTCGTCGGCCCGAAGTCGTAGAACTCACCGTGGAACTCGGCGGTGCCGCTGCGCCAAAAGCCGCGGATGATCTCGATCATCTCGTCCATGCGCTTGCCGCGACCGCGCGGTTCATAGCCGAGCACCACGATCTCTTCACGCAACCAGCCCGCGCCCGCACCGAGAACGAATCGGTAGTCGGACAGCATCGCCACCGTGCCCGCTTGTTTGGCGACCGAGAATGGATCACGCATCGGCAGGATGTACACGTAGGGCATGAACCGCAGGTGGGTGGTGACCGCGGCCATGGCGGCGATCGTCGTGAGCGGATCGGGAAAGTTGGTACGCGGGTCGAACGGGTTGTTGCCCGAGGGATGCACCGACGTGAAGCCCTGGGGCACCGCGATGTGATCAGCCACCGCGATGCCGGCGAAACCGATCTCCTCCGCTGCGCGCGCGATATCGAGCAGCTGAGAATTGTCTTCGAACATCACCGCGAGCCAGAAGTCCATGAGAGCAGACTACTTAGCTGGCTCCCCGCTCTGAAGGGCCGCTCGGGCCCGCTTTCGGCGCGGCTTTGGCGAGCATCACGTCGCGACCGAGTGCCGGCTCGATGAACGCGGAGAAGTCGGGGCCGCGGCGTAGCGAATGGCCACCGTCGACGTTGATGATCTGGCCAGTGACCCAACGGGCCTCGGGGCTGATCAAGAAGCGGGCCAGTGCCGCCACGTCTTCGGGCTCGCCGACGTCTTGCATCGGCGTGTTCTCGATGTAGCTGTCGTAAACCGGGCTGTTGCGAGGAATGCCTTCCATGATCTCCGTCGAGATGAATCCGGGTCGGATGGCGTTGAAACGCACCTTGACCGGACCGTATTCGTCGGCGGCGTTGCGCATCATCTGTTCGATACCCGCCTTGGACACGGTGTACGCGCCGAAATAGGGATGCGTTTGATGACCCGCGATCGACGACATCCCCACGAAGGAACCGCCACCGGCGGCCACCATGTGCGGGATCGTGTGCTTCACGAAGAACAACGTCCCCAACACGTTGAGATGCAGCACTCGGATGAACTCTGCGGTGTTCTGCAGGTGGTACGGGCCCATCCCCCCACCGCCTCCCGCATTGGCGATGCAGCCGTCGAGCGACCCGGTCGGCACGAGCGCGAAATCGACGACTCGCTTCACCTCGTCCTCGTCAGTGACATCAGCAACGATGCGCTGGACGCGACCGGCGCTGCCAGTCTGCGCGATGACCGCCTCGATCTGTTCGACCGATTCGACGAGCAAATTCTCGCGCCGGCCACAGATGGTTACCGCCGCCCCGTCGCGCGCGAGCCGCGCCGCGCACGCCCGGCCGATGCCCGTGCCTCCTCCGGTGACGATGACCGCGAGCCCTTCGAGGCCCCCGTTCGGAGTCGTTGGTTCTGTCATGACCGCTCCTTCGCGCGGGAGAACGCGCCTATGGTCTCCCCCGGCAGAGCCGGGAAACTAGCCGCCCCAGCCGTCCGATGAAGGAGCCCACACATGCAGAATCCACTCGACGCCTACAGCCTCGCTGGCAAGGTCGCGGTCGTGACCGGTGCCGCGAGCGGCATCGGTGAATCCGCCTCCGAGGTATTTGCCGCGTGCGGGGCAGCAGTCGTGTGTGCCGATCTCAACGCCACCGGTGCCGGGGCCACCGCGCAACGCATCACCGACGCCGGCGGTCGCGCCCTGGCCATGGCGTGCAACGTGACGTCACGCGACGACGTGCGCACACTCGTCGACAAGGCGGTCACCGAATTCGGGCGCATCGACGTGATGTGCAACGTCGCCGGCGCGATGTTCCCGGGCCAACTCGAGGACCTCACCGACGAAGTACTCGACGCCGGCATCGGGCTCAACCTCAAGGGTGTCATCTACGGCACGCAGCACGCCATCACCGCCATGCGCGCTGCAGGCAACGGCGGTTCGATCATCAACGTGTCGTCGGGCGCCATCGATATGCCCGTCGAAGGCATCAGCCTGTATGCGTTCACCAAGGCCGCGGTCGCGATGCTGTCGATGTCCGTTGCCAAAGAAGTCGGTCGATACGGCATCCGCGTCAACGCCATCGCTCCTGGGTCGACCCTCACCGCGTTCACCACGTGGCGTCTACAGAACCCCGACGGCACCACGAACCAAGAGGCCTACGACGCGTTCATCGAACGAATGAAAAGCATGTCGCCCCTCGGATCGATCGGCGAAGCCGTCGACCAGGCGCAGCTGATGCTCTATCTGGCGTCCGACGCGTCGCGATGGGCGACGGGGCAGATCTGGCGCGTCAACGGTGGCCAGACTTCGCAGTGGTGACTACGGTGGTCGCGCTGCTCACCTCGGCGCTCGCGGCATGCCCAAACCGACCATTGCGATGATCTCGCGCTGTACTTCGTTGACGCCGCCGCCGAAGGTGCCCACCGGGGCAGCACGATACGCGTGCTCGAGTTCGCCTTCGATGATCGCGGCCGGCGAGTACTTGGCGATGTACGAGCCTTGCCCGAGGACTTCCATCAGCGAACGAAACGCCTCGATCTTGAGTTCGGTGCCGAACACCTTCATCGCCGAAGCATCGGCCGGGCTGAGCGCCGCGGACTCGAGCGCGGATGCGACCTTCCAGTTGTAGAGCTTGAGCGCGTCGTTGCGGGCCCAGACCCGCGCCAGCGCGAGTCGCACCCACTGATGATCGATCACTCGGCGACCGTCACTGCTGGTCGTCTCTTTCGCCCATGCCGTGACCCGTCGCAAGGGACCGTCGATGTTGCCCGATGGCGCGAGTCCGACGCGCTCGTGGTTGAGCTGCGCGGTGATCAGTCGCCAACCACCATTGACCTCTCCGACCACCGCGCTGTGCGGCACGCGCACACCGTCGTAGTACGTCGCGTTGGTGTGACCGCCACCCAGCAGCCAGATCGGCGAATGCGCGAACCCCTGGGTCGCCGTGGGCACAGTGAAGATCGTGATGCCCTTGTGCCGCGGTGCGTGCTGGTCGGTGCGCGCCGCCAGCCACACGTAGTCGGCGTCGTGGCCGCCGGTGGTGAAGATCTTTTGCCCGTTGATGACCCACTCGTCGCCATCACGGTCGGCGCGCGTGGAGAGGTTGGCGAGATCGGTGCCCGCACTCGGTTCGCTGTAGCCGATCGCGAAGTGCAACTCACCGGCGAGGATCTTGGGGAGGAAGAACTGCTTTTGTTCTTGTGATCCGTACACCTGCAACGCAGGGCCGACTGTGTTGAGAGTGACAAATGGCAGCGGCACGTTGGCGGCCATCGCCTCTTCGAAGAATATGAGTTGCTCCATGGGCGTATAGCCCTTGCCGCCCCACTCCTTCTTCCAACCCGTGCCCAACCATCCGTCGCGGCCGAGGCGGCGCACGATGGCGCGGTAGTTGACTCCGCCGGCGTGCTCGCCTTTGCCGAGCGAGCGGCCGAGGTCGGACGTCATCAATGCCGCGAAATATTCACGGAGTTCGTCGCGCAAGGCGTTTTGCTCGGCGGTGAGGGCCAGGTCCATCGAGGCCACCTTAGTTTCCCGCGGCACCTGAGGGCCCGCCGAGTACCACGGTCCGTGGGATAGGTCCTCTCGCAGGAGCGTGTTCACCACACTCGGTGAGTTCGACGGCCACATCTGGCTGTCTCACCCCCTGTTTATGCTGCAAGCGCGAGCGCTTGTGGGCCTGCGTGATGGCCACTTCGAAGAATCGTCTCATCGATCGGTGGGACTGTCGTTGGAGTGGTCATGGTTGTTGCTGAGTTTTCTCGTCGATCGTCATCGTTGCGCGCCGCGGTTGTCGATGCGGTACAACGGTTCTCGAGGGACATGTCGGGTTTCATCTCCCTGTTGGTCGACTTCGACCTCTCCGGTGAGTGGGCCTTCGACAACGTGGCGAGTTGCGCGCATTGGGTTGCAGAGCGCACCGACAACGAGGTGTCCACCGTGCGCGAGTGGCTGCGGGTCGGCCACGCCCTATCCGTTCTCGACGAGATCGCGCGCCGTTTCGCTGACGGCCGCTTGTCCTATAGCAAGGTGCGCGCGCTGACCCGACTCGCCGATGCCGACAACCAACACGAGCTCTGCGCGATCGCCGCGCGCGTCCCCGCCGCCGGTTTGGCGGTGGCGCTGGCCCGTTGGCTCAAGGATCACGAAAGCGGCGATGCCCTCGCCAAGCGCCACCGAGCGGCGACCAAGCTCAGCTGGCACCTCGATGTCGACGGCATGAACATCGGATCGTTTCGGTACCCACCACAGGTGTTCGCCGTTGTCAAAGCAGCGGTCCACGCCCAGATGGCGCGCGCTCTGCGTGGTAAACGCGCGACCGCGGGACCAGGTTCCTCACGTAGCGTCGACAAATGGCCGTCGCTTGGCCAGCAACGAGCCGACGCCCTTCTCACGTTGATCCTCGGTGGGGGCGCCAAGGTCGCGGCCGAAGTCGTCATCCATGTCCGCGGCGATGGCTGCACTTTCGACGACGGCACCCCCATCGCCGACAGCGTCGTAGAGCGGCTCATCACCGACGCGTTCCTCAGGGTGCTGATCCACGATGCCGAAGGCCGACCGATCAACGCGTCGGGCCGGCAGAGGCATCCGACTACACGGCAGAAACGGGTCGTCCGCGAGCGCGACCGCGTGTGTGTCGACTGCGGATCAACCGACCTATTGCGCTACGACCACGTCCCCGACTACGAACAGAGCCGTCACACCGTCGTGGACGAACTCGAACTCCGCTGTGCACCCTGCCACCACAAACGCCACGCGGCCAACGGCGGTTAGAGCCAGGCCGGGCGCGTGCCGATGACGCGCTCGTCGCGCAACGCGTCGATCTCGTCGTCGCTGAGGCCGAGGATGCCGGACAACACCTCGTGGTTGTGCTCTCCCAACGTCGGCGCGGGTCGACCGAAGGGCAGAAAGTCGCCGTTCCAACGGAAGGGGAAACTCATATAGGGCGTCCAGCCGGCGATGGCGTGTTGCATCCATTGGTGAAACTGGCGCACTTGGTGATGCGGCGTATTGCCCACGAAGTACGCGTTGTTCAACGGGGCCGCCGGTACGTGCGCCGAGATGAGCGTCTCGGCTGCGAGATCGCGCGGCCGTTCCGCAAACCACGGCCGCAGGTTGTCGTCGATCTCGTCATGGTGCGCGTGACGGCCCGCGGCCGAGGCGAAGCGCGCGTCGGCCGCCCACTCGGGGTCGCCCAAGGCCGTGCGCAGCCGCGCCCATTCGTCGTCGGTCTCGATCGACAGCGCCACCCACCAGTCGGGCTCGAGCGCCGGATACACGCCTTGCGGCGCCGCGTAGGGCGAGCGATTGCCGTGGCGCTCGAGCAACACGCCGTTGGCGGTCCACTCGATCACCTGCTCGGCCGCGATGTTGAGCGCGGGCTCGATGAGTGCAACCTCGATCAACTGGGCTTCGCCCGTGCGTTCACGATGCTCGAGCGCGAGCATCATGGCGAAGGCCGCGTGCATGCCGCCGACCGGATCGCACACGCCGCGCGGCACCATCGGTGGGCCACCGGCGTGACCGGTCATCCATGCCAGTCCCGATGCCTGCTCGATCGTCATCGCGAAACCGGTGCGCTCGCGCCATGGTCCCGACAATCCGAAGGCGGGCATGCGACACATGATGGCGTTGGGATTCATCTGGTGGACCTCGTCCCAACCGAGGCCGAAGTGCTCCATCACGCGCGGGGCGTAGTTCTCTACAACGAGGTCGGCCCACTCGACCATGCGACAGGCCAAGTCGTGGCCCTTGGGACTCGAGACATCAGCGGTCACGTCGCGCTTACCGACG
Source organism: Acidimicrobiales bacterium (assembly GCA_039934635.1). Lineage (GTDB taxonomy): Bacteria > Actinomycetota > Acidimicrobiia > Acidimicrobiales > WLNW01 > DATLFA01. Next base: position 72,639 of record JBDTLT010000003.1, read on the forward strand.
TTGACCGAATGGGTAACGGGCGAAAATTCCCACACGTTGTCGGGACGCCGAATGCCACCGGCAAACCGCATGCCGTCAGGACGTTGAATCGATTCGATCTTGACAACGTCGGCACCCAGCGCGCCGAGGATATTGACGGCAACCGGCCCCGCCCAAAATGCCGAGAAGTCCGCGACCTTGATCCCCTCGAGGGGCAGCTTGCGTTTGTCCCGCCGTGCCCGCGGCAACGAGGCGCGGCGATTGCGTATGCGCTCGGTGTCCTCTCCGAGCTTCGGTGCGCGGCCAAAGGGCACGGGTGGGACTTTCGACAGCAGGTACGGCACGCGCGGCTGCTTGAAGCCGGCCGGATTGTCGACGAACACCTCTCGTTCGAGGAACTGATCCATCTCGAGCACGGTGCGACCGTCGCCGATCGGGCTCACGGGTATGCGCATGGCGCTGGCGAGCTCGACGATCTCGTCGATCGTGTGCGCCTGCGTGAACTCGCGGATCTTCGACCAGATTCGCTCGCGGTTGGCCATGCGCGCCTCCGCGAACATCAGCTCGGGCACCGCGAGTTCGGGCGCGCCGATGAGATGACAAAAGTCGGTGAACTGCTGTGCGGTGATCGTGCAAAATCCGACCCAACCGTCCTTTGCCGGCTCGATCGACGGGATCTCGAAACTGCGCCCCAACCAACGTCCGGGGTCGTATACCGCAGTCACCTGCCGAAATACTTGGAACGACAGCATCATCGATTCGTGCTGCGAAAGATCGACATGTACGCCCACGCCCGACGCGCGCGCTTGGCGCACCGCCGCGAGGGCGGCAGGCGCGGCGAACGAGGCCAATGCGTACTCGCCGAGTCGACCCGCGGCCGCGACCGGTTCGTGACCGGGGATGCCGCGGTAGTCCGTCGAGCCGACTTGTGCCTGCAACGTGAACTCGTTGGCAGTGCGGTTGCTCCACGGCCCGCCCCGGCCAAAGCGCGAGAGCGAGATCAGCGAGACCCGTTTGTTGGCGGCGTGAAGATCGGACAACGCGAGGCCAAGGGACTCGATCTCGCCGGGCTCGAAGTCCTCCACGACGAGCTCGGCTTTTGCCGCCAACTCGAGCACGAACTCACGCCCTTCGGTCGTCGCGAGATCGGCGATCACGCTGCGCTTGGACGCGTTGAGATAGGCGAACATCGGGCCCACCTCGTCGCCCTCGAACGTCGCGCCCGAGGCGGACCAGTGCCGCATGCGATCACCGGTCGGCGCCTCGACCTTGATGACCTCCGCGCCGGCATCGACGAACAATTTGGTGCAGTACGGCCCGGCGATGCCAGACGTCAGATCGACGATGCGCAGGCCGTCGAGAATTGGTCGACCACTCACGATGCCCCCTTGTGGTGTGCGGGGATCGTAGTTGGGTCAGCCGAGCGCCGATTGCCGCGGATACTCGTCCTCGGGGTCGGTGATGACATTGACGAGATAGGGCACCCCCGACTGGAACGCGCGGGCGAGCGCGGGGGCGAGCTCTTTCGCGTGCGTGACGATCTCACCTGCACCCCCCAGTGCTTCGACGACACGGTCGTAGCGGGTTTCCGGTCGCAGTTCGGCCGCGACGTGATAGCCGTAGAGCTTGGTCATCGGGAATTTCTCGAGTGCCCAGCATCCGTTGTTGCCCACGACGACAACCACCGGCAGACCGTGGCGCACGAGCGAGTCGATGTCGAGCAGCGAAAAGCCGGCGGCTCCGTCGCCCATCATCACGACGACCTGCCGATCGGGATGCGCAATCCGCGCGGCCATGGCGTAGCCCATGCCGGTACCGAGGCAACCGTAGGGGCCGGGGTCGAGCCAGCAGCCCGGCTCGTACGAATCGATGTACTTGCCCGCGTACGACACGAAATCCCCGCCATCGCAGACGACGACGGCGTCGCGCTCGAGCAACTTGCGCAGCTCGCCGTAGATGCGGGTGGGTTTGATGGGGTCGCTGTCCGCGCCGAGCAACGGAGCGTCGTGGACATCGAGCGCTCGTTCCGCGTCGCGCAGGTGCGTGATCCAGGCTTCGTGGTCCTCCCGCGGCCCGCGATAGTCCGCGAATGCCTGCAGGATCAGCGCGAGATCGCCCGCTGCCGCGACAGCAGGCGTGATGTGGGTCGCGACGCGGTCGGGGTGATCGACGATGTGCGCGACCTTTGCGTCGCCAAAGCTGCCGAAGCCGACGCGAAAATCGAGCGGCGTACCGATCACCACGACCACGTCGGCATCACGTTTGAGCATCGAGCGGGAACTGCTGAACGCCAACTCGTGGTCGGCAGCCAGACACCCGCGACCGAGGCCGTTGAGATAGACGGGCACGCGCAACCATTCGGCCGCGGCGCGCAGGGCGCGCCAGGCCCCTTCGAAATAGACGTCCGAGCCCGCGATGATTGCGGGTCGTTGTGCCGTGGCGATCATCGCCGCGGCACGCGCTACCGCATCGCTGTCGGCCTCGGGTCGCCGCGGGGGCGGGCGATCGGGCAACACGACGGTCGCGCGGTCGTAGATGACGTCGATCGGTATGTCGACGAAGACGGGGCCGCGATGGGCGGTGGCGGCGGTCTCGGCCGCGGTGTGCATCACGTCGGCGATGGCGCTCGTCTCGCCGATCGTTGTGGCGAGCTTGGTGATCGGCGCCATCACGGGCACGTGATCGAACTCTTGTAACGCGCCCCTGCCCCACCCGCGGTTGCCGGCGCGCCCGCCGATCACCACGAGGGGCGACCCGTTGAACCACGCGGTCGTCGTGGCGCTCACGCCGTTGGTCACGCCCGGCCCCGCGGTCAGCGCGACGACACCGGGTCGGCGCGTCAGCTTGGCCATCGCCTCGGCCGCAAACGTGGCCGTCTGCTCGTGGCGCACGTCGATCAGCCTCACCGCGCCGCTGACGGCCGCGTCATAGAGCGGAAAGATGTGGCCGCCTGACAGCGTGAAGAGCTCCTCGACGCCAAAGCGACGCAGCGCGGCCAGGGCCAGCTCTCCCCCATGCCCCGTGATCTCCATGGGGCGTCACCCTAGAGTGCCGCTACCCGGACCGCTCGGGCGCACGATGCCGCGGTTTCGTAAGGAACTGCCCAGCTCGCCCGGAGGACGCTAACGTGTGCCGCCGATGCAGAGCGATGTGAGCGCATCGAGCGACTTGGTCGCCCCACGAACGACTACCGAGACCTCGGTGGTTCCGACGCTGCGATTGCGGTGGTGGCGCGAAGTCGGCATCGTCGCCAGCTTCTACGGCATCTACACGGCGGTCCGCAATCTGTTCGGTTCGGCGTCGGTGAGCCCCGACCACGCACTCGAGCACGCCCAGCAGGTCATCCGCCTCGAGCGCGCGGTCGGCCTGTTCCATGAGCAAACGGTGCAGGGATGGTTCCTCGGCTGGTCGTGGTTCATGTGGTTCTGGAACGTCTTCTACGGGACGTTCCACTTCGTCGTCACGATCGCCGCGCTGCTCTACCTGTTCCATCGGGTGCCCGATCGATACCGCCAGTGGCGCAACACCCTCGCCGCCACGACCGCGTTGGCCCTGATCGGCTTCAGCCTCTACCCACTGATGCCGCCCCGACTACTCAGCGTGTGCGGGGAGTACGGGGGCTGCACGAACACCAGCTTCGTCGACACGCTGCAGCGCTTCGGCGGGCTCTGGTCGTTCGATTCGGGCACGATGCAGTCGATATCCAACCAGTACGCCGCGATGCCGAGCCTTCACTTTGCGTGGTCGACGTGGTGCTGGCTCGCCCTGCGACCGGTCGTCCAACGGCGATCCGTGCGAGTCGCACTGGCGGTCTACCCCTGGCTCACGCTCTTCGCCATCGTGGTCACGGCCAATCACTTCTGGATCGACGCCGCGGGCGGGGCGTTGGCCCTGGCCGTCGGCTACGCGTTCGGGTCGGTCATCACCCGTGCCGCGGCCCGCTGGCGCCTGTCTGGCGCTCTGTCGATCCGCTGAGTTCCCCTCGCCCGGCGACGGCGGAGCAGTCGTCCCGGGGGTTAGCCTGGAACGGATGCTGCTGCTCGAGTCGATTCGCGAACCCGCCGACCTGAAGCGCCTCACGAACGACGAACTCGTCACCTTGGCCGAAGAACTGCGCCAGGCGATCGTCAGCACCGTCTCGTCGACCGGTGGTCACCTGGGATCCAACCTCGGTGTCGTCGAGTTGACCCTGGCGTTGCATCGTGTCTTCGCTTCGCCGCGCGATGTCATTTTATGGGACGTCGGCCACCAGGCGTACGTGCACAAGTTGGTCACCGGTCGCTATCGCGACTTCGCCTCGCTGCGTCAGGACGGCGGACTGTCCGGCTATCCGTCACGGTCCGAGTCCGTACACGACTGGATCGAGAACAGCCACGCGTCGACCGTGCTCGGCTACGCGCACGGCATCGCTACCGCGTTGCAAGCGCAAGGCCACACCGAGCGCCGCGTCGTGGCGGTGATCGGCGATGGGTCGATGACCGGAGGCATGGCCTTCGAAGGCCTCAACAATCTCGGCCACTCCGAGTGCAACGTCACCATCGTGCTCAACGACAACGGACGGTCCTACGCACCCACGATCTCCAAGCTGTCCGAGAGCCTGGTCAACATCCGGTCCAACCCCGTCTACATGCGCCGGCAAGAACGCATCGAGCATTTGGCCAAAAAGTTCCCGTGGCTCGGTGAAAAACTGGACCGCAGCATCAACGCCACCAAGCTGGCGATCCGGGCCATGTGGGAGCCGCCGGCGTTCTTCGAAAACCTCGGCATTCGTTACATGGGCCCGTTCGATGGTCACGACGTGTCCGCGCTCGAAAAGGCGTTGCACAACGCGTCCAAGTTCGAGGGCCCCGTCGTCGTGCACGTGCTGACGCAAAAAGGTCGCGGCTACGGCCCCGCCGAAAACGACCCGATCAAGAACATGCACGACCTGTCCGAGCTCAAGCCGGGCAGCTACACCGCAGCGTTCGGTGAGGCGATCGTCAAGCTCGGCGAAGAACATCCCGAGCTCGTCGCCATCACGGCCGCCATGCCCGACTCGACCGGCTTGTTGCCGTTCATGGACCGCTTTCCCAACCGTTGCTTCGATGTCGGCATCGCCGAGCAACATGCGGTCACCGCCGCGGCCGGCATGGCGATGGGGGGCCTGCGACCGATCGTCGCCGTGTATTCGACGTTCATGACCCGCGCCGTCGATCAAGTGATGTACGACGTCGGGCTGCACAAGCTGCCCGTGGTGTTTTGCCTCGACCGCGCGGGGGTCACCGGTGACGACGGGCCATCACACCACGGTGTGCTCGACATGGTGCTGTTCACCAAGGTGCCGGGCATGACGGTGTTCGCGCCCTCGTCGTATCAAGAATTGCAAGTGATGCTGGCTGACGCCTTCGAGCTCGACGGCCCGGCAGTCATCCGCTGGCCCAAGACCGCGGCGCGTACGGCCCACGAATGGGAAGTCGGCCACGGTCTCAAAGCACGGCGTCTGCGCAAGGGCAGTGAGATCTGCATCGTGTCGGTGGGCAAGATGCTCGACGCGGCCGAGCAGGCCGCGACCGCACTCGAAGACGAAGGCGTGTCGGTGACGCTGTGGGACGCTCGCGTCGTCGCGCCGCTCGACCCCGCGATGATCGAAGACGCCGCCACGCACCGGGCGGTCATCACCGTCGAAGACGGACTACGCGCCGGCGGCGCGGGTGAGGCGATGCGCGATGCGATCGAAGCGCGGCACACCGCGTCGATCGTCAACGTGATGGGCATCCCCACGATGTTCATCGCGCAGGGCAAGCCCGATGTGATCCTCGCCGGCCTGGGCCTCGACGCCAACGGCATCACCGCCGCGGCGCGCGAGATGCTGGCGCGCTGACCGGGCGGGCCGCTCAGCTGTAAAAGGGGTTTTCGCCCTGGGCGTGGTTGGTCGCGTCGACCACTTCACGCACCGCAGGGATCGCTTCGAGGATCATCTTCTTGATGCCCTCCGACAACGTGAGCGCGCTCATCGAGCAACCCTGACATCCGCCACCCATCGTGACGTAGACCGAATCGCCGTCGACGCCCACGAGCGTGGCAAAGCCGCCGTGTGCGGCCAATGACGGGTTGATGCGCTGCTCGAGCAATTGGCTGACTTGCTCGGCAACATCACCGGTGAGCTCGAGGGGGCCGGCACCGGCGAGCGGATCGGGACGGTTGGGATTGCGGATGACGAGACCGCCCTGGCGAGGGTTGGACGGCACATCGAGGGTGGAGCCCCGCAAAGCATCGGCGGACGCCGCGGGGATCATCACGGAGAGGCCGTTGACCTCGTAGACGACATCGTCGGGATCGGCTTCGGTGATGGTCTCGAACGACAGGTCGTAGGCGTACTCGACACCATGGTTGCCCGTGACCTCGATGCGCAGACCGAGCGTCTCGGGCTCTTCCTCTTCGCTCAGGATCTCGAGGATCTTGGCGTGCGCAGCATCGCTGACGTGCACGATGAGATCGGTGTCGGTGCTCGTTGACTCAGTCGCCATAGCGCTCAGGTTACTCGGCACCCACTCGATTACTCACTCGATGGCTTCGAGGTCGCTCGCCACTTCGAGCCACTGCTCCTCGAGTACGTGCAAGCACTCGACCACGTGGGCGAACGCCGATGCTGCGGCCTGACGGTCGCGGTGATCACCTTCACCCAAGCGGGCCTCGAGGTCGGCCCGTTGGGTGAGCAACGGCTGCATCTCCTTGTCGATCGTCCGCAGTCGATGGCGCAGTGTCGACGCGCTGGCCGCCCGCACCTTGCCCGGCTTTCCTGCGCCGCCGTCGGCCACTCGGGCTTTGGCATCGCCGGCCGCGCCGGCCTTGGCGTCGCGGGGTCGCGCCGTTCCTACGCGCCGGTTTCGCTGACGTTCCGCGACCCACGCCTCGGCACCCCCCGGGTAACGCGCCGGCCGCCGCCCCGGGTCGAAGACGATGACGTCGTCGCACGTACGGTCGAGCAGTGCGCGATCGTGCGAGACGATCACCGCCGCGCCGGGCCAGTCGTCGAGAAAGTCCTCGAGCGCCCGCAGTGTGTCGAGATCGAGATCGTTCGTCGGCTCGTCGAGCAGCAAGACGTTGGGTCGTTCGAGCAGCGTCAGCAACAATTGCAACCGCCGCCGTTCGCCACCCGACAACAACGAGATCGGCGCCCGTTGCGCGTCATCGTCGAACCAGAAACGTTCCATCAACTTGCGATCGCGCCAATCGACTTCGCCTTTGTCGCCGACGAGTGCGGCGCGCACGGTGATCGACGGATCGAGACTGCGCGAACGCTGGTCGTAGTAACCGAGGCGCACTGTCGGGCCTCGCACGACGCGACCCTCGGTCGGGTCGAGCCGGCCGGCCATGATCTCGAGCGCCGTGCTCTTGCCGCTGCCGTTGGGGCCGACGATGCCGAGACGCTCGCGACGGTCGAGCGCGAGGTCGAGGCCAGCGAACACCGGCAACGAATCGAACCGGTGGCCGACCCCCTGCAACTCGATGACGAGGTCGCCGAGCCGCGGTGTCGCCGAGTCGACATCGGAGAGGTTCAGGTCGAGCGCGGCGCGGCTATCCGCCCGGATCTGCGAGCTGTCGATCAGGGCGGTCGCCCGTTCGACGCGCGCGCGTTGCTTTGTGGACCGTGCCGGTGCTCCGCGACGAAGCCACGCCAATTCGCGACGCGCGAGATTGCGCCGCGACGCCTCTTGCGTTGCTTCTTGATCGGCTCGTTGCTGGCGCGCCTCGAGATAGCCGCCGTAGCCCGTCTGATAGACGAACAGCTGACCGTGGTCGATCTCGGCGATACGGGTCGTGACGCGATCGAGCACGAAACGGTCGTGGGTGATCAAGACCAATCCGCCGCGGAACACGGCGAGGTGTTCTTCGAGCCACGCGATCGCATCGATGTCGAGATGGTTGGTCGGCTCGTCGAGTACGAGCAGATCACTTTCGTGCACGAGTGCCGAGGCCAGCGCCACTCGCTTGGCTTCGCCTCCGGACAGCGACGCAACGTCGGCGTCGAACAGCGACGCGATACCCAGCCGATCGGCGATCGCTTCGCCCTGCCACGCGTCGAAACCATCGCCCGAAAGCACGCTGCGCACGGTGCCAGGTGGCAGTGGCGACGCCTGATCGAGCATCGTCACGCGGACGTCTCGGCCCCGTCGCACGACGCCCGACTCCGGCGTCACGGCGCCGACGAGCACGCGCGCGAGCGTCGATTTGCCGCTGCCGTTGAGGCCCACGATGGCAAGGCGATCACCGGTGCTGAGCGTCAGCGAGACGTTGTCGAACAACGGCCGCTCGGGCCGGCTCATGCTCACGCCTTGGGCATCGACGAGGATCATTGCGACGAGGCTAGGGCGAAGCCCAGCGCCTGAGCGGCCCCCGGCAGAGCGGAACGGAGGACGGGGATACTAGGGTCGCGCCCGATGAGCGACGACCAACCGATCACCTCTTCTCGCGATGGCGACGTCGCGATCGTGCGCATGGACGATGGCAAGGCCAACGCGCTTTCACACGCCTCCATCGATGCGTTCAACACGGCGCTCGACGCCGCCGAACGCGACGCCGGTGCGGTCGTCGTCGTCGGGCGCCCTGGTCGTTTCTGCGCCGGGTTCGATCTGTCGGTCATCAATGCCGGCCCGGCCGAGACGCAGGCCTTGGTGCGGCGGGGCGGCGAATTGGCATTGCGCCTTTTCATGTTCCCGCGCCCGGTTGTCGCCGCCTGCACGGGTCATGCACTCGCCGCAGGGGCAATCATCTTGATGGCATCCGATCATCGTGTCGGCGCGCAAGGCCCGTTCAAGATCGGATTGAACGAGGTGTCGATCGGTTTGCCACTGCCGATCTATCTCACCGAACTCGCGCAGCAACGGTTGTCACGACGGCATTTGACCGCGGCGACGATGCTCGCCCACATATTCGAACCCGACACCGCACTCGACGCCGGCTTCTTCGACGAAGTCGTCGATGCCGACGACGTCGAAGCAACCGCGATTGCCCGCGCGCAACACTTTGCGAGCACATTGAATCAGCGGGCTTTCGCGGCGTCGCGCGAACCGCTACGCGGTCCCGCGGCAGAGCGCATCGCGTCGACGATGACCAGCGACATCGCCCGGTTCTTCGTCGACCGCTAGCGGACGCGCACCCGCGATTCTCGCCGGCCGCGCCGCCGAGAATCGTTCGGCCAACAGCTACCCTCTTGGCCATGCGCGACGGCATGCCCGGTCCAGGCTGGTGGATCGCCAGCGACGGCCGCTGGTATCCGCCCGAGCTTCATCCGGACGTGCGCGCCATCGTGGCGGTTGCGGTCGACGAACCGAAACCGCTGGCAGCCCCCTCGACTCAACCCATTCCGTCGTCGTTCGATGCATTTCCGGGGTTTTCCAACGGTGGGAACACCAACGGGAGCTCCCCCAAAGTCGTCGCTCCCGCCAACGACGTCGCTCCCGCCAACCACGTCGCTCCCGCCAAAGTCGTCGCTCCCGCCAAAGTCGTCGCTGCCGCCAACGACGTGGCCCCCGCCAAAGACGTCACTCCAGCCAAAGAGGTCACGCTCAGCAAAGAGAAGGAGGCGTTTCTCGCCTCGCTGCGTTCGGCCAACGGAGCGTCGGTGGCGACTCGAGAACGCGTAGCGACCGCCGCCACCACCTACCCGACCGCGCCCCCGCCCCGTTCGGCCGGCCAACGCCTCGCATTCGGCGGCGGTCTCGCGCTGGCCACGCTGCTCGTAATCGTCTACTTCGCGCGGGGCCACGGCGGGCGGCCGTCCCTCGACATCGCCGCGCCTACGACGGTGGCGACCACAGTGCAAGCTGCGCCGGCGACCGGGGCGACCCCATCCAGCGCGCCCGCGACCGGGGCGCCCGCGACCGCAGCGACCCCCTCGAGCGCGCCGTCCGCATCGGTCACCACAACGCGAGCGGGTACGACCCCTGCGACATCGTCAGTGACATCGGCCGCCAAGATCACACCGAAGGTGGTGTCCGTATTCGATCTCGTGAAGGGCAACTGCCTCGACGGCGCCAGCTTGAGCGACGGCCTCGTCACGACGATCCGCGTCGTCGATTGCAGCGAGGCGCATACGCACGAGGTGTACTACTCCGGCCGCTATCCCGAGTCGACGTTCGATGCCAACAAGATCAGCACGTACGCCAACGATACGTGCCTCGCACAGTTCGCATCGTACGTTGGCATCGACTACACCCGATCGCGTTACCAGTACCTGCACATCGTGCCGACGCAAGAGTCATGGACGCGCGACAACGATCGTGACGTGGTGTGTGTCGCCTTCGACGAAAATGGAACGATCACCGGCACGATCGCGGGACGTGGGCAATGAGCGAAGAATCGATTTCACTGTTGAGTGCTTGTTGGGCATCGATAACCCAACTCGGCGCCTCCATCACGCCGGCCGAGTGGGATCTCGCGACCGACTGCCCCGGGTGGACCGTGCGCGACAACGTCAGTCATCTCATCGCTATCGAGCGCAGGTTGCTCGGTCTTGCGGCTGACCCAGCGCTCGGCGAATACCCCGCGTACGTGAAGAACGACATCGGCAAATTCAACGAAGATGCCATCGCGTTGCGACGCGATCGTTCGGGCGCTGAGGTGCTCGCAGAGTTCAACGACGTGACTGCACAACGGACACGCATGCTCGAGGCCATGACGATCGAGGACTTCGACCGCCTCGGTTGGAGCCCGGTCGGCGAGGTTCCCTACCGTCAGTTCATGATCGTGCGCGTGTTCGATTGTTGGGCGCACGAACAGGACATACGACGGGCCGTAGGCCGCCCGGGTCACCTCACTGGCCCCGTCGTCGACTCCGTCATGGCGCTGCACCGCGGCAGCCTGGGTTATGTCGTCGGCAAGAAGGCAGGCGCCCCCGACAACTCGATCGTCGCCTTTTCGGTGACCGGCCCGACCGCCGCGCACTACGTCGTCGAAGTGCACGGTCGCCGCGCCGCGGTGGTCGACAACCCGTCCGCGCCGGCGACGGCCACGCTCACCCTCGACACCGAAACATTCAACGCACTGCTGTGTGGTCGTTGGACTGCAGACCACGCGCTCGCGCAGCACAAGTTGGCGTTCGATGGTGACACCGCGCTCGCGTCTTCGGTAGCGGGCGCGATGGGCTACGTCTTCTGAGGGGTGTGTTTCGCGCGACCGTCGATCAGCCTGCGCCGAGATCGGCCACCAATGCATCGAACCGGGCGGTGAGCACCTCGAGCCGCGCGGTGACTTCGCCGAGTTGGGCTTCGAGTGTCTCGACCCGCTCGAGCGCTTCTGCCGCGCCGGCTCGGGGACTGCGATCGGCTGACGCGCGACGCGGTGCGCTCGAGCCACCGTCACCGTCGTAGGGCCGGTCTTGCGCAGCTACCTCGCCGACGAGATGGATCCAACGCGCTTCGCGCTCGCCCGGTCGTCGAGGCAAGAGCTCCGCGAGCGGGGGCTCGCGCTCGGCCAGGCGGCGCAACGTCGCGTCGACGTCGTCGTCCGCGCTGACACCGGCGTAGCGCTCGGTGCGCGTGCGCAACTCGGCGACCGTCTGCGCGCCCCGCAACATGAGCACGGTCAGGACTGCCAGCGATGATCCTTTCAACGACCACGCCTCGTCGAGGACATGGCGATGCTTGTGCACGCGCTGGCCGTCGCCACGCACCGTGCGGGCGAGTCCGCGGTCGCGGAGGCTCAACATCGTGGCGTCGATGATCCGTTCGGAATAGTCGACGATCGGATCACGGCTCGTGCTCTGGTTGCACGCGGCCATCAGCGCGTTGGAGCTCAAGGGGTAGTTGTCGGGTGTCGTTGCTTGCTTTTCGACCAGGCAGCCGAGCACCCGAATCTCTTCGGCCGTCAGATCCAGGACCACCGGTCGTTCGCCACTGTTCATAGCGTCGTTCTATCGCGTCTCGCATAGCATCACCCCGGTGTTCGATGCACTGTTGATCGTCTCCTTCGGTGGCCCCGAAGGCCCTGACGATGTCGTCCCGTTCCTCGAGAACGTCACGCGGGGACGCAACATCCCTCCCGAGCGACTGCGCCTCGTGGCCGAGCAATACCTGCGCTTCGGTGGCGTCTCCCCCCTCAACGCCCAGTGCCGTGAGCTGATCGGCAAGCTGACGACCGAGTTCGCCACGCACGGTCTCGCACTGCCCATCTATTGGGGCAATCGCAACTGGCACCCGCTGCTGATCGACACGATCCGGCAGATGCGAGACGACGGCGTCGAGCGCGCCCTGGCCTTCATCACCTCGCCCTACAGTTCCTACTCGTCGTGCCGCCAGTACCTCGATGACATCGCACGCGCTCGTAGCGCCGTCGGCTCCGGCGCGCCCGAGGTGCAACGGCTACGTCACTACTTCAATCATCCGGGTTTCATCGAACCGCTGTCCCGCAACGTCGGCGCGGCCCTCGCCGAGACCCGGGCGGGTGGCGACGATCAAGGCGAGCCCGCGCTGCTCTACACCGCGCACAGCATCCCGCTCACGATGGCGCAGACGAGCGACTACGAGGCGCAACTGCGCGAAGTCGCCCAACTGGTGACCGAGCGTTGCGCACCCGGACACCCGTGGTCGCTCGTGTGGCAGAGCCGCAGCGGGCCGCCAACGATGCCCTGGCTCGAGCCCGATATCGGCGACGCGCTCACGACGCTCGCGGCCGGCGGCACCCGGTCGGTCGTCGCCGCGCCGATCGGTTTCATCTCGGATCACATGGAGGTCGTCTACGACCTCGACGTGTTGGCCGCCGAGCGGGCGGCCGCATTGGGACTGCGATTCGGGCGCGCCGAGACCGTCGGATCTGCGCCCGAGTTCGTCGCGATGATCCGCCAACTCGTCGAGGAACAGCTCGATCCGTCGACGCCTCGACCCGCCCTCGGCCGGCTCGGCGTTCGGCCCGATTGTGCCGCCGGCTGTTGCCCACCGGCGGCGCGGCCATGAGCATCCACCCCTGACGTCGAGGTTTTCTCTAGCGTTCTGCCCGACGGAGACAGGGGCTTTGCCGTGAGATTCAAGGCCGTGGGATTCGAGAGTTGCTCGTCGTGAACCACACGTTGCTCGCCCGCGAGGCGTTGCGCTTCCGCCTCGCCAGCGTGCATCGAGCGCTCGATCCGTCCCGTTTCGATCTCGACGGTGCTGCCGCCTTCGCGGTGTCGTGCGGTGACCCAGTCGTCGACTCTGCGATCCGCCGTGTCGGTACCGCCTGGCTGCGAGCGGAGCTCGATCCCGAGTCGATCGTCGCTCCCTGGACCGAAGCCAATGGCAATCGATTGCTCGAATACGGCGGCTTCGATGTGATCGACGCGCTCGACGACATCGTGCGCACCATCAAGACCTACGCGGTGTTCACCTCGGCCGAGCTCGTCGAAAACACATCGCGCCCGACGCCGGCAACGCCGTCGCGTCGCGAGCCACTCGCCTCGTAGGCGAAGCGGTATCTGGGTCAGCTCCTCGCGAGAGGCAGCAAGATGCGGACGGACGCGCCGCCGTCGGGTTGGTTCGTCGCCGAGATGCTGCCGTCGTGGGCAACGACGATGCCCTTGGCGATCGCCATGCCCAGACCACTCGACCCCCGACCGTCACCGCGCCGGAATCGATCGAACACGTGGGGCAACAGCGCGTCGTCGAACCCCGGGCCGTTGTCGACCACGTTGATGACCGCCCACGTCGCGAAGCGCTCGGTCGACAGGCTCACCTTCGTCGCTCTCGCGGCGGCGTTGCGAGTGAGATTTTCGACGACCTGTTGCATGAGCGTGTAGTCGGCGTCGACGATCAGCGCATCACCGGGCGCGGCATCGATCTCGACGCCTTCGACGCGCACCGCCGATGCCACTTCTTCGACCAACAGATCGAGGCGTAGCGGCGCGCGACGAGGCTGCCCTTGGCCGGCGTCGAGCCGGGCCAGCTCGAGCAATTCGCCGACACCGGAACTGGCCCGCTCGGTGGCGGCGAGGATCTCGGACAGCGACTGCTGGTACTCACGCGTGTCCCGGGGCCTCGACAGTGCGTGGCTGGCCGACGCGCGGATGATCGCGAGCGGCGTGCGCATCTCGTGCGCGGCGTCGGCGATGAAGTCGCGCTGCTGGCCCATGGCCACGCGCGCCGGCTCGAGCGAGCGCTTTGCGAACAGGTAGCCCACACCGCCGCAGAGCGCGGTGAGCCCGAGCGCGGCGAGCCAGATGCGCGTGCGCAGCGAATTCGCTTCGTCGTAGTAGCTGTCGATGTTGACCGCGGTTATCAGATACTGCTTATTCGCCTCGTCGGCGCTGAGCTTCTTGGTTGCGGCGACGAAGCGATGGTTGTCGTAGGTGAACTGCTCGAGCTCGACATCACTCGATCCGCCGGCGCGCTGGGCCAGCGTCCGCAACGGCGGTTCGACACTCGTGTTGTCGGAAAGCAAGCGCGACGAGCCGTCGGCCAGGCTCACGACCCACGCGTCGTCGTCGAAGTCCGTTTCGCCCGCGTTGAGCGCCAACAACACGGACGTGTGCTGCTCGACAACGTCGCGCTCGGCCGATCGCAACAGTCGATCGCGCCCGGCATTGACGGCATACAGCGCAATGACTCCGATCGACAGCGCGGAGAGCACGGTGTAGAGCGCGGTGAGTTGGATGCGAACCTTGCGCAGATCCATAGGGGCTCCGTCTACTCGACCGGAACCGTCAGCTGGTAGCCGACCCCGCGAATGGTGTCGATCGGTGCCGGCGAATCGGGTAGATCGAGTTTGCGACGGAGATTTGCGATGTGCACGTCGACCACATTGGACAACCCGTCGTAGTGCGCGTCCCAGACATGTTCGAGCAACTCGGTACGCGTGAGAACCTTGCCCCTGTGCCGCATCAGATACTCGAGCAACGAGAACTCGCGCGCAGTGAGCGGCACCGTCACTGCACCGCGCCACACGCGCCGCGCCGCCGGGTCGAGACGGATGTCGTCGGCCTGCAGTATGGGCGATCGGTCCTCGCTCCCTCGGCGCAGCAGGGCTCGGATCCGCGCCGCCAGCTCGGGGAAGTCGAACGGCTTGGTGAGGTAGTCGTCGGCTCCCGCGTCGAGTCCTTCGACCTTGTTCAGCAACCCGTCACGCGCGGTCAATACGAGTATCGGTGCCACCACGCCATGCGCCCGCGCTTCGCGGCACAGCGCCAGCCCGTCACCGTCGGGCAGGCCGAGATCGAGCACGACGAGGTCGTACTCACTCGAACGCAACAGGTGTCGCCCATCGATGGCACGGCCCGCGACCTCGACCGAATGGCCCTCGTCGATCAGGGCGCGGTAGAGCACAGCGGCGAGCGAGGCATCGTCTTCGATCAACAGCAGCCGCATCGGATGCATTGTCGCAGCAGAATTGTGAAGCCGGGATGAAGCACCCCTTCATCGTCGATTCATGACCGTCGTCGTACAACGTGGCCGATGCCGACCGACCGAGAGCTCATCGCCCACTTGCTGCGCCGCACAACGTTCGGCCCCTTCCCCGGCCAGGTCGAGGAGCTGGTGAAAGCCGGGCCGGGCGCCGCGATCGAGATGGCGTTCGGAGCCAAGCCCGAGATACCGCCCGACCGCCTCGACGGCAAGGACGACTACGGCGGTCGCATGACTCGTTACTGGCTCGAGCGCATGCTCGACCGCCGACCGAGCGTGCACGAGCGCATGGTCTGGTATTGGCACGGCCATCTGGTGTCGTCGCTCGACAAGGCGTCCGAATCCGCCATGTGGCGGCAGCACGTCTTGTTGCGCAGGCATGCGCTGGGGAACTTTCGCGAGTTGATGCACGCCATCGCCATCGATCCCGCGATGTTGTCGTATCTCGACGGCGACGGATCGCGCGGTGAGAACCCCAACGAGAACTTCGGACGCGAAGTCATGGAGCTCTTCTTGTTGGGCCCGGGCAACTACACCGAGCTCGACGTCCGCGCCGCAGCGCGGGCCTTCAGCGGCTGGAAGGTCGAGGGTGAGTCGCTCAAAGTGGTGTTCGATCCCGAGTCGGCCTACCAACGGCCGGTGCAATTCCTCGGCATGAGGCGCAACTGGAACACGAGCGACGCCATCGACGCGCTCTGCGACCACCCGGCCTGTGCGCGCTTTGTCTCGACGCGGCTGTATCGATACTTCGTCGGCCAATTGCCGTCCGAGGCACGCACCGATGAGATGGCGGTCGTCTTCCGCAAGAGTGGGCTCGAGATCAAGCCCTTGGTGCAGAACATCCTCCAAGGACGCGACTTCGCGATCGCGCGGCACAGCCGAGCACGTACACCGGTCGAGTGGTTGATTCCCATGCTCGCGATCACCGGCAACGCCGGCCCGAGTGGCCTTTCAGAGCGGGAGAAGCAGCGCACCGAGAAGTTCGACATCGACCTGCAGTGGTTCGACGAACTCGGACAGATGCCGTTTCGCCCACCCAATGTCGCGGGTTGGCCACTCGACGAGCGATGGCTCTCGGCGGGGCAGATGTTGACCCGCACCAACCTGTTGGTACGGCTTCCTCTCGCCAAGACAGTTGTCGACCGCGTCGAGCCGACCGTCGACGCCGTTCTCGCGCACTGCGGGCTCTACGACGTGTCGCCCACGACGCGAAACGCGATGCAGCGCGCGATCGACAAGCAGACCGAATTCGCCGAGGGCCTCGAGTTGTTGGTGACCCTCGCGCTTCTCTCACCGGAGTTCTCGCTCATATGAACACCACTTCCAAGAAGTTCAGCCGGCGCGGCGTCATCGGCATGCTCGGTGCCGGTGCCGCCGGTGTTGCGAGTTATGGGATGTGGTCACTGTCGGACCGGCACTCGTCATTCATCGACGACGCCGAGGCGGCGGCGCGCGACCGCCCGGTACGCGATCACACGCCGGTCATCGCCGGCGACAAAGCCGGGCGCACGCTGGTGATGATCGAGCTCGAAGGAGGCCACGATTGGGTCTCGACACTCGTCCCGTACCGCGACCCCGCGCTGCGCAGTCTGCGGGATGCGACGTTGCCCGACATGGACTCGCTGATCCGCCTCGACGATCGCTACGCGATCAACGCAAACCTGGCGTCGACGGGTACCGGCATGGCGTTCCTCCACGGCGTCGGCACGCCCAATCCGACCGGTTCGCACTTCGAGATGGCCGCGCGTTGGCGCACCGGCGACGCCGCCGGCACGACGCTCGCGGCCACCGGCTTTCTCGGTCGACTGTGTGACGAACTCGACCAGGGCGCGCCCGTGACCGGTGTGTCGCTCGATGGGAACAACCCAGCGATCCTCTCCCGCAAGTCGGTCACGCTCGGACTGCCCGATGGTGGCGATCTCGAATGGCTCGTCTCGGTCGAGCCGTGGTTCCGCAATTTGCGCTCTGGCATCGAGGGGCTCGGCACGACCGCCGCCGACGACTCCGCGACAGTGGGCGTTGCGCGCACCAACATGGGCAAGGCGCTTCGGTTCTCCGCGTTACTCGAAGGCCTCGAAGCCGAAGCAACCGGCTATCCCGGCGGGCAGCTGAGTGATCAGCTAGCGATCGCGGCGAAGTTACTCGGTTCGAACACCGGTGTCCGCGTGATCTTGGTGAGCCTGGGCGGCTTTGACACACACACGGGCCAGCGCGGCGCGCACGACGCGTTGCTCGATCAGATCGACCGTTCGGTCGCGGCGTTTCAGAGCGATCTCGAACGGCGGGGTCTCACGGGCTCCACACTCGTCGCCACGATGAGCGAGTTCGGCCGCCGGCCGCTCGAAAACGGCAGCGGCACCGACCACGGCAGCGCGTCGACCGCGCTGCTGTGGGGGCCCGTGAAGCCGGGCGTGCACGGCGACGCGCTCTCGCTGACGAATCTCGACGAGGACGACAACTTCGTTGCCACGATGATGATGGACGAGTATTACGCGACCCTCGCCGAGAAGTGGTTCGGTGTCGACGCCAACGACGTGCTGGCAACCAAAGCCAAGCCCGTCGACGGCCTCGTCAACGATTGAGCGCGGCTTGCCGGTTGCGATCGGAACGGAACGTCGGATCGGTGTCGAACTTGGGGATCACCGTCTCACCGAAGAGACGACAGCTCTCGACGGTCACGTCGTAGGGCAACGTGGTGGTCATCGGTGAGATGACGACCTGGTCGGCACCCGCATCTTGGTACTGCT
The DNA here is from genome assembly GCA_039934635.1 of Acidimicrobiales bacterium. Classification (GTDB taxonomy): domain Bacteria; phylum Actinomycetota; class Acidimicrobiia; order Acidimicrobiales; family WLNW01; genus DATLFA01. The sequence goes on from JBDTLT010000003.1 coordinate 90,715, forward strand.
TCATCACCCCGGCGCAGTCATCGGGGTCGCCCACCGCGATGATGCCCATCTCGACCATGGCCTTGAGTTCGTCGAGCGTCGGCTCGGGCATCACGGCCGGCCAATCGGGCACCATATCGGGCTTGGGGAATGTGTCGAGCCAGCGGTAGACCAGGCTCTGGTAATAGAACATCTTGGCGTCGAGGTTGAGACGCAGCGCCTCATTGCGGTCGGGCAGACAGCACATGTGCGTGACGCACATGACGTTGTCGTTGACGAAGCCACCGACCGGGTCGGTGCACTTGGACACGGCTTCCTTGTAGACGTCGATGAGCTTCTTGAGTTCGCTCGGCGCACCGATCGTGAAGCACAACACGCCGAGACCCATCTTGCCGGCCTTCTCGAACGTGCCGGGGTTGCCGCACGCGACCCACAGCGGAGGATGCGGCTTGGTCACCACGTGCGGGAAGATGTCCCGCTCGGGCACCGAGAACGTTTCGCCGGTATGTGAATAGGGGTGGTCCATCCACATGCGGGGGATCTCGCGGATCGACTCGTCCCACATGACCTTGGAGTAATCCATGTCGGGGATGCCGAAGCCGTACATCTCGGTGGACGACGAACCGCGACCCGTGCCGAGCTCGAAGCGACCGTTGGACAGATTGTCGAGCATTGCGCCGCGCTCGGCGGTGCGAACGGGATGGTTGACCTTGGCCGTGATGTTGAAGATCGCCGACGCGACGTGAATGCGCTTGGTGCGCGCCGCCACCATCGCAAGAAAGATCTCGGGCGCCGACATGTGCGAGTACTGGTGCAAGAAGTGGTGCTCGGACGCCCAGACGTACTTGAAGCCGAACTCTTCGCATTTGACCGACAGCTCGAGGTTTTGCTGTAGCCGCTGCTGTTCGTAGCCAGGATCCTTGTCCCAGTTGTCCTGCGGTACGAAGACCTGGGCGAAGTACCCGAACTCCATCGACATCGAAAAGCCCCCCTAATTGGAACGCACGCCGGTGGCGTGCTGCCCTGGAGATTAGCCGCCGCGGGCGGCGCGCCCGTCGGTCAGGTCAGAGCCAGCTGTGGAGCTCGGGCGGATCGATGTACTGCTGATGCGAGCTGTGGATGCTGGGCTTGCGCGCAACGCCGATCGCCGCTTCGTAGCGTGCGATACCGATCGCCGAACCGCCCTCACACGTCCAGTCGCCACAATCCCAGCCATCGGGCACGTCGATGTCGCCGGTCCAGTAGAGCACCACCTTGACCGGCGCGCGGGCACATCCCTCGACCGCGTGGTCCACAACCGGATCATCGATGACGTAGCCGACGATCTTGCCGCCAAAGGTCTCGCCGCGGCAGTAGAGCTTGGCCGCGAACGCGGCGCCGTTGGAGAAGCCGTAGACGATCACGCGTCCGCATCCGCCGGCGGCGATGTCGTTGGCCACGATGCTTCGCGCCTGTTGATACTTCGACTCGGGGTAATACAGCCACTGCAGCCCGCCCCACCCCGACGCGTTGCCTGCCGGGAAGCTGTGGCGCACTCCGTCGCTACCGGTCCACTCGGCCTGGCCGCCACCACCCTTGCCGTGAAACGACACGATGCAGGGCTTCCCCGATGCGACGGCGGCCGGTGGAGGCGGAGGGGGCGGTGGGGGCGAGGGCACGGTGGTCTCCGGCGCGGCGGGCGCGGGAGCGGGCGCCGCGGTGGGCGCACCGACCGGTTTGGACGCCGCAGTGGTCGGGGGAGGGGTCGTCGGCACCGGCGCAAGGGTGGTCGCGTTCGCCGTGGTGGTCTCGGCCGTGGTGATGGTCGTGCTCGACGACGACACGGTGGACGTGAGGGGCGCTGCCTCTGCCGCGAAGGCGGCGCTGGCGGTCCCCGTCTCCGAAGGGTTGTCGGCGCCGCACGATGCCGCCACGCCGGCCAGGCCCACGAGGATGGCAATCATACGGAATCGCATGGGAACCCCTACCCAGGTGCCACACCGACCGAAACCGATCGGCTTAGCACGGAAGTCGAGCATCCGATGGACTGTACGCCTGCGGGCCCGCCGGCGACAACCACCACGTAGCACTCGGGCCTTTCGGCCAGGGGTATTCCGTCGTCGAGATCGATGCCCAGTTCGTCGAGGCGGGCGAGCGTCGCGGCTCGTTTGTAAGGAGCGATCCATTCGAGGGGGATACGCACGGTCTCGAACAACGCCTGTTGCAGCTCGGCCACGTCGGTGAAGCGAGTGGCGACCAGTTGCGCGACCGGCGGGCTCAATAGCAGCACCTGCTCGGATGGCTCGGGCAGCAGCGGCAACGCGCAGTGACCGGGGCTGATCATGCCGTGCAACACGTGGTGCACGACGTCGTCGGGCGTGGCGCTCGGATCACTGATCTGCCAGAGGCCCGTGATCGGGAACGCCGACACAACTCCTGCCGGCGCCGTGATGCCGCGGCGCGACGCGAGCGACGGCCACGGCGACGCCTCTTCGTTCTCGCCGAGGCACATCGAGATCTTTGCCGGAGAACCCAATGTCGCCGGGTCCGCGTCACCCGGTTGGCCGCCACCGATCAACTGCATCGCGAGTCGTACTGCTCGCCCGATCGCGACGTTCGATCCTGCCGCAGGGCCGAGGCAGCCAGTGCCACACGCGACCCCTGCGGCGGCGCGGGCCGCGCCATTGACCACGATCAGCGGTGTAGCGGGGCTCGTCGACGACTGCACGCTGGCCACTCGAAACTCGGGCGCGAGTATCGCGGAGGTTGCTGCGATGACCGTGGGGAACGCGGCGGGCGCGCACCCCGCCATTACTGCAACAACGGCGAGCTTTTCGATCGTTACGTCGACCCACAACGGTGGCATCGCGCCGAGGCAATGCGGGGGCACGCTGCCGCTCGCCGCCACCATCGCATCGACCAACTCGCTCGTCGGTGGAACTACCGGAAGCCCGTCTGTCCATTGGTTCTCGTGCAACCACTGCAACACTTCGGCATAGTCACCCGTGAGCTCGACGCGCCGCAGCACGGTCGCTCAGCCCCGCGCGCGTAGCAGCGCGCTCTCGACCTCGACGAGTCGATCATCGATGAGCGCACGGATGGCGCGGGCGTCGTAGTCGTCGAAGTCGGACGGCAGCACCACGATGGGCAGCTTGCTCAACCCACGCGCGATCGCCGAAGAACGCGCAACGCGCTCGAAGGGCTCGGTCACGACGACGACTGTCGCTACGCCATGTGCTTCGAGCTCAGCGGAAGCGTGGACACTCCACGCCGCGCACGCGCCTCAATTGCCGAGGCCGACAACGACCACATCGACAGTCTGGGCAAAGGGATGCAGCGCGCTGCGTTGCCCGGGAAAGTCCGCGCAGAGGTGATCGAACGGCGTCACGCCCGCGAGCGACGCACCTTCGGCCACGGCATGCGTCGAGAGGGCGTCGATGATCGCCTTCATCGATCGCCACAAGCCATTGTCGACGAAGCCGATCGATGCACCGCGAAGTGACGCCACGCCCGCGGCGAGCGGACGCTCGGGAGGCGCCTCGGCGTCGACGGGCAACAGGATCGTGAGCTTTTCCATCACTGACATCAGGGTAGCGTGCAGCGACGGGCACGCTCGGAGGGCGAATGGATCTCGCGACAACCCGACGACCGTGGCGCCGGGCCGTCGCGGTAGCGGGTGCTGCGACGGCCTTGTTCTTCGGCGCCGCCTGTTCCTCCGGTGCGAACGATGCCACGCCGTCGACCGCGGCGCAGCTCGCCGCCGATTCGGTGCCGTCGACCGCGTCGACGTCGACCACCACCTTCCCGCCCACCACGACGCGCGCCCTCACACCGGTGCCGGGAGCAGCCGGTGCGGGCGACGTCGCGTTCCCCGGACTGGGCAACGGCGGCTATGACGTCGCGGCCTACACCATCGCGATCGATGCCCGCCCCGACGATCCGGCCATACGCGCGACCACCCGCATCGATGCGGTTGCGACCATCGACCTCGGGTCGTTCAATCTGGACTTCCACGGGCTCACGCTGCGGTCGGTGCGCGTCGACGGCACCGACGCGACCTTTGCCCGCGGCGGTGACGAGCTCACGGTCACGCCGAGCAAGCCAATCGCCATGCGAACGAAGTTCTCGGTCGATGTCGCGTATGACGGGATCCCCGAACCACTCAGCGATCCGGACATCGGTCGAGTCGGTTGGCTCGACATCGGCCCCACGTCGTACGTCGTCGGTGAGCCGCACGGCGCGCACACCTGGTTCCCCGGCAACGATCATCCGAGCGACAAGGCAACCTTCGAGATTCGCATCACGGTCCCCGTCGGAGTGACCGCAGTCGCCAACGGAGTGCTGCGTGAAAAGCGCGACGCCGGTGAGTCCTCGACGTGGATCTGGGATCAGCGCGAACCCATGGCGACGTACCTCGCGATGGTGGCGATCGGCGACTTCACGATCCAGATGGGCGAAGGGCCGCACGGATTGCCGTTGCGCAACGTCTTCGCGACGCGACTCGCCGCCGCGTCCACGGCCGCGACCGCTCGCACCGCGGAGATGATCGATGTGCTCGAGTCGTGGTTCGGCGCATACCCGTTCGCGACCTACGGCGCCCTCGTCGTCGACGACGGTTTCGGCTTCGCGCTCGAGACGCAGACATTGTCGTTGTTTCCGCGCTCGATCGCAGTCAGCACAAACGCGAGTCAACGCATACAGGTACACGAGTTGGCCCACCAGTGGTTCGGCGATTCGCTGTCGCTCTCTCGTTGGCAGGACATCTGGCTGAACGAAGGCTTTGCCACCTACGCCGAGTCGCTGTGGCTCGAGCGCACGCAAGTCGGCTTCGACATCGATCGCGAGATGCAAGGATTCGCGAACAAGCGCTACGGGCCTATCGCGAAACCCACGGCCGACTCCCTCTTTGCCAACGCCGAGTACGAGCGCGGCGCATTGGTGCTGCACGCATTGCGGCGCACGGTCGGCGACCAAGTGTTTTCGGCGATCATGCTCGACTATGCGACGACATTCCGGCACAGCACGGTCTCGACCGAGTCGTTCATCGCCTTGGTCGATCGTCATACGGGCGAGCCGATGAATGCCTTCTTCGACCAGTGGCTCAATGCCCCGGTCACGCCGCCGCTGCCCCCACCCCGCTGATCGAAATCGTCGCGATCCGTCACACTCGCACCTCCGCCTAACTGTCACAGCGGCTGGCTAACATCGAACGAACGTTCCGCCCCTCCTGATCCGGAGCCCTCCGTCCATGCCCGAACAATCCACGCTGTTTCCCTTCGCGCGAGACGTCATCGACATCGCCGTCGAAGACGAGATGAGCGAGTCGTTCCTGCAGTACTCACTGTCGGTCATCACCTCGCGCGCCATCCCCGACGTGCGCGACGGCCTCAAGCCCGTGCAACGGCGCATCTTGTACGGCATGCGCGACATGGGGCTGCGACCCGACCGTCCCCGCGTCAAGAGCGCGAAAGTCGTCGGTGAGGTCATGGGCAGTTACCACCCGCACGGCGACATGGCGATCTACGAGACGCTCGTGCGCATGGCGCAGCCGTTCGCCCGCAACGTCACGCTGGTCGATCCGCAGGGCAACTTCGGCACCCTCGACGACCCACCGGCGGCGCACCGCTACACCGAATGTCGTTTGAGCGCCGCCGCGATGGACATGGTCAACGAGCTCGAAGAAGAAACCGTCGAGTTCCGGCCGAGCTACGACGGTGCCACGACCGAGCCGGTGTGTTTGCCCGCGATGCTGCCCAACTTGTTGGTCAACGGCACCACCGGTATCGCCGTCGGCATGGCGACCAATATGCCCACGCACAACCTGCGCGAGGTCTACGAGGCGATCAAGCTGGTGTTGGCCAAGCGCCGGCCCCGACCGACGCTCGACGAGCTGTTGGCCGTGTTGCCGGGGCCTGACTTCCCGACGGGTGGCATCGTGATCGACGAGGGCATCCGCGAGGCCTACGAGACGGGCCGCGGCACCATCCGGGCACGGGCCAAGGCCGAGGTGGTCGATCTGCAACGCGGCCGCCGCCAAGGCATCGTGGTCACCGAGCTGCCCTTCATGGTCGGCGCCGAGCGCGTCATCAGCCGCATCAAAGAACTGGTGATCGACAACAAGATCGGCGGCATCGACGATGTCGTCAACCTCAGCGATCGCGAGCACGGGCTGCGCATCCAGATCACGTGCAAGCCATCGGTCAATCCGCACTCCGTGCTCGCCGACCTCTACCGGCAGACACCGATGGAAGACACGTTCGGCATCAACAACGTGGTGCTCGTCGACGGGGTGCCCACCACACTCGGCCTCTACGACCTGTGCCGTCACTACATCGATCATCGCCTCGACGTCATCATCAAGCGCACGCAGTATCGCCTGCGCAAGGCCAGCGATCGCATGCACATCGTCGAGGGTCTGCTCAAGGCCCTCGACGCCATCGATGCCGTCATCAAGATCATTCGTGGTTCAAAGGACAGCGACGAGGCCCGCACCCGTTTGATGGCGCAACTCGAGTTGAGCGAGATCCAAGCGACGACCATCCTCGACATGCAGCTGCGGCGACTCACGCAACTCGAAAAGCTCAAGCTCGAACAAGAGCGCGACGAGCTACGCCGCACGATCGCCGACCTCAACGACATGTTGGCTTCCGAGAATCGACAACGTAAGACAGTGCTCACCGAGCTCGGCGAGCTCGTAGAGCGCTACGGCGTCAAGCGGCGCACGCGTATCGTCTCGGCCGAAGACGTGCCCGTCTACGAAGCACCACCGGTCGCGGCGATCGCAGCGCTCGCCGATGACCCGTGCATCGTGACGCTTTCGACCAGTGGCGCTGTCGGCCGCGCGCCGATCGACGGCGCCAAGCGGGCCACGCCCGGGCGTCACGACGTGCTCGCCGGTCAGTGCGTCACGACGGTGCACAGCACGGTCTTCGCCATCACTTCCGAAGGACGCGCGCTCAGTGCGACCGCGGTCGACATCGCCGACGCGTCGACGCGCGCTCGCGGCGCGCCCGCAGCGCAAGTGTTCGGCGCGAACAAAGGCGAGCAACTGCTGGCGCTGGTCGCACCCGGCGACGAACACCTGGTCCTCGTCACGGCGTCGGGTGTCGTCAAACGAGTCGCGCCCGACGAGTTGGCCGAGACCAAGGGCGGGCGCACGGTCATCACCCTCAAAGCGGGCGATCGTGTCGCGGCCGCGTTCACGAGCCCCGAGTCGGTCGATGTCGTCATCGTCACCAGCGACGGGCAAGTCCTGCGCACCGCGGTCGATGGCATTTCGGTGCAAGGCCGCGGGGCCGGCGGGGTGGCCGGCATGAGCCTGCGCGGCGACGCCGTAGTGGTCGGGGCCGGCCCGGTGATCGGCGAGACGAGCATCGTCAGCGTCACCGACAAAGGTTGGGCCAAGGCGACCGAAGCCGATGACGTCCCCGCCAAGGGCCGCGGCGGCGGTGGCGTTCGCCTCGCTCGGTTCCCCGACAACCAACGCATCGCGTTGGTCTACGTCGGCGCGCCGTCGGGTCTGCACGCGTTGATGGCGGCCGATGACAATCCCAACCAAACTGATCCCAATCCCGCGCGTTTTCCCCTCGAGCCGACCAAACGCGACCTCGTTTCGGTGCAGACTGAACGACGCATCCACGCAGTCGGCCCGCTGCGCTGGTGACGGAGACTTTCACTGATGGCGACCAAGAAAACTCAGTCGAAGACCAAGGGCCCGAGCGGCCCGACGCGTAAGGGCTCGGGCTACGACGCCGACGCGATTCAAACGCTCGAAGGCCTCGAAGCGGTCCGCAAACGGCCGGGCATGTACATCGGCGGCACCGGCTCGGGTGGGCTCACCCACCTGCTCTGGGAGTTGATCGACAATGCAGTCGACGAGGCGGCGGCCGGCTATGGCAACCGCATCGAAGTCGTGCTGTACCGCGACAAGTCGGTCGAGGTGATCGACAGTGGGCGCGGCATTCCCATCGACCGCCATCCCAAGCGCAAGGTCTCGGCGCTCGAGGTCGTCCTCACCGAACTGCACGCAGGGGGCAAATTCGGCGGCGGCGCGTACGGCGCGTCCGGTGGTCTCCACGGTGTCGGCGCATCGGTTGTCAACGCGCTGTCGACCCAGTTGATCGCCGAGGTCGACCGCGACGGCTACACGTGGCAACTGTCGTTCCTCGATCGCGTGGCCGGCCATTTCGACAAGAACGATCGCTTCGCCGCATCGCACGAGTTGGCGCAAATCAAAAAGGTCGCGCCCAAGAAGACCGGCACGCGGGTGCGCTTTTGGCCCGACTGGGACATCTTCGATGCCGACGCAGCGATCGACATCGAACAAGTTCGCGACCGTGTGGCGACGATGTGCTTCCTCGTCCCCGGGCTCAAGGTCGTGCTCGTCGACAAGCGGGCCGGCGGCAACAGCGAGCCCGAAGAGTTCGTATCGCGTGGTGGGCTCGCCGACTACGTCGATTATCTCTCGGTCGGTGAAAACGTCACCGAGGTGATCACGCTCACCGGCTCGGGCACTTTCGAAGAAAAGGTGCCCGTCGACGGCAAGATGCAGCTCGTCGAACGCGAGTGCAAGGTCGAGGCCGCGCTGCGGTGGATCAAGGGCTACGACAGCACGCTCCTGTCGTTCGTCAACACCATCCCCACCGCACAGGGCGGCACGCACGTCGCCGGCTTCGAGCGCGCGCTCGGCTATGTCATCAACGACGTCTTGCTGTCGGGCACCCGCAAGCTCGCGGCGCTGGCCAAGAAAGGCGAGGACCGGGCCAAAAAAGAAGACGTCCAAGAGGGTCTCGTCGCGGTCGTCAAGGTCACGTTCCCCGAACCGCAATTCCGCGGCCAGACCAAACAAGAGTTGGGCACGCCGGCCGCGCAATCGATCGTCTACGACGTCGTCAAGCAGGGTCTGTCCGACTGGATCAACCCCGGCGGCGGGCCGCGTACCCACGTCAACGCGCTGCGCGACAAGATCGCGTCGGCGGTCGTCAATCGCGTGACGTCCAAGCAAGCACTCGAGGCCAAACGCAAAGCGTCGAGTCTCGGCTCGACCGGCATGCCCGACAAGCTCGCCGACTGTCGCACCCACGGTGACAACAGCGAACTCATCATCGTCGAAGGTGACTCGGCCGCCGGGCCGGCCAAGGCCGGCCGCGACGCCGATTACATGGCGATACTTCCGCTGCGGGGCAAGGTGGTCAACGCCGGCAAAGCGACGATGAAGCAGGTGCTCGACAACGCGGAGGCACACGCGCTGTTCACCGCCATAGGTGCCGGCTCAGGCAAAGATTTCAACCTCGCCGACGCCCGCTACGGGCGCATCGTGATCCTGTGCGACGCCGACGTCGACGGCAGTCACATCCGTTGCTTGTTGCTGACGCTCTTCTACCACTACATGCGGCCGATGCTCGAGGCTGGTCGTGTCTTCGCGGCGCAGCCGCCTCTGTTCACGGCCAAGGTCGGCGACAAGAACTATCGGGCGTTCAGCGATGCCGATCGCGACACGATCACCAAACAGCTGAGCAAGGGCAACCGCCGCGCCGAGAACATCCAGTGGCAACGCTTCAAAGGCCTCGGTGAGATGAACGTGCAAGAGTTGGCCGAGTGTGCGCTCGACCCGGGCACCCGCATCTTGCGCCGCATGACGATGGCCGACGCCAAAGCCGCCAAGCAAGCGGCAGAGATGTTCGAGGTCCTCATGGGCAACGACGTCGCGTCGCGCAAGGATTACCTCGTCAAGAACAGCGCATTGTTCGACCGGGCCGCGCTCGATATCTGAATGCCCGCCCGGTGAGTGGGCCGGCGGGCTTCCCGGAGACTGTCACAGCGCTGGTGTAGAACTACAAGAGTGCAACTCTTCGACGACGGCCCGTTCTTCGACCCCGACGCCCCCGGCGCGGCCGATGCCGACGCCGTGGTCGAAGACAACGCCTTGTCGCGCACCGCCCTCGGGCCCCCGCCCTACCTGTCACCCTCGAGCGCCTCGCTCTACCAGCAGTGCCCCAGGCGCTGGCGCTACCGCTACATCGACCGGCTGCCCGACCCACCCGGAGAGGCCGCGCTGACGGGTACCTTCGCCCACCGGGTGCTCGAGTTGTTGTTCCAAGAGTCCCCCACCGAGCGCACCCTCGACCGCGCCCGTCAACTCGCCCGCGACGTGTGGCCCGAAACCGCGGACCATCCCTCGTATCAGGCGCTGGCACTCGACGACGCAGGAGCGCGCCGCTTCCGCTGGCGGGGCTGGCTCGCCATCGAGGGTTTGTGGACGGTCGAAGACCCCGCGCTCGTGCAGGTAAAAGCGACCGAACGCATGGTCGACACCCAGGTCGGCGACGTGCCCTTCCGCGGCGTCGTCGATCGGCTCGACTATGGCCACGAGGGTCACGGCCTCGTCATCACCGACTACAAGTCGGGGCGGGCGCCCACGGCGCGTTACGCGGACAGCCGGCTGGCGCAGGTGTTGTTGTACTCCGCGGCGATCGAGGCCAGCGACGGCGAGCGCCCCTCGATGGCCCGACTCGTCTATCTCGGTCAACGAGTGATCGACGTGGTTGCGACCGACGACGTGATCCGGCCCGTGGTCGACCAACTTCATGCCACATGGACGGCCATCAACAACGAGCGCGAGACCGAGGAGTACACACCCAAACCCGGTCCGCTCTGCGCGTGGTGCCCTTACGCGGCGCGCTGCGACGAAGGCCGCGCCGAGATCTTGCGGCGCGCCGAGCTAGGCCTGTTGCCACCGACCGCGCCGGCGGTACAAGCGCTCGGTCTGCCGATCGCCAGCTGACACCACGCGTTGCCGCGCGCGAATGCGACGAGCGAAGACAACGCCGAAACGACCATCGGCACACCGGCACGTGACATCCAACCGCACCAAATAGCGCGCATTCGGTACCGAGTGACAAACAACGGGTCGAACTGCTCACGACCGGTATGAGATACGCCGATATATTCGCCGCCTGTGATGAACGCCCCGCGAAGTGGTCTAGGACGAGGATTGGCGGCGCTGATCCCCACTGCCGAAACCGCCGAACACGCGGAACTCAGCACCGAAGATCAGCTCTTCTACAACCTCGTCCAAGGTGGACTCGACCAGATCGAGGCACACGCGAAGGCCGACCTGCTCGCCTACGTGCACCAACCCCACAACGACGAGCCCAGCTTGTTCCTGCGCCGCCCGGGTCTCGACGTGTTGTCCGCAGCCAAGGCCTACCGCCTGTTCAACCGCTTCGACCGCGCCGTACGCAGCGGAGCCAACGAAGGCACGTTCACCTTCGACGACATGGTCGTCATCTTCTTGCGCACCGTCGGTACGCACAGCGACGGGTTTCACTTCGTCGGCCGGTCGTCGGGCATCATCGACCCGCGGGCGCTCGGGGTCGTGCGGGCCAGCACCCATTCGTTCGCGACCATCTGCAACCAGTTCGTCAGCGGCACCCCCGAGAACCTGCCGGTGCCCCACCTCATCGTCGAGCTCGACGGGTCGGGCACGTCGGTGGTCGTCACCCTCGACACCGGTGACGAGCAGTCCTTGACGGCGCGGGCGTCGGCCAACGACGCGGCCGAGGCCGTCGTGCGGGCGGTCCTGTCGGCGATGGGCAGCACCCTCGACTTCCGCGAAACCCGCGAGACGCCGATCAACGGCACCCGGGCCGTGCTCGTCGTGCTGAGCGATGAGCGAGGCGTGCCCCGCCCCGGCTTCGTCGTCTCCGAAGACGACCTTCTGCAGGTCACCGCCACCGCAACGTTGCGCGCCATCTACGGCACCTGATCGCCGGGCCCTATCGTCGGCACTGCCGGGGGCCGCTCGGGTCCTGGTCGATCTACGCTTCGGGCCGCCATGCCCGAACTACCCGAAGTCGAGACGATTCGGCGCCAGATCGCTCCGGTTCTCGTCGGCAAACGCATCGTCGACGCATGGCACTCGCCGAATCCCAAGTTCGTCTCGGCCGCCCACGTCGTCGGCCGGGCGGTCGAATCGGTGAGCCGCCGAGGCAAGTACCTCGTGTTCGCGCTCGACGACGACCAAGAACTGATCGTGCACCTCGGCATGACCGGTGTCGTGCGCCTGCGATCCGACGAGTCGATCGACCCGTACGTACGCGCCTCGTGGACCTTCGACGACGGCACGATCCTCGAGTTGCGCGACGTGCGGCAATTCGGTCGCGTCGCCGCCGTGACCTCGGGCGACTATCGGACGCTGCCTACGCTGCACGCGCTCGGGCCCGATCCTTTCGATCCCGGTTTCAGTTCCCGCGAGTTCTACAAGGCGCTGCGCAAGAGCAACCAGCGCGTCAAGACGCAACTGCTGTCGCAGCGGCCGATCGCGGGGGTCGGCAACATCTATGCCGACGAGGCCCTATGGCGAGCCCGCGTGCACCCCGCATCGAGGCGCGTCACCAAGGCACGGGCCGACGATCTGCTCGCGGCACTCCGCGCGGTCCTCGCACAGGGGATCGACAACGGCGGCACCACCTTGCGCGATTACCGCAGCTTCACGGGCGAGAGCGGCAGCAATCAGCACTCACTCGACTGCTACGGGCGCCACGGCGAGCCCTGCAGTCGCTGCGGCGCCATCCTCGTTCGCCGTGTCTACGACGGACGCGGCACCACGTTCTGTTCGGTTTGTCAGCGCGTGTAACGTCCCTCGAAAGCGGGGCCCGAGCGGCCCTTTACCGCGGGTGATTCTGCAGATATCAAGGGGGGCGCGTGGACGACGCCGCGAAGGCCGAGTTCTACAAGAGGCTTACCGCACCGATCGGAGCGACGGGCCAACCGAATCGCGCTCGCGATGCCGTCAACCAAGCGATGATCCGCCACTGGTGTGATGCAATGGGTGACGCCAACCCGTACTACACCGATCCCGACGCAGCCGCCGCCGGGCCGCACGGGCAGGTCGTCGCACCGCCCATGATGCTCAACGCGTGGACGATGGTCGGCAACATCGCGCGCCCACTCGACCCCAACGACCCGCAGAGTCTCGTCGGCCACCAACTCGACAGCGCGGGGTACATCGGCGTGGTCGCCACCAATTGTGAGCACGTCTACACGCGCTACCCACGCCTCGGCGACCACCTCACCGGCACGATCAAGCTCGTCGACGTCTCCGAAGAAAAACAGACGGGGCTCGGCATCGGTCACTTCGTCACCACCGAGACCGAATACCACGACCAGGACGGCGAACACGTCGGGTCGATGTTCTTTCGCATCCTCAAGTTCAAACCGGGCACCGGCCGAGCACCCAGCGCCACGGCGGGTGGCAGCGAACGACCACGGCGACCTCGTCCCGGCATGAATCAGGACACCCGGTTCTTCTGGGACGGGTTAGAGGCGGGCGAACTGCGCATCCAGCGCTGCAACCGGTGCGGCGCCCTCGAACATCCGCCAACCGTGCGTTGCCTCACGTGCGGGTCGACCGATCGCGGCTATGTGGTCGCTTCGGGTCGCGCGCACCTCTACAGCTATGTCGTCGCGCATCATCCGCAAGTGCCGTCGTTCGACTATCCGCTCAACATCGGTTTGGTCGAGCTCGACGAGGGCATCCGACTCGTCACCAACATCGTTGCGTGCACCGCCGATCAACTCGACATCGGTATGCCGCTCGAGCTGTGCTTCCTGAAGAGCCACGACGACATCACGTTGCATCAGTTCCGCCCGGCGAAACCCGAGCGACGTACAACCACGCTCACCTTCGATGAGGTCGAGGTGGGCGACCGGTTGCCGCTGTGCCCGATACCGATCACACCCACACTGATCGTGTCGACGGCCATGGCGTCGCGCGATTACCAAGACGTACATCACGACCGTGACCAAGCACAGCGCAAGGGGTCCAAGGACATCTTCATGAACATCCTCACGTCGAGCGGGTTGTCCGGTCGCTACGTCACCGATTGGGCCGGCCCCGACGCAATCGTCAAAAACCTCAAGATTCGCCTCGGCGCCCCCAATTATCCCTACGACTCGATGACGATGTCGGGCTCGGTCGCCCGCAAGGAAGTGGTCGACGGCCAAGGCATCGTGCAGGTCGCATTCGAGGGCCGCAACTCACTCGGCGCCCACGTCACCGGCACGATCGACCTCGCACTTCCGAAGGCAGGCTGACGATCATGATGAACTACAGCGGAACCACCGCCATCGTCGGCATCGGCGCCACCGAGTTCTCCAAGGACTCGGGCCGCACACCACTCGCGCTGGCCGTCGAGGCGTGCCAAGCCGCGCTCGACGACGCCGGTGTCGCCGCCGATCAAGTCAACGGCATGGTCACGTTCTCGGCAGAGATGAACACCGAGATCGAAGTGGCTCGCAACCTCGGCATTCCCAATCTGACCCACTTCTCGATGATCCACCACGGTGGCGGCGCGGCGTGCGGCACCATCGCGCAGGCCGCGATGGCCGTTGCGTCGGGGCAAGCCGACTACGTGCTCGTCTACCGCGCCTTCAACGAGCGGTCGTGGGCGCGCTTCGGGGCCGGTGTACAAGATCGCCCGGCCGGCGCAGAGGTATCCGAGCTCAGCTTCTCGTGGACGTCGCCGTTCGGCCTGTTGACTCCGGCGTCGTGGGTCGCGATGTTCGCCACGCGGTACATGCACGAATATGGCGCAACCAGCGAAGACTTCGGTCGCGTCGCGGTGGCCGATCGTAGGCACGCGGCCACCAATCCCAAGGCTCACTTCTACCAGCGGCCGATCACGCTCGAAGACCACCAGAACAGTCGGTGGATCATGTATCCCCTGCATCTGCTCGACTGTTGCCAAGAGAGCGACGGCGGCCAAGCACTGCTCGTCACCACCATGGAACGCGCCCGCGACTTGCGCCAGAAACCGGCAAAGATCGCGGCAGCGGCACAGGGGTCGGCGACCGGCCAACAGATGATGCGCAGCTATTACCGTCCGTCGATCACCGGCATCCCCGAGATGGGGTTGTGCGCGCAGCAGCTCTACGAGAACTCCGGCATCGGCCCCGCCGACATCCAGACGGCCGTCTTCTATGACCACTTCACGCCGTTGGTGCTGCCGCAACTCGAAGAGTTCGGCTTTTGCGGCCGTGGCGAAGCGAAGGACTTCATCCGCGATGGCGCGCTCGAGATCGGGGGCCGACTGCCCATCAACACCAACGGCGGGCAACTCGGCGAGGCCTACATTCACGGCATGAACGGCATCGCCGAAGCGGTGCGACAAGTGCGCGGCAGCGCAGTCAACCAGATCGACGCCGTCGAAAACGTACTCGTCACCGCGGGCACCGCGGTTCCGACGAGTGCTCTGATCGTCTCGCAACCGTAGGGTCCCGCTGCAGCACGACGCCTTCGCCGTTTGTCTTCCGGGACTCGAAGTGCTCGTCGAGCACGAGCTCGACGCGCTCGGCGTCGGCTACTGCCGTGCCCGCCGCGGTGGTGTCGAGTTCCGAGCGACCACTCGGCAGCTCTACGCCGCCAACGTGTGGTCGCGTACGGCCACCCGCATCATCATCCGTGTGCGCACCTTTCGGGCCCGCACATTCGAAGAGCTCGAAGCCGGCGCGGCTGACACTCCCTGGTTCGATTTCGCGTCACCCGAACGCGCGGTTCGTT
>JBDTLT010000004.1:0-96186 GCA_039934635.1 Acidimicrobiales bacterium
ACCCTTCAACAAAAGGAGAGAGAACTCGACGACACCGTGAAGCAACTCGGGGAGTTACGCGCACGCATGAACGACGCGCAGCGAGGGATCGACCGATTCGACGGCGGGTGGTCACGGTTCCGGAATCGCGACACCATCGACACCCTCCAACGCGATATCGACCGCGCCAGCGGTTGGGCAAGCGAAAGCGAGGCGCGCGCTGCCACACTCCGTTCGGAGATCGCGGGACTCGCGGGCGAGCATGATCGCGCCGTAGCTCACCGCGACACCTTGCGGCCGCCACTCGACGCGCGGACTATCGAGATTCGTACGCAGCTCAACGCCGACGCGTCGCTACGCGCCGCGCGCGTCGAGCTCGATACGCCGCCGTATCTCCGCGGTATTCAGCGCGACAGCGCCGATCCAAGCCGCTGGCGCACAACAGTCGGTGGGATCGAGCAATACCGCGCCGCATACGGCATCAACGCGAACGACCCGCTGGGCGCGCGGCCGGGCTATCTAGACAGGAACCGAGCCGACCACTACCGCCGGCTCGACCACAACATCGAGCAGCTCACGCCCGCACGGGCACGCAATCAAGACCTCGACATGGGCATCGAACTATGACCGCGCGCACGCGCCGGTAGGCGTCAAACCGTCGCCCACTACGCCGTGCAAGTGAATTCGAGTTCGGCGGGACCGCACCTACGTTTACACGCAGCAGCGGAGATTGGAGCAGACAATCTTTGACCGGTGTCCTGCAGCGAGATATGAGAGCGGTAGGTTCAGCAGATCCGGAGTCGGCCTATCGACGCCAAGCCCGTCGGCTTACGACGATCCACATCCAGGTGTCCACTACAAACCTCCATTGGCACAAAGCGCCGCCCGCGCTGTTACCCGACTTGTCCGCCACAAACAACCGCCGCAACAGCACTGCCTCGACCTACATCTCGCTCATCTGCAACGGCCCGACGGGCCCACCGCGCCGAAGGGCAACCCGCAGACGGTGCTGAACCGGCCGGTGGTCGTGGCGGCACCGTGACGGCTGTCTATAGCTCGCGGCCATGCAGCCGCCTTCGCGACCGTGACGGTTCTGTTCACCGATATCGAGAGTTCGACGCGGCCCTGGGATGACCGGCCCGACCGACATGCGATTGGCGCTGGCCGAGCGCGCCGCATCAGCACCATCAACTGGGCGTGATACGCCTTGCGCGCTCGCGACCTCGGGACTACTGGTCGACTGCCGTGCGGGTGTCTGTACACACGCGTGGTGGGACGAATCAGCGACAGCAATTCACCGGTTGGCGGTGGGCTCGCTGTGCGAGCACTCCACAGACGTACGCTCGACGAGGGCGAGCGAAGGGCTCGTGATCGCGTCGCATCGGCGCGACAACGCGCAACGCACTGCGCGCATATCGACGAAGGACTACCCGGCGACACCACGAACATCTATCTGCGGACTAGCGCCGGGATGCTGCGTCCTGTGGCGAAGACAATTTAATGGTCGGGGGCACCAGTCACGCCACTAGGTCAGCGTCTGACCACGGCACTAGCCGTCTCGCCCAAGTAGTCCCTGCGCGGCCTCGTTGGCTGCCGCCGAAGGTGGGCCACGCAGCAGCCATGCACACACGACGGCGACAAGTCCACCAACACCAGGTCCAACGACATAGACCCACCAATCGCTCCAATGCGCTCCGATGAGCGCCGGCCCCAACGAGCGGGCCGGGTTCATCGACGCCCCCGAGATCGGCGCCGCCCACATCCCAGCAAGCGCGACGTACGCGCCGACCGCGATGGCTGCGTTCGGCCCGACGTTTTTCGCGCCCGACGCCGTCCCCAAAATGACCGTCACCAACCCGAGAGTGAGCAAGACCTCAACAACCAGGGCCTGTCCCGACGACACACCCGCAGATGGAAGCGTGGCACCGAGTTCACCAACATTGCCGAACAGCGCACGCAACACTGCCGACGCCACGATCGCGCCACACAACTGCATGGCCACGTAACCGGGCACGCGGATCCATGGAAAGTTGCCGCGCACCGTGAAGCACAGCGTCACCGCAGGGTTCAGATGCGCCCCTCCCACGGCGCCCGTCGAGTAAATCACCACCATCACCACAAGCCCCGGGGCGACGACCCGCGCAGTGGGCGAAACCGAACCGTCGACCACAGCATTAACCACTGCTCCGCCCGCCGCAACAAGCACGAGCATCGCCGTCCCCAAAAACTCGGCAAATAGCCGCCGCCACTCCACTACCGGATCATCGAAACGGGACCCGAACGGCAGCTCCAAAGCAACCAGTCCGAACCTCGTCCGCCCCGGTCGCGGCATCTCCATGTCTGAACCGTACAGATCTGTCCCCCTTGTTGTGGACCATGTGTCGAAGTTCGCGCGTGTGGCTGGGACGTTGGCCGAGTGGTCCACTCCCGATGTCCCAGATCGCGCAACAACTTTTGAGATTCGCGCCAGCTCGTTGACCGAGGCGAGGCTGCACGTGCTCATCATGGCGACAGCATCACTCCGGAGTGAATGAGCGGGTCGCGGCCGTCGGGGCGATGTGGGGCGAGAAACGCGCCGCTGCGCCGAATTCGACGTTCGTGACGCTCCTGGCCGCTGCGTCGATGTCGCTTCGGTTGGTGCCCGCAACGGTAGTCCCACACTCTTGACGACCGAAACCGGCAGCCGTCAAAGGAGCCGACCATCTCTGATCAGGAGGTCACGCGCCCCGGTCTCGAGGTCGAAGATGAGCGATCGAAGCTCCCCAATCGTGGCGTCGAGTTCGCTGATCGTCGCGTCGAGCCGGTCCCGAGCCGAATCGGGCACCATCGTGCGGGTGGTGTGCAAGGACAGGCCGATCGAGAAGAGGTGTCGAATGACGACATCGTTGACGCCGACCGCGATCCGCAGCCGATCGATCCCCAGATCGAAAGTACACATATCCGTGATGACAGGTTCCACCATCGCGGTCGTCGGGCAGGACCCTCGGTCGATCGTTGGTGCAATGGTCATTGTGGGGCTTGTCGTTTCGTCGGGGGCGTCTTGCGCGTCGAGAGCGGCCGCGCTGACGGTTCCGGCGACGACGTGTGCGGCGAGATCGGACAGTCCAGCTTTGTGGGAGAGGGCGTGGCCACGAAGCTTGTTGAACGCGTTCACGATGTCGACACCGGTTCGTTCGGCCACCACCCCTTTTGCCTGTTCGATGATGATGGCGCTGTTCAGCTCAGCGGCGAGTTGATCGTTGAGGGTGTGGGCCTCGTCAACGGCGCGGTGCTTCAGGATTGGGATGGTCGCGACGTCGGCGAAGGCTTGGGCAGCGATGAGGTCACGTTCGCTGAGCACCCTCGCGTCGGAACGGAACAGGCCGAGTGCCCCGATGGTCTGACCGCGTAGACGCAGGGGAAGCGCAGTCACCGACACGAACCCCGAGGCGATGGCGCGGGGACCGAACTTCGCCCACGGTTGATCGGTCGTGGCGAGTTGAGCGTTGGTGATGGCTTTGCCCGTGTGGAAACACTCGAAACAAGGCCCTTCGGCCGAGTGAAGTTCGAACAGCTCCAGCGTGTGCATCGCCTCGCTCGATGACGCGACAACGCGCAGCTCGCCGGCCGGGTCGACCAGGAGGAGCCCTGCGGCGGTGACATCGAGCACCTCAACGCAACCATCGGTGAGACGGGACAACAGATCGACGACGTCGAATTCGTCGACGAGCGCATCGGTGAGTTCGACGAAGGTCTGGACCAGAACCGATTCCTTGCTCATCTCATTCCTCGCCTTGCGCTACAACGACGGGGTCGACTCGCCCGTCGAATCGGAGTTCGCGGCCCACGACAGCGTTTGCGACGGATCTGAGCGTGGAGCGCGTTCGCACCGCAGATGAAGCGGCGCTGGATCTCCAACGCAGGCGCGGCGGTCATGCCGTGTCGGGCTCAGCGTGCTGAGCTTCGCGAACGTACCGGAACCCAAGAGGGCTGATGTTCTCGCACAGGTCGAGTAGCCGTCGAGCGTTCGGCGACGGCGCACGAAGGAGAAGATCTCGGGATTCGCGGCGCAGGTGCAGCTTCGTTCGGAGGAGGAGATTGACGATCGACACGTCCATGAACGTGACGCCGCTCAAGTCGATCACCGGGTTCGAATCGTCCTCGCCGAAGACTCGGGCGAACTCGCACGTCAGCGTGCCAACCGTGGAGGTGTCGTGCTCGCCGACCAACGTGAACACAGCGGACGGCACCTGCTGACCGACGCACGGATTCGTCTCGAGCAGGACGTCGATGACTGGTGCGCTCATGATGGACTCCCTCGAGTGTGCGACATACGTCGCGTCACCGGGGTCCGGAGTAACGCTCCACGGCAACGGTACACCCGCGGGCGATCGCATTGTCTGCGGACCGCGAATGACTTCGCGAGTTCATATTGATGCGACGATGACCACACGGCACGCGGCCGAAATTGGATGGTGCGAGATCAGCTTCAACGCGTGAGGGTCGATGCTGTGCGCGATTGCCGTCGCCGTGTTGTTGGCTCACGGTTGCGGAGTCCGAGTGAAACCGATAGTCCGAGCTTCACGCTTTCGCAGTTGACCTCGTCGACTGCCACGACCGCCACCGAGCACGAACACCACGAGTACGACGACAACGACGTGCTTCCGGGTCTGACATTCCGCCCGGGCCTCACCCGAGTGTTCAGTGCTGCGTCTTGAGGTAGGCGAGCAGGGCGGTCCATTGGGTGTCGGTGAGCTGCCAGTGGGGCATTTGTGTGGAGAGCGGGTCGCCGTCGGCGCCGATGCCTTGGGTGACGGCTTGGCGTATGAGGGTGTCGGTGTAAATGTGGCCGCGGGTGCCGTCCATCTCGCGCATGCCGGCGGGGTTGGTGAGGTTGGCGTAGGTGATGTCGGGGGCTTGGACCTGGGGGGTGGAGCGGCCGTGGCCGTCGGTGCCGTGGCAGGAGGCGCATCCGCTTTGGCTCATCATGCCCATCATGCTGGTGTCGCCGGTGCGGTCGATGGGTTGACCGGAGGCGTCGTTTCCGGTGTCGAAGATCTGCTGGCCGAGCGCGACGGGGGACAGCGACGCGCCGGGTCGACTTTCGCTGCGGTTGTGTGGTGTCCCGGTGCTGCAGGCGGTGACGATCACGACGGTGGCGATGACGGCGACGGGCCCGAGCAGCAGGCGTCGGGTCATCGGAGGGCGTCGCGGCGCTCGTGGTATTCGTCGGTGGACAGGTCGCCATTGGCGTAGCGCTCGGCGAGGATGTCGCGGGCCCGGTCTCCTACTCGGCGTTCGGGGTGGCGGCTGGCGCGCACGACGAGCCATGTACCTACGGCGATGGCGGCGAGCACCGCGAGGATCATGAGCCCGCCCCACTGCCACATCGAGCCGTTGCCGCCGTCCCACATCATGTGGCCGTCGTAGGGTCGGCGGTTGGGGCGCGGGTTGCGTGGGTGGTCATGGAACGCTCCCTGCCGGGTGGGGGGTGTAGCGGTCGGGGTTCGCGTCGTACTTCTCGAGGCAGACCTGTGAGCAGAAGTGCAGGACGTCGCCGTCGCCGTCGCTGTCGCGGTGGCCGGCGGCCGCGGCGGGATCGACGGTCATGCCGCACACCGGGTCCACCGCACTCGACGCCGTCTCGTGCCCGTCGTGGTGCGCGCCGACCTCGACGACCGGTTCGACTTCCGCCGCGCCACCGGGCAGCGGGTCGGTCGGGTGGGGGTGCCAGCGGCGGAGCCGGTTGGCGTTGGAGACGACTGACAGGCTGCTGGCGGCCATCGCGGCCGCCGCGATCATCGGGCTGAGCCGCCACCCGACGAACGGGTACAGGATCCCGGCGGCGAGGGGGATGCCGACGCCGTTGTAGATCATGGCGAAGAACAGGTTTTGGCGGATGTTGCGCATCGTCGCCCTCGACAGGGCGATGGCGGTCACGATCCCATCGAGGGCGCCGGATATCAGGGTGATGTCGGCGGCTTCGATGGCGACGTCAGTGCCGGTGCCGATGGCGAGGCCGATGTCGGCTTGTGCGAGGGCGGGGGCATCGTTGATGCCGTCGCCGACCATGCCCACGACCCGGCCTTCCTCTTGCAGGCGGCGGACCTCCAGCGCCTTGTGCTCAGGGAGGACCTCGGCCAACACCCGAGTGATGCCGACTTGGCGGGCGATCGCCGCGGCTGTGCGACGGTTGTCGCCGGTGATCATCACGACCTCGAGGGCGAGGTGGCGCAGCCCGGCGACTGCGGCTTTGGAGCCGGCCTTGAGGGTGTCGGCCACCGCGATCACACCGGCCGGATGGCCGTCGACGGCGGCGACCATCGCGGTTTTGCCCTCCCCAGAAAGCTGGTCGACCGAGGCGGCGAGTGCGGTTGTGTCGATGCCCGCGTCGGCGAGGAGGCGGGGGTTGCCGACCAGGATTTCGCGGCCGGCTACGGTGGCCCGAATGCCTTTGCCGGTGACCGAGTCGAACCCGACTGGGTCGACCAGCTTGATGCCGCGATCGGTGGCGCCGGTGACGATGGCGGCGGCGAGGGGATGCTCCGAGGACCGCTCTGCGGAGGCCACCAACCTGAGCAGCTCGGCCTCGTCGAACCCGGCGAGGGGGATCACATCGGTCAGAGCGGGCCGGCCCTCGGTGATGGTGCCGGTCTTGTCCAACACGATGGTGTCGAGCCGCTGGGCGGTCTCGAGCGCTTCGGCGGAGCGGATGAGGATGCCGGATTGGGCGCCTTTGCCGGTGCCGACCATGATCGACAATGGCGTCGCCAACCCCAACGCACACGGGCAGGCGATGATCAGCACCGCGACAGCGGCCACCAGCGCCATCGTGAACGCCGGCGACGGCCCGGCCACGAACCAGACGGTGAACGTGGCGACCGCGATGAACATCACGGCCGGCACGAAGTAGCTGGCGGCCAGGTCCGCCAAACGTTGGATGGGCGCCTTGGACGCCTGCGCGGATTCGACCAGGCGGATGATCTGGGCCAGCATCGTGTCCCGCCCGACCTTGGTGGCCCGCATGCGGAACGCGCCCGTCTGGTTGATGGTGGCACCGATCACCGAGTCACCCGCGGCCTTGGTCACGGGGATCGGTTCGCCAGTCACCATCGACTCGTCGACCGCCGAGCGCCCGTCGATGACCTCGCCGTCGACCGGCACCTTCTCGCCCGGCCGCACGACCACCACCTCACCGACGACAACCTCGTCGATCGGGATCTCCACCTCGGCCCCGTCGCGCACCACCCGCGCCATGCGGGCCTGCAAGCCGATCAGCGCCCGTATCGCCTCGCCGGTGCCAGCCTTGGCCCGGGCCTCCAACAACCGACCGAGCAGGATCAACGTGATGATCGCGCCGACCGCCTCGAAGTACACGTCCCGCAGATCCGACGGCAACAACCCCGGCGCGACCGTCACCATCAGGCTGTAGCCGAACGCCGCGACGGTGCCGACCGTGATCAACGTGTTCATGTCGGCGGTGCGGTGCCGCAGCGTCAGCCAGCCGGTGCGATGGATCGGCCACCCCGTCCACACCATCACCGGGGTGACCAGCGCGAGCTGCAACCAATGGTTCGATGCCCATGCCGGCAGCCACGACGGGTCGAAGAAGTCGCGGACCATCACCGCGAACAACACCGGCGCGCTCAACAGCGCGCTGATCACGAACCGGCGGGTCAAGTCGGCGACCTCGACCCGGCGAGCCTCGGCCTCGCTGTCCTCGGTCGAAGCGGTGCCCGGCTCGGGCCGCTCCCGCACCCGATAGCCCGCCGAGTCGACGAGCGTCGTCATGTCGGCGACGCTCACGCGGTCCGGGTCATACGCGACCCTCACCCGCTCGGCGCCCTGGTTGACCTCCACCCGCGCGACGCCGGGGACCTCGTCGAGCAACGACTCGATGTTCACCACACACGTCGGACAACTCACCCCGTCACTCACCAGCGCGAACTCGACCTCGGCGTGGTCGCCGGCTTGCATCGTGGGACCGACCCCGACCACACGGGCGACCTCGTGGGTGTGCCCCTCATAGCCGTGACCGCCGGACGGTTCGGTCGCGGACGCAACGTCGGGCGCCTCGACCAGCAGGGTGCCGTGCACCATGTTCATCCCGCACGCGAACCCGAACTCACCCGCACGGTCGGGCGTGAACTCGAGCGTCGCCGTGGCGAACGCCGGCAGCGCCTTGCTCACACCGAAGTCCGCGAACACGACTCGCGACGTGCAGTCCCCGCTCTCCTGGCGGTCGAACACCAACCGCAGCGGCACGCCCTGCTGCACGCGGATCAGGTCCGGCGAGTAGCCACCCTTCACCGTCACCGTGACCTCCTGCACCCCGCGCCGGATCGACACCCGCTGCGCCTCCCGCGGCCCGAAGAAGAACCACCCCAGCCCGGCGCACACCGCGACCGCTCCAACGATCACTGCGACGTCGACGACACTCATACTGCGCACCTCCTACCGGCAGCCCGGCCGAGGCCGCGAACCGTCGCGGAACCCTCAGTCGACGTGGACACCACCAGCCGCGGCAGTGATCGGGTCAACGGCACAACTGCGGTCACCGACATCGACAACCTCCTGGTAGAGCAAACGCAAAGCGCTGATGCGCTACCAGGGGTCCGGAGCAACGCTCCCGGAAGGTGCCGTCGCGAACGGCAGAGTCCAACACGGAAAAGGGACAACACCCGTGTCAACAACGGACGGTACACCCTCCGGCGTTTGCACCGGTGTTCGTAGTCGGCGTCGGGCTCGAGCGCGATGCCGAGACGTTCGGCCGTGCATGGATCACCTTTGTCGTCGAAGCGGACGCGGGCGATGCCGATGCGCGAGTAGTTGTTGCGGGCGACCAGGCGGGGGAACAGGTAGAGCTCACCGTCGGGGCCGCGGGCCGCTGCTGGGTTGAGGACGCCTTCGACCTCCATCGGATCGTCTGGCGTGGGTTCCATGAGCATTCCCAGTCGCCGCAACGACAAGCCGCTCATTGGTGCCGTCCGTCCGGCTCGGTGGTGTCCGTGTGCAGGCCGCCGGCGCAGGCCACCATGGTTTCGATCAACCGTTTCGTCTCGGTCGGATCGCGTGTGGCGATCGATTCCACACCCGTCTCTCTCAAGGGAGCGTCGTTTCCGCCCGGGAACAGGGCGTCGCCGACGAAGATCATCTCGCCGACCTCGATCGCCAGGATCTCGCTCAGTTTGCGGATTCCGTAGGCCTTGTCGATGCCGGGTTTGGTGATGTCGATCGACGTCGTGCCGCCCATTCGCACGGAGAATTCGGGGATTGCCGCGTCCAGCCGCGCCTTCATCGCGGCACGCTTCACGAAGCCAGGGTCGAACGTCGTCTTGGCGTCGAGTGGGGCTTGCTGGCCGAGCGCCGAGAACGTGATCTGGCTCCCGCGGTCTTCGATGACGTCGCCCCAGACCTTCGTTGGTACGAGGTCCATCGACGCGATCACGTCATTCAGCGCAGCATTGATCTTCGCCTTCTCCTCGGCACTGAGATCGTCGGTGTAGCGCAACGTCCAGCCGGTCGAGTACTCGTAGAACTTCGTCCCGCACACCGGCAGCAGCGACAGCCTCGCCCAGCTCTCACTGGACCCGAGGGGGGAGAGCAGTTGCTCTTGGAACTGCGGCCAACCGCCGCCGGAGATCACGGCCACCCGTACGACAGCGAGCAGGCCGGCGAGCAACGACGCCATCTCGGAGTCGATCGCCGACTTGCTGTCGGCCAGCGTCCCGTCGAGATCGAAGACCACGAGTCGCTTCAATGCGCACCCGCTTCAGGCAATGACAGCTCTAACACCGTCACATCGCCGATCGGCCGGACGACGCAGACCCCCACGACTGCGGGGAGCACGAGCACTTCGCCCCGCTTCAGTCGGTAGCGGTCACCGTCGTGGTCGACATCGGCGTCACCATCGACCGCCACCAAAACCCGGGGCTTGCCGAGCGCGCCAACCGGGAACGGGGACCGTCCTGTGAGGCGCCAGACCCGGAACTGCTCACAGCAGAACAGGCGTTCGCGAAGTACCGGCTCGACCGACTCGACGACCGGGACGACGGGTGCGACGGCGCCCGCGGACGTGTCGACGCACGCCAAGGCCGCCTCGACCTGCAGTTCTCTGGGCTGGCCCGTCGTTGGGTCGATCCGATCCCAGTCGAATATACGGTAGGTCACGTCGCTGTTCTGCTGGACCTCGAATACGACCACATCGCCACCGAGACAGTGGACAGTCCCGGCGGGCACGAACACGGCGTCGCCCCGCTTGGGGGTGAAGCTCGCCACGTGTTGCGGCATCGTCGCCGCGGATAGCGCCCGGAGATCGTCGGGCTCCGTTCCCGGTTCGAGACCCGCATAGATTCGGCTGTGCTCGCTCGCTGCGAGCACCACCCACGCCTCGGTTTTGCCGTTTCCGAACCCGATCGAGTCGGCGTCTTCGAGGTGCTTCGCCTGCTCATCGGACGGATGGACCTGCACCGAGAGCATCTGGTGGGCATCGAGGAATTTCAGCAGCAGCGGGAACCGGGTGAAGTCTCGCGACCCTTCGCCGAGCAGCTGTCTCGGCGCCACCCGCAGCACGTCCTGCAATGTCCATCCGGCGAGGGGACCATCCACGACGCGGCTGGCGTGGTCATCACGATCGCTCAACAGCCACGCCTCCCCGATGGGCCCTTCGTCGGGCAAGGGAACGTTCATCAGTTCTTCCAGGTGACGGCCGCCCCACAGCCGGTACTGGAAGATCGGCCCGAACCGCAACGGATACAAGAGCGTGCCCGCCGGGAAGCGCATACCCGGTGACTCGCTCATGCCGATTCCATCTCGACGCAGTAGTCGCCACGTCGTGCGGCCCGGTTGCATTTTGCCTCGACGAACAGCTCGGCGGTGGTGGGGGTGAGCAATGCGACCTTCATTGGGGCGACGGCAACTCGCCGTCAGACGTGGCGCCGCCGACCATCACGATGCCGTTGTGTGTGGCGCCGGTCGCGGCTGGAGCGGACGGGGAATCGGCCGCCCGAACCTCGCGGGCCATGAACGCGCCGAGCTCTTGGATGGTGGTCATCAGCGGAGCGGGAAACACGACCGTGGTGTTCTTGTCCACGCCGATCTCGACGAGGCTTTGCAGCGTGCGCAGCTGCAGCGCGAGTGGGTGGGCCATCATCGTGTCCGACGCTTCACCCAACGCCGCGGCGGCCAGGGATTCACCCTCGGCGGCGATGATCTTGGCCCGCTTCTCGCGTTCGGCTTCGGCCTGACGGGCCATCGCCCGTTTCATGCTGTCGGGCAGTTGGATGTCCTTCAACTCGACCAGTGTGACAACGACACCCCACTCCTCGGTCGCGACATCGAGGATTTCGCGGATGTCGAGGTTGATGCGGTCGGTCTCGGCCAGTGTCTCGTCCAAGGTGTGCTGACCGACGACTTTGCGCAGCGTCGTCTGCGCGATCTGGTCGATCGCCGCTACGACGTCCTCGATCGCGACCACCGACTTCGTCGCATCGACCACTCGGTAGTAGGCCACGGCGGACACGTCCACGCTGACGTTGTCCCGCGTGATGATTCCCTGCGACTGGATCGGCATGGTCACGATGCGTAGCGAGACACGGCGAAGTACGTCGATCAGCGGGACGATCAGTGCGAGTCCGGGTTTCTTCAGGCCGACGACCCGGCCGAGACGAAACAGGACTCCTTCCTCGTATTGCTGGACGACGCGAAACGACATCGACAACCCGAGCAACCCGAGCACTACGACGGTGGCGAGAATGATGAGCAAGGCGGTCATGGTGGGACTCCTTCTGGAGTGCGCCACCAAGGACCGGAGCAACGCCAACGATCCATCGCTGAGTTGCGACGGAGAGCAGATGCCCTCAAGAGGGTTCTCGACAGGCCGAAGCTGACTCTACTCCGACATCATTCCGATGGAGCAGCAGGACCTGCGGCACGCCGATGCACAGTCGGCCGCGGAGCACATCACGAGACCCGAACTCCGACCGACGTTGCCGCGACGGGCGCATGCACGAGTCGCTCGGCCCAACGCTCATCGACGACGTGGTCCAGTAAGACGTTGATCAGTTGACCGACCT
Source organism: Acidimicrobiales bacterium (assembly GCA_039934635.1). GTDB lineage: Bacteria > Actinomycetota > Acidimicrobiia > Acidimicrobiales > WLNW01 > DATLFA01. The sequence goes on from JBDTLT010000004.1 coordinate 12,033, forward strand.
GCGGCCACGATCGTGCCGCGGATACCGCTGCGGCACGCTGGGCCATTCGATGTCGCAACTCGTCGTCGGTGAGGGCGCGAGCCAATGCGTCGGCAAGGGCGTCGTCGTCGCCGAACGGAACGGTCAGCCCGCAGCCCTGCGCGGCGAGACCGGTCGCGTATCGGTACGGGGTCGAGACGAATGGAACTCCGGCGGCGATCGCGAACGACAGCGCACCGCTGACGATCTGCTCCGCATCCGAGTAGGGCGTCACGAAGACGTCGGTCGCGTGGAGCAACGCCGACAGTTCGTCGACGTCATGGAACCAATCTCGGAACCGTACGATGTCGTCGACCCCGAGCGAACGCGCGAGTGACTCCAGAGAGTCGCGATAGCGCTCGCCCCTGCGGCGAACGACGTCTGGATGAGTGCGGCCCGCGATCAGGTAGACCACGTCGCGGACCCGGCGACGTAGGGTCGGCATCGCTCTGATGACGTGCTCGATGCCTTTCGACGGCGACAGCAGACCGAACGTAGAGATCACCATCGTGTCGACCGGTAGGCCGAGTCGCGTTCGGAGGTCAACCTCGGGTCGTCCGTACAGCGCCAACGGTGCAGCGTGCGGGACGACGCAACATTTCGATTCGACGCCGGCGAACTGCGAGGCGACCAGGGCGACGGCCTCGTCGGAGAAGACGAACACCAGCGCGGCACCGGCCAGTGGTGCGACCAACGCGGTCATCTGCCAGCCCCGGAAGTGCTCGATCACTGTGTGCAACGTGACGACGTACGGCACCGTCAGGTTGTCCGTCAGCGCCTGCAGGACCGCACTGCCCCGACCACCGAAGATGCCGAACTCATGCTGGATCAGGACCACGTCAACATCGTTCGACAACAACGTCGCCACCGAGCGCGCCGACTCCTCGCTGCTTTGCAACAACTCGTAGGTCACGCCCGCGATCCCCACCCCGGCAGCGTCGACCAACGCTGCGACCACGACCACATCCCCCGCGCCTTGCAACGACGCGGCCACATCGGCAGTGAAGGTCGCCAGACCACACGGGCGCGGTGGAAACGTCCCCACCAGCCCGACACGCAACGGACGCCGATCCCGACCGTCGGGCTCGATCGGGCAACGCCGCAGGTTCGAAACCGTCGAATCTGTCGCCTGCAACATGGTCACCTTCCGACGTTCCGAATGAGGAGCGTCGCCGAGGGCCAGAGCGACAAGAACTCCCCGAAGTTTACCTTGCTCCGGCGACCACGTCATCGCGACTCCGTCACCACGGCGGCCCTCGGGATCGGAGTCAAGCACTGTCCCACCCGCTCTGCCGGCCTTCGTTATCCTCGATCGGTCGTCGATCAAGGTCCTCGATGATCGACCGTCGCCCAACACGAGCATCGTGGGTGGTTCCCGCACCCCCGACGAAACACAGCGACGTGCGCAAACTGCAACGAGCGCGAACCAGACAACCCCGCGAGACGTCGGCCGCGCGTCTCAGGCCTGGCGAACTCGGCGCGCTGCCGCACGCGATCGGCGAGGGCCAGTGCTGCTTCCTCGTGGTAGGCGCGGACATCGAACGCGGCCGGCCCGATGATGCGCACGTCGAACTGAGCGTCCGAGACCGAACCGCACGCCATGACGAAGCCGGGCGGAAGAGCCGCGAGCGAGATGGTGAGTGCCGCCGTGCGGGTCGGCCACCGCCCTCGACTCGGCTGCCGGCTCGCTGTTTCACCGCGGATCGGTGATCGGGTACTTATCTCGGGGTGTCGACCGGAAGTGTGCAGGCGCGTGTCGGTAGTGTCGGTCCGTGGTGACGGCTGTGCGGGACAGTTCGGGGTTGGCCCAGCGGCGTATAAGGCGCGTGTCGAGCGAGGAACGCGAGCAGGTTCTCGAGAGTTTGGCGGTACGTCGAAGCGATCGGTGGTTGTTGCGTTTTGTGGTGATGCTCGGCCTTTCGGTTGTCATCGCGGTGATGGGACTTTTCTCGAACTCGGCTGCTGTGGTGATTGGGGCGATGCTGATCGCGCCGATGATGACGCCGGTGCTCGGGATGGCGGCGTGTTTGGCGATGGGTTGGGTGCGTCTCGGGTCACGCTCGGCGGTCACCGTCGTCGGCGCGAGTGTCGGCGCGATCGCGTTGGCGTGGCTGTTGGCTTTATTGGTTCCTGATGCCGGGCTTACCGCCGAGGAGTTGTCGCGTACTGCTCCAGCGTTGACCGATTTGTTGGTGGCGCTGGCGGCGGGCGCGGCGGGCGCGTACGCCACCCTGCGGGCGGACGTGTCGAGTTCGCTTCCCGGCGTCGCGGTCGCCGTCGCATTGGTGCCGCCGTTGGCGACTGTCGGCGTTACTCTTCAGCTCGGCCGCACAGATTTGGCGCGGGGCGCGTTGCTGTTGTACGTGGCGAACCTGTTGGCGATCATTTTCGCGGGCCTGGTCGTTTTCGTAGTCACGGGCTTTGTGCCCGCGCAGCGTCTCGCACAGCTGCGGGGTCGTGTCGGTGTGATCGCTGTTGTGGTGGGGGCGGCGCTCGTGCTCATCGCGTTACCGCTGTTGGGCGCGACGAGCTCTGCGGTTGCGCGGGCTAGAGAAATCCAAAAAGTGAACGCCGCGACCGCGACGTGGCTCGGGGGCCGAGGGCTCGACGTTACTGGGGTCAGCGTCACCGACGCCCGCGTTCGAATCGATGTCGCGGGACCGGTCGAGCCTCCGCCGACCGACAGTCTGGCCTCGATACTCGATCAGTCGCTCGGCCGGAGCACCGTCGTGGAAGTACGTTGGACGCAACGTAGCGCCGTGCCAAACGCCGCGGCCCCGCCATCCAACGCGACGACAACCCCCGCCGAGGCCCAGCGCGCCGCCGTAGAGGCGGCGATCACCACTTGGCTCGACTCCACCGGATCCGCTGCAGACTTCCAAGTTTCGAACGTCACGATCAACGGCAGTCAAGTCACGCTCGACCTCCTCGGGCCGTCGACACCACCATCGACGAAAACGCTTACCGCGGCCATCACCGACATCGTCGGCGCCAAGACCAAAGTGACCGTTCGTTGGAGCCAGCAAGTCGTCGTTGGCAACACTGGACCGACCGCCCTCGACGAAACCGCGCGTGTGCGTCGAGTGGCCGACGCGTGGGCCGCCACGCAACCGTTCACGCAAGTGACCTCGATCAACGTCACGACCGCAACCGTCACCATCGACATCAGCGCACCACAGCCCCCAGCGACCAACAACCTCGTCGCACAAGTTCAAAGTGAACTCGCGCGCACCGTTGCCGTCACCGTTCTTTACACCGAACGACGTGTCCTTTCGAGCGTCCCGACGACGACATTCCCGTCGACCACGACCTCGATCACTCCCACAACGTCGACGCCCACCGCCACCGTCACCACTGCCGTCGCGTCGACAACAATCACCACCCGGTAAAAGTCGGCAGGTATCCCGTAGGACGCGTGCGCGACCGACGGGTCCAGGAGCCGGCGCAAACACAGCCTTTCACGTGAGCCTTCCACGTCTGCGCAGGGACTCGCCTTCCTCGGACGACCGCCGACAGGCAACTCGCGAGTCGACTGAGATCGACGTCGGGACCGTACAGCGATCGCCGGTTTGGCTTAGATCTCCTTATCGTCAATGTTTTCGGTTGTCGACGGAGCGTCGGGCGCGACGCGACGTATGGTGACGTCTTGGGTCGACGAGGCGATCGTGATGCCCTGCTCGCTGAGTCGTTCGAGGATTCGCCGGGTGAGTTCGTCCTTGAGCGACCGTGCCGCGCGTACCGGTACGACGAAGCGTGCCGCGAGCTCGAGGTAGTTGTCGGTGGCCCGGACGAACACGCGCGGTTCAACCTCGGTGCGCGCTACCGGATAGCGTCGGATCATCTGGGCGATCGCGGCTTCGGCTTCTTTGGACGTGGAGATGCGTACGGCTTCTTCGGTGATGATCCGCTCGGCGGTTTGCCAGTCGTCGCTGTAGGAGATGGGGATCGTGATTTCCTCCCAGATGAATTCGAAAGTGGCGCTGTAGTTGTAGACCGGCTCGACGAAGCTGGCCTTGTTCGAGATCGCCACGATCCGCCCCGTGTACTGCCGCCCCCGGACCCACGTGTCATCGCCGACGCCAGAACCAATCTCCATGACCTTCGTGCGCAGCGGCGTGATGTCGATGACGTCGCCGCGCACGCCGCCGACCTGTACGCGATCGCCGACTTTGAAAATGGATCCGGAGAGGATGTTGAACCAACCCGCCAGCGCACCGATGACCTCCTGCAGCGCGAACGCCAATCCTGCAGTAGTCAGACCGACAACAAGACCAAGTTGTCCCGCGAAGGGCCGCCACAGGATCGCTAACGCGATCAGGGCCACCACCCAGGCCACATAGTGGGCGATCTTGCGGGTGTAGTACTTGCGGTAGCGGTCATCGGCGCGACGCGCGAGAAGCCGCCCGGCAGCCGTCCCGACGACGACGGCGCCGCTGGCGATGACCGCAGTGGTCACTAGTTTTCCGCCGACAGTGTCATTGTCGGTGATCAGGTCCCAGACCGACATTTCGACTCCTCAAATACCCTGGCGCATTCGACTCGGGACACGAACTGATGGGCGTCCGCTCGGCCGACGCGTCGACGCAGTATGAATCTCACCTGCGCCTCAGCTTCGCGGGTGCGCGCAACCGGTGGGCTTTCGCGTCGCCGCGAGTGAGAACGAAATCGGCGTGGCCAGGTCGTCCCCGGGATCGATCAGGTTCTGCAAGAGCCAATCGCAAGCACACCAACAACCTGCGCGGTCGATGCTGACGGTCCAGTGCGCGAGGCCGGTGTAGTCAACGCTTCTTCCGGTCGGGTGCGGTGACGAGCAAGACCGGACATCGTGCGTGGTTCGCGACCTTGTGGGCGGTACCGCCGAGGAGATGGGGTACCGCACTGTGGCTCTTCGCGCCGATGACGAGCAGGTCGGCAGCTCGCGTCTCGGCGAGCTTGCAGAGTTGTGCGCCGGGCTCGCCGCGCAACAGGCGAGTCGTGACGCGCAGGCCTACGGCGCGGAGCGGATCTGTCCAATCGCCCTCGAGGTGCGCGCGTCGCCTCGCGAGAGCTGGACCGCTGTCGATCTGGACGCTGGCGAGCTCCCATATCTCACTGCGGGGCACGACGAGTGCGGCAATGATCTGCGCGTCGAGCGCGGGGCCATGCTCCGCGACCCAGCGCAACGCATTGTGCGAACCAGGGGAACCGTCGAGACCGATGAGGATCTTCATCACGGAGCGATTAGTTCGCGGCAACACGCCGTTGCGGGCCACAAGATTTGCGCGCGATGCGAGTAGATAGCGACCCTATGTTCGTAGGGCGCGAAACCACGAGCGATGAGCGCCGGCGAAGACTCGAGACTAGACACGACACCTCCAGACAGAGTGAACGAGTTGACGCGCTACCGGGGTCCTGGGCGTGGCTCCCGAGCCAGCAAGAAACTGACCTGACACGTTCGGGCTTGTGCCGTGTCCCGCACAGCATACCCCGCGGCCAAGCTGCGAAACCCGCGTCAGATTGCGGTATGCGGCTCGTTGATGATCAGTACCGGGAGATCGGCGTCGTGAATCAGATCGTGTTCGACGGAGCCTCTTACCAAACGAGTGAACCAGCTTCGTTCGTGTGATCCGATGACGATGACGTCGGCGTGATGCTCGTGGCCGGCGAGAAGGATCGCAGTTGCCGGATCACCTACGGTGCCGACTGCTGTCGCGTCAGGTATCGACGCGGCGTTGGCGACGTCGGTCGCCTGCTGCTCGGCGAGATCGACGCCGGAGGGAGTGACTGTGTTCTGGGTGCCTGGCCAGTTCGTTGGGTACATGAGACCAGGCGACTCAATCAGGTATGGGTATCCCCACGTCATCCCTACGAAGGCGTGTTCTCCGACGTGCATCACAAGGTAGCTGGCGTCGTCGCCGAACAGTCGGTGTGCGCCTTTCGCGACGTCAACTGCTGTGTCTGAATCGTCGACGGCAACAAGGACAGTGGTCATGCCGACCACATTCCCGCTCGGCAAGCATTCCAAACCGAATCGGCTGACAGTTCTCATTTGGCCGGCGCGGAGGAGAAAGGCTTATTGCTCAGGAAGCGGACCAGCCGGCTTTCCGATCGTTCGGGTATAGGGTCAACGCTGCCCCGTCGCTAGCCGTGTTGGTGTCCGCTTCGCCTCTGGCGGGGTTCGGGAACGTTACTCCGGCCCTTGGTAACGCAGCTGCACGACGGTCACGAGACGCCGAACTGCGAAGTTCGGTGGCACGCGGTTGGACGCTACCCGGGCGCCGATTGTGCGCCGCCGAGTCATCGTTGATCTGAGAATCAGACCCAAATCGAAAAGGAAGTCTCCAATGACCACACCTACGGTCGCTGACACGCTTCAGCTCGCCCATGGCATCGAACGCGCCGAGTTCGACCGGGTGGTAGCGATTCTTTCACGGCTCGACGATCGACTCCGCTCGTTCCCCGCCGGCACGGTGAAACTGCAATTGAGCGTTAAAGAACGCGACACGGAGAGCCAGCGAACGACTCTCGAAGGGTGGTTCGCCGGTCATCCACGCCTCGTCGCCACGTCGAGTCGCACTGATATCGACGCCGCGCTCGCCGAGGTCCGCGATGACATGGTGCGGCAGATCTCCGACGCGAAGAACCGCAACGAACCGAGAAACAACCGCGCGTTGCGGGAGACCCAGTGAATACCTCGAGCAGCGACGCGGGGAGCGCTCCCGCTGTCCACGTCGACGCATCCGACTCGTTCAGTCGACGCGACCTCGAGAGCCTCGCAAGTGTCTCGCCGGCGACGTGCGTGTCGCTCTACTTGCCTGCGCACCGTTCTGGCGCCGCGATCGAGCAGGACCCGATCCGGTTGCGCAACCTACTGGCGGCAAGCGAACGCGAATTGGGTGTGCTCGGCTGGAGTCCACGAGACATCGACAATCTACTGACTCCGGCACACAAGCTCGTCGCGGACGACGACTATTGGCGTCATCAGTCCGCAGGCCTCGCAGTCTTTGTTGCTCCGGGTGTGTTCCGTGCGTTCCGCGCACCGATCGCTTTCGCAGAGCTCGCAGTGGTCTCGACGCAGTTCCACATCCGGCCGTTGATCCCGCTGGTATCAGACACCGAAATATTCTTGGTGTTGGCGCTCAGCCAGAACGCGGTGAGGCTGTTCCGGGGAAACAGCAATTCAATCGCTCAGGTCGACATCGGCGACACGCCCACCAGCATGGCGGAAGCGCTCGCGCACGAGGATCCCGAGAAGCAATTCCAGGCTCGCACGGCAGGACCTTCCGGCGCGGTGCAGTTCTACGGCAGCGGCGGTAGCGGCGAGGACGACAAGGCCGCGCTCGAGCGGTATTTCCGTGCCGTGGACCGTGGCCTCGCAGACATCCCTATCGATACGACGGCGCCGCTGGTCATCGCTGCGGTGTCGTACTACGGGCCGATCTACCGCGGCGTGACCAAGCATCCCCACGTTGTCGAAGAAGTTCTCGCCGGCAACCCAGAGCATCTCAGCGCGCTCGAACTCCACGAGAAGGCATGGCCATTGCTGGCGGGGCAGATCTCTGCCCGACGGGCCACTCTCTATGACCGCTATCGGCAAAGCCGCGCCACTGGCCGCACCGTTGAGGGCTTTGCTGACGTCGACGCGGCCGCGGCCGAAGGTCGGATCGAAATGCTGCTGTTGCCTCGCGACGGTCATTGCTGGGCCCCGCACCACGGTGCGATATCCGCTGTCCACGACGAACGCGCAACCGGTGATCTCGACCTGATCGACGACATGGCGGCGCGGGTACTCCGTGCCGGCGGAGCGGTAGTCGTCGTGGACAACGATGTCCTACCCGGCGGCGCGCCAGTAGCCGCCATCCTTCGATACGCCTACTAGTCCCAACAACGCGCAGGCGATGACGTGAGCGAGTCGGCGACCTTGTGCACCTCGAGGATTACGCCCTCATCGGCGCCCGCAGACTGCCGCGCTCGTGTCGATCGAGGGTTCGATCGATTGGTTGTGTCTTCCCCGCTTCGATTCGGCGGCGTGTTTCGCCGCGTTGTTGGGCGAACCGGCGAATGGTTCGTGGCGAATCGCACCGATCGGCGCGAAGCGCAATCGGACGTCGAGGTCGTAACGGCCCGGGACACTTGTGCTCGAGACAGCGTTCGTGATCGCGGAGACAGCGCCCAACTCGACGAGCGCACCAGCGTTCCAAACGGTCAGTCGCCGCTCACGAAGAATGTCCAGTCGCCGTCTGTGGTGATGGCGAGCCGGTATCCGAGGTAGTTGTTCCCGGTGCGTACCCATTGCTCGAGCGTTGCAAGTGGATAGAGCCCGGTGTCTGCGATCTCGCGGAGCTGCGGCGGGCTCGGTGGGTTGGCGACCTGCGCCGTGGGCCACACGTATTGCACTGCGGTGGCTGACAGTTGCTGTGTTGCGAAGGGTAAGCCGAGCAGCAGCCGGATGGCCCGAAGCGGAGCGGGGCGTTCGCTCGTGGTCTCGAGATGGCGCCAGTAGGCGATGGCATCGCCGGTAGTGCCGAAGCTGTAGTGCACACCGCTGCCATTGCGGTCGGCGAGAGCGGCGAGGTCGGGTGAGAGGCCGGCCGCCGAGCAATCCGCAGTGACCGTCGTAGTCGTGACGGTGGTCGGGCGCGTCGGCGGTCGCAGCGTGTCGGCCGTCGACGGCGCGGTGATCGCCGCGACGATGGTCGTGTCGATCGACGTCGATCCGCCGATGGTGTCGCGCGAGTCGCCACAGGCGACCGCGGTGACGGCCATGACCACGCAACAACCGACGAGCCATCGATGCACGTTGCCTCCATGCTGCAGTGGACGATAGGTCGGGAGGCGGGGCGCGTCCTAGAGTTTGAGACTCCCATGATGGCGGCGTTCCGGTCGATGATCGTGCCTTGGCGCCGAGTCTGTGTGATGTGGCGGGCGTCGCCGCCGCCGACGTAGGTGCCTGGTATGTCGTGATGAGGGCAAGTTCGGTTCAACGGGGCGACCGACCGGCCGGGGCGACGTGACACCCGAGTTCGGGGCGAATAGAGGGATCGGCCAATTCACAGTCAGCCGCAACTGACCTTGCTCAGGATCGCGTCAAATGGGCGCGCACTTTGTGCCGTTCGATCGCCCCCAAGATCGCGCTGATCGCGACGCCGACGAACACGCGCCAGTCCTCAATCAGTCCTCAGCAGATCTCACACAGGGTGTTATCCACAGGGACAGGACAACACTCGCTGGACAGTAAAATCCCTGATCAGATGCCATTTTGGACCATCACTCCTAGTGGTCGGTGATGAGCCGGCCGATAGGCGGGGTTCTGTTCCCCGGCTCCTTTCGGAGGACCGGTTCGGTGACCATCCATCTATGCGGCCTACCTGGGATTAATGGGCGGGCCGCCCGCTCCCTACTTGGCCTTGCTCCGGGTGGGGTTTACCTAGCCGCCAGGTCGCCCTGGTCGCTGGTGCGCTCTTACCGCACCGTTTCACCCTTGCCTGTGCGCTCGGCGAACCGGGCGCCATCGGCGGTCTGTTTTCTGTGGCACTTTCCTGCGGGTCACCCCGACTGACTCGACGTCAGCACCCTGCCCTATGGAGCCCCGACCTTCCTCGACACGTTGCCGTGCCGCGGTCACCTGGCCGACTCACCACCGGCGATGAGTATGCACCCGTTGCGCCCCGAAGCGCACCCGCGATCGCGACTGCGATCGCGATCGAATCAGAGCTTGACGATGGGACCGCCGGGCTTGAAGACGCGAGCGCCGGCAACGGGCAGCGATTCGGGGACCACGGTGATCTCGATCGGAAGATGACCTATCGGTTCGCCGTCGCCCCACACCGCCACCGGCTCACCGCCGTCGCGTTGGCGTATGACGACACGTTCGGCGCGCTGCGTCGACACTGCACGATGCGAGAGGTGCTTGCCGCGGAACACGCGGGGGAACACGCGCAGCAACTCGACGCGCCCGACCTTGCCGATACAGCACATGTCGAGAATGCCGTCGGTGGGATCGGCCTTGGGCGCGATCATCATCCCTCCACCGAAGAATGGTGTGTTCGCGATCGCCACCAACGTCTCGTCGACTTCGACCGCGGGCTCGTCGTCGAGCTCGATCGACAATGCCATCGTGCGCAACTGTCTGATCTCGAGCAGGGTCGCGGCGGTGTAGCGGAAACGTCCACGCGGACGTCGCAACTCGTTGGCACGCTTGTTGACGTCGCCCGAAAAACCGAGCGTGCACACCGATACGACGATGCGTTGTTGGTCGCTGTCGAGTTCGCGCACGCGCAGTACGTCAATCGCGACCTCATCGATCAGCGCGGTACCGATCGCGCCGGCCGCGTTCGTCGGTATGCACAGACCACGCGCGACGTCATTGCCGGTGCCGGTGGGCACGATGCCGAGCGCCAACGGCGAATTCACTGCTGCCTGCGCGGCGTGATGTACGAGTCCGTCGCCACCGACGAGCAACACGCGTTGCTCTCCGTCGAGGATCAATTCGCGAAGGCGCTCGGTGACCTCGTCGGGGGAGCGGGCGGCAAGATGCTGCGGATGTCGCCCGGCGAAACGCAGGGCTCGAACGATCGACGACATCGGGCGTCCGCCGCCCGCGCGCGCCGATGGGTTGCTCAGCAGCGGGATCGGCTTCGTGTCGGTCATCCCCGCCGAAAATAGCCTCGCGATGGCTCGGGACCCGCTTCCTCGAACAACAAGAATTTTCTTCTAACAATCGTTGTCAATTGGAAATGTCCCAGCTAGGGTGCCTCCCGTGCAGTCGTCCGGCCAGCTCATCGAACACTTCCGAGCCCAAGGTCTCAAGGTCACGCCCCAGCGGCAGTGCATCTTCGAGGCACTGGTCTCGTCGGCCGGTTCGCATCCGACGGCCGAGGCCATCTGGGCCGAAGTGGTGCGGCACATGCCGGCGGTGTCGCTCAAGACCGTCTATCAAACGCTCAACGATCTCTCGACGATGGGCGTCGTGTCGCACCTCGCCATCGGCACCGGCTCGGCTCGTTTCGACACCAACGTCGATCGGCATCAACATGTCGTGTGCACCCGATGCAACCGGGTGTGGGATGTTTACGTCGATCTCACCGAAGAATGGATCGAGTCCAAGCTGCCGTCACAACTCCCAGAGGATCTGGGCGGCCGCTTCCTCGTCTCGAGCAGCGACCTCGTCGTTAGGGGACTGTGCGGCGCATGCGCCGACGACTCGTCCTCCGTCGACGCCACTGTGTAACCCGCCCAACCCGCCATCAATTAGCTCAACCAAATAAGCAACCCGCTGCTGCGAGCAGCAAGGAGAACCGAAAACATGCCGGATCTGAAGGGCAGCAAGACCCATCACAACTTGAAGGAAGCGTTCGCTGGCGAGAGTCAGGCCAACCGCCGCTACCTCTACTTCGCGCAGAAGGCTGACGTCGAGGGCTACCCCGATGTGTCCGCGCTGTTCCGTTCGGTCGCCGAGGGCGAGACGGGTCACGCGTTCGGTCACTTCGACTTCCTCGCCGAGGTTGGCGACCCCGCCACCGGTGAGCCCGTCGGCCCGACCGAGGACAACCTCAAGTCCGCGATCGCCGGCGAGACCTACGAGTACACCGAGATGTACCCCGGGTTCTCCAAGACCGCCCGCGAAGAAAACTTCCCCGAGATCGCCGAATGGCTCGAGACGCTCGCACGCGCCGAGAAGAGCCACGCCGGCCGCTTCAGCCAAGGCCTCGCCGGTCTCGCCACTTTGTGAGCTGAGCGCACCGCTCGACTCTTCCAAAACTGATTGAAAATCCAGTTCGCCCCGCGCCCGAACGCGTCGTTCGGCCGGGGCGGCTGCGTACCCGGACAGCAACGCGCCCACCGCGTGGACGCGCGCGCCCGAAAAGCCAAGCGAGGTTTGCATGACTACCACGTATGACCCGTTCCATCCGCAGTATCTGGTCGAATCCGATCTGCGGGAGGAACTCACGCGCGTGTATGACCTGTGCCATGGCTGCCGGCTGTGCTTCAAGTTCTGTACGTCGTTCCCGACGCTGTTCGACTACATCGATGCGCACGCCGATCAAGACGCGGCGAAGCTGACGACGGCCGAGCAAGACCAAGTCGTCGACGAGTGTTTCCAGTGCAAGCTCTGCTACATCAACTGCCCCTACATCCCGGGGCAACACGAATGGGCGCTCGACTTCCCCCGGCTGATGATGCGCGCCGAGCAAGTGCTGCACCAGACGCGCAAGCGCGGCGTGAAGGAACGCATCACCGATCGCGTCTTGGCCGAGGCCGACCTCTTGGGCAAGGTGAACTCGGCGACCGCCCCGATGACCAATGCAATGCTGGCGCATCCGGGGTCGATGGCGCGCAAGGCGATGGAGAAGGTCGTCGGTGTCTCGCAGGCGCGGGTGTTGCCGCCCTATGCCAAGCAGCGGTTCTCGACGTGGTTTCACAAGCGGCGCAAGGCAGCCGCCGAGAACAGTACCGGCACGACAGTGGAGCCCGCGCAGGGCCGCGTCACGCTGTTTCCCACGTGCTTCGTGGAGTATCAAGATGTCGGTGTGGGCCACGACATGGTGAAGGTGCTCGAGCACAACCGTATCGATTGTTCGTTGCCCGACAGCCTGCAGTGCTGCGGCGCGCCACACCTCCATCAAGGCGACCTCGAGGGGTTCCGCAAGAATGCCCGCCACAACATCGGCGTCCTTACCGCCGCATTGCGCGCGAGCGCCGCCGGCGCGCCCGCGACAGTGGTCACGCCCCAACCTACGTGCGGCTACATCCTGAAGAACGACTATGTCGACTACGTCGGCGGCGCAGATGCAGAGTTCGTCGCATCACGCACGCAAGATCTCTGTGAGTACCTCGTCGACATCCACAAAGCCGAAGGCACTTCGCTCGATACCGACTTCCGCGGTGAGGTACCGGCGTCGGTCACCTATCACGCACCGTGTCACCTTCGCGCCCAAAACGTCGGGCTCAGGAGCCGCGACCTGATCAAGCTCACGGGGACCAAGGTGACCGTGGTGGCGGAGTGTTCCGGCATCGACGGCACGTGGGGCTTGCGAGCCGAGAACTACGACGCGGCGCGCGATGTCGCTCAGAAGATGCGTGATGCCATCGTCAAAGCCGACAGCGAAGTCGTGGCCGGCGACTGCTCGCTCGCCAACGGCGGCATCATGTTGGAAACGGGCCGTGTACCCGAGCACCCGATTCAGGTTGTCGCCCGGGCCTATGGCATCGCAGAGGAACCCATCGCCATCCGTATGCGCGAGACCAACAAAACGGCGACCACACGTGCCCGAGGGGGTTCGAAATGAGCAAACGAAAACTCAAACTCGACGACATCGCGGATATGCGCGCCTACGAGCGCGAGCGAGACGACTTCCGCAAACAGGTGATCGAACTCAAGCGTCGCCGCCGAGTGAGCGTGGGCCCCTTCATCACGCTCGTGTTCGAGAACCGCGACACGATCCGATTCCAGATCCAAGAGATGGCCCGCATCGAGCGGCTCTACGCGGACTCGCAGATCGAAAACGAGCTGCGCGTCTACAACCCGCTCATCCCCGAGGCGGGCAATCTGTCGGCAACGATGTTCATCGAGCTGACCGACGACGGACTGCTGCGCGAGTGGTTGCCCAAGCTGGTCGGCGTCGAGCGCGCGGTCTACGTGCAGATCGGCGAAGGCGCCGAGGCCGAGCGGGTGTCGCTCACCGCCGACTCCGAACACGACGAGCAACTCACGCGCAGCGACATCACGTCGGCAGTCCACTACGTCCACCTCTCACTCGGTGCCGACCAGATCGCGCGGTTCGCCTCCGCGCCGGTGACCCTCGGGATCGACCACCAGAACTATCGCCACGCCACGCTGCTGAGCGACGTGACCACCGCGGAGCTGATAACCGACTTGCGCGATGACGTTTGATCACGTTGGATGACCCGATGTCCCTCGATGAGTTCGGCGGGTGGCCGGGCATCCTTCGTCCGCTCGCGCAGGCGAGCGAACTGACGACCGAACAGACCGAGGCCGCCATGGCCGAGATATTGCGCGGCGACGCGACTCCGGCCCAGATCTCGGCGTTCATCGTTGCTCTGCGTATGAAAGGCGAATCGGTGGCCGAGATGGCGGGCATGGTGCGCGCCATGCTGGGCGCCGCAACGCCGCTCGACCTCGGTGAATACACAGCCACCGCGATCGACATCGTGGGAGCGGGGGGCGCGCCGGCGCGCCAACGCCATGCACTCAACGTGTCGACGATGGCCAGCTTCGTGGCGGCCGGCGCCGGCGCCCGCGTGTGCAAGCACGGCAACCGCAAAGCATCCTCCACGTCGGGCGCGTTCGACTTCCTCGAGTTGCTCGGCATCCCGGTCGAGGTGACTCCCGCGGTGGTGGCGCGCTGCGTCGACGAGGCCGGCGTGGGCTTTGCCTTCGCCCGCACCTTCCACCCGGCAATGCGTTTTGCCGCGCCGGTGCGCGCCGAGATCGGCATCCAGACCGTGTTCAACATCCTCGGCCCGCTGGCCAACCCCGCCCGGGTGCGGCGCTACCTCATCGGTATCGGCGACGTGGCCATGGCCGCAAAGATGGTGCGGGTGCTGGCGGCCAACGGGGCCGACCGCGCCTGGGTCGTCACCGGCGACGGGCCGATCGACGAAGTGTCGCTGACAGGCCCGACCCTGGTGCAGACGCTCGACGCCGATGGCACGATCGGGCACCACGAGGTGACGCCCGAGATGGTCGGGCTGGCGTGCGCCTCTGCCGATGACCTCGCCGGCGGAGATGCCGCGCGCAACGTCGAGATCTTTGCCGCGGTGCTCAAACGCGAAACCGGACCGTTGCGCGACATCGTGTTGCTCAATACCGCGGCCGCGCTCGTCGTCACCGAGATCGCGCACGACTTGCGCGATGGCATCGTGCGGGCGGCCGCGTCGATCGACAGCGGATCGGCCCAGCGCGTGCTCGATCGCGTGCGCACCATCGTCAACGCGGCGTGAACGAAGGAATGCGCGGCAAGGCCTCGGCGTAGCCGCCGTCGCAGTGCACGAGCATGACGCGCGGCGCGTAGCGTTCGAGCCAACCGGCGATGCAATGCTGTTCGTCGAACCGCTCGATCGGCGTGCGATCGTCGTGGTGCTCGAGCTCGAGCGTGGGCTCGTTGTCACGCCCGCCGATCACGAGGCAGCCGTCATGCAACTCGACTCGACCCTCGCCGCGAATGTCGAACACCATGCGCTGCCCTTGCTCGAGCCCTCTGACGCGGCGTTGCCGCGACAGTGCCGATGCCAACGCGTCGACCCGATCGCGCGTCGACGCGGCTTCTTCGAAACGCTCGGCCGACGCGAGGGTGTGCATGCGCGCCGCAAGCGGCTCGAGCAACAATGCCGGCTCGTGGTGGAGGCCGCGGCGCACGCGCTCGACATGCGCGGCGTAGGTGTCGGCATCGATGGCACCGGCGCAGGGACAGGTGGCGACGCCGAGTTGCGCGGCGGGACACAGTGACTCGCGAGGGTTGCGCTCGGGCCGGGCAGAACAACGGCGCAACGGCACGACCGTCTCGATGGCTTCGATCACGAGAGCGGCGTGGCCGGTCGTGAGCGGACCAAGGGCGGCGACGCCACTAGGGGGCGGTTTGCGCACGGTCGACAGCCGAGGGAACCGCTCGTCGGTGAGCCGCACGAATACCGGCGCGGCACGCCGGCGGCCGACGCGGTTGTAGCGCGGCGCGTGCTGCTGGATGAGCCGCAACTCGAGCACTGTGGCCTCGAGCGCGCCGCGACACACGGTGTGGTCGATGCGCGCAAGCTCGCGCAAAAGATTGCCGATCTTGCGCCGTGAGTCGGTCGAAAAATAGGACCGAACGCGTGACCGCAAGTTGGAGGCCTTGCCGACGTAGAGCACCTCGCCCCGCACGTCGCGAAAGACATAGATGCCGGGCGACCGCGGCAATCGATCGGTCAACTTGAGCTTGGCGACATGCGCGGTGCCGGCAAGGGTGGGCAGCGCGATCAGATCGTCGAGGCCGGTGACACCGAGACCGCTGGCTCGCTCGATGAGCACGTGCAAGAGGTCGGTAGTGGCGAGCGCGTCATCGAGCGCGCGATGCGATGGCCGGTGATCGAGTCGCAAGCGGGTGGCGAGCGTGTCGAGCTTGCAGTTGGGCACGTCGTCACGGAGCAGACGCCGCGCCAGCGAGCACGTGTCGACCCATTGATTCGTGAGCCGGGGGCGGTCGTGGCGGGTGAGCGCGGCGTTGAGGAAGCTGAGGTCGAAGCGAACGTTGTGGCCGACGATGACGGCGTCGCCGATGAACTCGAGCAACGAGGGCAGCACCGAGGCGATGCGCGGCGCGCGCGTCACCATCGACTGCGTGATGCCCGTCAGCACGGTGATCTCGGGAGGGATCGTGCAGCCCGGGTCGACGAGCGTCTGGAACGTGCCCTGCGGTTCGCCGCCGCACACCTTGACCGCCCCGACCTCGGTGATGGCGCAATCGTGGGGCGACCCGCCGGTGGTCTCGAGGTCGAGCACGCAAAACGTCACCTGGGGGAGAGCGGGGCCGAGGTCGTCGAAGGATCGTTGCAGCAGCACGCCTACCAGCAATAGTCGAACGAGCGTTCGCCGTCAACGATTCGGGCGCACAAATGTTCGATCAATTGTTTCCGCCCGGCGGCGTGGCCGTTAGTAGGGTGACCCCGTGGCTTCAGCTCGGTATCGCTGCACGGCGTGCGGCAATCTCACTCGTTTCGACGTCGTCACCACCCGTCGTACTTCGGCTTTTCATCACTACACCGTCGGTGGTGAGTTGCGGATCGAAGAAGAGCGGGTCCTCGAAGAACGCGTCGACGACATCTCCTGCCGTTGGTGCGGTACCGGTGCGTCGGTCATCGAGGTGACCGCCGAGGTGGCGGGCTGAGCGGCGATGGCGAAGTCGAGTTCGGTCTCGACGAAGAGGTCGCACTCGTTCGTCGAGCGGTGGCACGCGGGCTGTTGACCAAGGCGCTCGAGCGCTCGATCGAAGTCGCCCGCGACGACGATGACGAAGCACCGCCCGCGGCGTTGCGTCCGCTGCTCAAATTTCGCAAATTGCCGAAGGCCGCGCTCGATTCTGTCGCGATCGCCGTGCACGGTGATGCCGCATTTCGCCAACGCGTCGCCGAGGTAGTCGACGAACGCGACGTCGGGCGCGCTGCGGTGTTGTGGTTGCTGCAGGCACCCGAATGGCGTGAGCAGTTGGCGGCATATCTCGAAGACGACCCGATGCCGGCAACCGGGCAAGACACCAAAGCGCTGCAACGCAAGTTGAGCGGCGCCGAGCGCGCGGCGCAGCGGGCAACCGAACAAGCGGCGGCGCTCGAAGGCGAACTCGTCCGTCAAACCGAGCGGGTCGACGCCGTGCGCGGCGACTTGCGGGCGATGCAGCGCGAGCGCGACGCCATCCGCAAAGAAGCGGCTACGTTGCGCGCCGAGCTCGAAGAAGTGCGCGCCGCGCAGGCGAAGCTCGAACACACGATGACAAGACGCGACGACGATCGCCGTCGTCTTCGTGACCGAGTTCGCGAACTCGAAGAGAAGGCACTCGGTCCGGTCAACGCGCGCGAGAACCGTGAGTTGCAGCGGCTCGCGCGCGCGGTTGCGGCGTCGGCGCGCGCGGCGGCGGCCGATGCCGACGCACTCGATCGCGAACTCGGAGAGCGCCTCGGCCGTGAGCCGAAGCCCGCGGCCGCGACCGGTCGACTGGCGCGACGGCGACCGGCGCGCATGCCCAGTGGCATCGTCGACGATTCGGTAGCGGGGGCAGAGCACTTGGTGACGCGCCCTGGCGCGGTGTTGCTCGTCGACGGCTACAACGCGACGTTGTCGTCATGGCCCGAGCTGACCCTCGAGCAGCAGCGCGATCGGCTGCTCGCATTGATGAACGATCTGACGGCTCGCGTCATCGGTCTCGAGGCGTACTTGATCTTCGACGGAGAGGATCACGTGATCACACCGGGGCGCCGCCGGCGCAGCGTCGTGCACGTACGGTTTTCGCCGACCGATGTCGAGGCCGACGATGTCGTGCTGGCGATGGTCGACGAGCTACCGATCGATCGTGTCGTGATCGTGGCGTCGAACGATCGCCGCGTGCGTGACGCGGCCCGTGTGGGTGGCGCCAATGTGATCTCGGTGCAGCAACTGCTCGCACTCGTACGCTGAGCCTGTCACACCCCCTGTTTAAGGTGTTCGCATGGTCATCGATTGCGACACTTGCGCCATGCACGACACCGACACCTGCGCCGATTGCGTCGTCTCGTTCGTCGTCTCTGCCGATCCCGGAGCGGCGCTGGTCGTCGATCTGGCCGAGATGCGGGCGATTCGGCTCCTTGGTGAGGCCGGGCTGGTTCCGCGCCTTCGTCACCGTGCCACGATGGGGAGGTGAGCCACGACCTGCACCACGATCTGCAGCACGATCACCATCTAGGTGCGGCCGGACCGTTGCTGCCGCGTCACTACGTCGACGAGCTCATCGCCGTAGCGCGCGCCGGTGGGCTCGACGCGGTGGGCGTCTGCGGCGCCACTCCGTTCGTCGATGCGCGCCGGGCACTCGAGGCACGCAAGGCGCGGGGTTACGACGGCGGCATGCAGTTCACGTACCGCAACCCCGAGCGCTCGACCGACCCGTCGCTCACGGTGCGCGGCGCACAGTCGTTGATCGTGGGCGCGCTGTTCTACCGGCGCGAGCCGCCGCAGCAACCGGTGGCGTCCGACGGCCCGTCGATGCGCGTGGCGTCGTTTGCGTGGCGCGGCTACTACGACATGATCCGCTCGGCGTTCGCGCCCGTGGTCGATCGACTGCGCCATGACGGCCATCGCGCTATCGTCGCCGCCGACGAAAACTGTCTCGTCGACCGCGCCGCGGCCGTGCGCGCCGGGCTGGGGTGGTACGGCAAGAACGCCAACGTGTTGTTGCCCGGTGCGGGCAGCTGGTTCGTGTTCGGTTCCGTGATCACTGATGCGCGGCTCGTTGCCGACGATCCTGCGCCGGTTGCCGACGGTTGTGGTGGGTGCCGGCGGTGTATCGACGCGTGCCCGACTGCGGCGATCGTCGCACCGGGTGTGGTCGACGCCCGTCGCTGCCTCGCGTGGCACGTCCAGGCACCGGGTGTGTTCCCGTCCGAATATCGCATCGCACTGGCCGACCGCTTTTACGGATGCGACGACTGCCAAGAGGTGTGTCCGCCCAATCGTCGCGCCGACTATTCGGTGGCGCCGGCCGAAGCCGAGTCGGTGGCCTACGCATTGGCGCTCGACGTGCTCGGTGCATCCGATGACGAGCTCGCGGCCCGCTTCGACAGCTGGTACATCCACGACCGCGACGTCAATACGTTGCGCCGCAACGCATTGATCATCCTCGGCAACGCGATGGCCGACGATGCCGCGCAGCGCACGCCCCGAGCAAGAGATGCGCTGCAGCGGTATCTGGTACACCAACGGGCGCTGTTGCGCGCGCACGCCGTGTGGGCGGCGCGGCGCGGCGAGTGCCACGACTTGTTGGCGTTGGTGCGCGACGATACCGATCCCTTGGTACGCGCTGAGCTCTACGCGAGCACCCTCTCGTGACACGGCCCGGCGAATCGGCGCGGCAATGACGCGACATCTTTTGGTCACCAACGACTTCCCGCCGAAGATCGGCGGCATCCAGTCGTATCTCTGGGAGCTGTGGCGACGGCTGCCGGCCGATTCGTTCGTGGTCTACTGCACGCCCCATCGGGGGGCGGCCGAGTTCGATCGCGCGCAACCGTTTCGCATCATCCGTTCGCCCGAGCCGGTGCTCTTGCCGTACCCATGGCTGGCGCGCCGCATCGACAAGCTGGCCGACGAGCTCGATGCGTCGCTCGTCATGCTCGACCCCGCCGTGCCCCTCGGTGCGATCGGTCCGCACTTGCGGCATCCCTACGGCGTCGTGTTGCACGGCGCCGAGGTCACGGTGCCAGCGCGCCTACCCGCCCTGCGCCAAGTGTTGGGACATGTGTTGCGCGGCGCCCGCATCGTGGTGGCGGCCGGCTCCTATCCCGCCGACGAAGCAACCCGCGTTGCCGGCGCGGCGTTGCCGGTGGTGGTCGTCCCGCCGGGCGTCGATGTCGACCGCTTTCGCCCACTGACCCACGACGAGATCGACGACGCCCGTCTCGATCTCGGGCTCCCCGTCGGGCGACCGCTGGTACTCGCGGTGAGCCGTCTCGTGCCCCGCAAGGGCTTCGACACCATGTTGCGAGCGGCAGCGCGGGCGCGGGCGTCGGTGCCCGACATTGCCGTGGCCATCGCCGGCGCGGGACGAGACCGCGCCCGCCTCGAGCGGATGGCGACCGAGCTCGACGTGCCGGCGGTCTTCCTCGGCCGGGTTCCCGACGCCGCGCTGCCTTTGCTCTACGGCTGCGCCGACGTGTTCGCCATGTTGTGCCGCGTGCGCTGGGGCGGGCTCGAGCAAGAGGGTTTCGGCATCGTCTTCGTCGAGGCCGCGGCCTCCGGGGTCGTGCAACTCGCCGGCGCCAGCGGCGGTGCGGCAGAGGCAGTCGAGGCCGGGCGCACCGGCTTCGTCATCGATCCGCCGACCGACGTGCGACAGGTGTCGGCGGCACTGGTCGAACTCTTGCTCGACCCGACGTTGCGCGAACGCATGGGCGCAGCCGCCCGAGCGCGGGCGGTGCGCGAATTCCGCTACGACGTTTTGACCGAGCGCCTCGCCGCAGCATTGGATGCGGTCGTATGAGCTTCTTCGTACCGACGGGTGTCGCGGGCCGGCGCATTCTCTCCTTCGCGTGGCAGGCGACCGCGGTGTTCTCGCTGACGGCAATCCTCACGGCGATCTGGCCGACGACGTTGCTCCGCGTCGTCGCCGTGACAATCGCGCTGGCGCTCTTCGGTTTGGGCATGCTCCTCTTCCTCGTCGCCTATCTGCGTTCGATCGCGCGCAGCCGTTTCGAAGTGATTTCCGTGGCCGGCATCTACCTGATGATGGGCGGCGTGGCGCCGCTGCCGGTGCGCCGCTCGCTCTACTCCGCGCTTGCCGTGCAGATCGTGGTCGCCTTGGCCACCGCGTCGGTGCGGCCCTACACGTCGCTGGCCTTCGGTGTGCTCGTGCCGCTCTTCGGTCTTGCACTGTGCGGCCTGTGGAGCTCGGTGGGGGGCACATTCCCGCCAAAGACCGGCGGCCCGGCCGAGGTCGTCGCCGCCGAAACCGCGCCCGCGCCCGTCGACCTCGAGGACGAAGAACCAGGTTGACGGGGCTGCCGGTCTTCGGCGGGCCAATGAATAGGGCGGGGATTTTCCGGCGCGAGCTGTACTAGCCTCGGAGTTCGATGTCGGATCAAGCAACACAGCGCGCCATCATTCACGCCAGCCCCGAGCGTTGTTTCGACGTTGCCGTCGACTTCGAGCGCTATCCGGCGTGGGCGAGCGACATCAAGTCGGCGACGGTGTTGACCCGTACCGACGAGGGTCGCGGTGGTGAGGTCGAGTTCCGTGCGGCGGCGATGGGTCGCAGCACGCTCTACGCGCTGCGCTACAACTACGGCTCCAACCCGCTGCGGGTGTCGTGGCGGTTGATGCGCGGCGACCTGATGACCCGACTCGACGGCGAATACGAGTTCGCGGCGATTCCTGACGATCCCAACAGCACGCAAGTGACCTACTACTTGTCGGTCGATCTTGTCGTGCCGCTCCCCGGTTTCGTCAAACGGCGGGCCGAGGCCCGCATCATGCACACCGCGCTCGACGAATTGAAGACCGCCGTCGAGGCGCGTGCCGGTGTCTAGAGGGCGCGCCGTCGCGGCGCGGCCGCGCCGGTTCGGAGCGATGCGTGTCGGCTGACGCGGAACGCGATCCGGTCGAATGGGCACAACACTCGGCATTGGTCGCGATCAGCGTGTTCCGCACGGTCCTCGATCTCGCCGAGGCGGCGGTCGCCGACCGGGAGCGACTCGAACGCCTGGCGACCACGGGACGATCGTTCGCCGAATCCTGGATCGGTGACGCCACCCGGCTCGCCAGCACCATGGCGGCCGGCTTCGGGTTCGACAGCGCCGCCGCACCGGCGGCTTCGCCGGCGCCAGCCGCAAGGGCGGAGCCGCCCGGCGAGCGGCCGCCGAGCCCGTCGCCCGGGTCCCGCGCCGGCGGCCCCCCCGTCGCCAAGCGGCCGGCCAAACGAGCCGCGCCAAAGTCACGGGCGACGCCGGTCAAGAAGAAGGCGGCCACGACCCGAAAGACGGCTTCAACCAGGCCGAAGCCGCGCAAGAAATAGGGCACGCAGTTCGGGGGCAACCCCTTTATTTCCGCGTGCAGAACGCCGATGGTACGGCCAGCCATGCGTCTCGTCAGCCTCTGCCTCGTCGAGGATCCGAACTCGACCCTCACCTTCCACCCCCGCCTGACGGTGGTGTTCGGCTTGACGCCCGAAGCCCGGTCGTTCCTGGCCGAAGCGCTGTCGCTGATGGTCAACGGGCAGAGCGCCGGAGTCTTCGCGCAGGTCGACATGGACGGCACGTTGATCGATGTCGGACCCGGTTACCGCCGTGTGCCCGCGCCGATCCAAGTGGTGAACTCGGTCATCCGTGCGCAGGATCTGCTCGAGCCGCGTATGGGCGTGACCGCGGGCAAGAGCGACGCGCCGCCGAGCGCGGTCGACCTGCCCGACCAACTCGTCAAGGCCAAGCGTCAGCATCAGGCCGCGGTCGCATCGCTGCACGCGCTCAACGATTCGATCCAACGCGTACGCGCTGATGAGATTGCCGCAGTCGAAGCGCGCAAGTCGATCGTGGCCGCGCTCGAGCAGGCGCGTGCCGCGGCTGATCCGGGATGCGTTGCCGCGTTGCGCGGAGCGTTCGATCTCGCCCGCCAAGTGGAGCTCGATCTCGGGGCCGATTTCGGAGTGGTGCGCGCGGACACGATCGACACGGTGAAGAGTCGCATCGAGATACTCGAAGTGCATCTTGCGAACGCGCACGAATCGTTGGCGAGCCTGCCGTATCTGCCGAGCGCCGGCGTAGTCAGCGCGCTCGAAGACGCGTTGCAGACCGTGCGGCCCGGGCCTGTCGCATCGCGCCGAGCGATCGACTTGGCCGACCAGTGGGTCAAACTACGCGAGCAACTCGCGGAGATCGAAGAGCGATACGCGACCGGCGACGGCAGCGTGAGCGCGATCAGCGATCGCCTCGATGCCGCGCGCCACGAACTCGTCGTGGCCGAGGTGGGCAGCAAGCCGCGGACGCTCACCGACGACGACATTCGCGAATTGGAGACCACGCACGAGGCATTGCTCGAGGCGGAACGCAAGGCCACCGGTCGCCTCGGCGGCAACCGTGCGAAACGTCAACTCGAGATCGCGATCGAGAACCAGCAAGCGGTGCTCGATCGACTGGGGTTCCCAACGTGGTCGTCCTTTGTCATGGGCGATCGGATGCTCGATTCGACCAAGGACGCGAAGCTGCGGGTGCATCAACTGCAAGCCGAAGTTGCGCGGCTCGAACGACAGTGGGCGGCGGTGTCCTCGGTACTCGACGCCGATGCCGAGTTCGTGGCGACGCTCGATCAGATCGACATCGTGTACGCCGAAGCCCGCAGCCTCGTCGGCGATGTCGACGATCTCGAGATGGCGCTGCGCAACCTTCGCGTCGACCCGACACGGTCGACGGCGACCGCCGCGGACGCGCACAAGCGGCTCGTGGCGGAACTCGCCGCGGTGGGGATCGAGTACGACGACGGGGCCCAGCTCGAAGAGATGTGCGGATATGCCGAGCAGTGGATTGCCGACGCGCACGCGGTCGACGCGCATCGACAAGAGCTCGAGCGCGACATCGAAGAGGCCGAGGTCGAGATGGCCGAAGCGCGCGCGACCTTCGATCGCATCGAAACCCTCGGCCCGCACGACGACTCACGCTTGTCCGGCAATGCACGCGTGCGGTCCGCTCGATCGGCCATCGCCGAAGCAGTGGCACGGGTCGCCCGCCATCGCGCCGCGCTCGGTGAGATCACTCGTCTGCTGGTCGTCTCGACCGCGGCGGCTGCGAGCGAGCGTAGAACGTCCGCCGAACACGCGGCCAAGCTCGAACTGCTCGATCTCGCAACGACGATGGAGCGAGCCGCGCTGGCGCGAGTGTCGCGCGTCGAAGCTGCGATGCGCGACGAGTCGCCCATCGTCAGCAGCAGCCGTCAATCAATGGGTGGCGCGCACGATGAGTCGACGGTGCTGGGGGAGTACATCGAAAGGCGTGCGTTCGCATCGTTGCCCCACTCGTTGGCCGGACCCTTGCCCTTGTTGCTCGACGACTGCTTCGCCGGCATGAACAGCGACATCAGGGTGTCGTTGCTGCATCGCGTGAATCGCACGGCCGAACGTACGCAGTTGCTCTACCTGACCAGTGAGGCCGACATCGCCGACTGGGTGGCGCTGAACCTTTCGCCGAACGCGATGGTGGTCACCGGCACGGGTTTCTTCAGCCCTTCGGGTGCTGCCTTCACGCAATAGCGCGGGCCGCGTAGACTTCCGGAAATGTTGATCGGTGTCGATGTAGGCGGCACCAAGATGCTCGGCCTCGCGGCTTCTGTTGCATCGGTTGCCGCCAGTGCCGATGGCACCGACATCGGTGTTCTCGGCGAATGCCGCGTACCTACGCCGACAGCGGGTGATGCGCTGGTCGAGTCATTGGTCGCGTTGGTGCGCACGCTCGAGCACGATTGCAAACAAAGGGTCACCGCATTGGCGGTGGGCATCGCCGGGCTGATCGATCGCCGCGGCGTCGTGCAGTATTCGCCGCATCTCGCCGACGTGGTGCAGTTGCCCCTCGCCGAGCGGTTGAGCGACGCGCTGCGGTGCCCGGTCGTGGTGGAGAACGACCTGACGACGGCGACGTTGGCCGAAGCACGGCTGGGGGCCGGGCGCGGCAGCCGTGACCTCGTCATGGTCGGCCTCGGCACCGGTATCGGTACCAAGTTCATGATCGACGGCGCCCTCGTCCGGGGCGCCAATGGGTTCGCCGGCGAAGCAGGGCACATGACCGTTGACCGCGGCGGCGCGCGGCACGTGACGGGTCTCGCGGGTGCGTGGGAGATGTACGGGTCGGGCACCGGGCTCGGGGTGCTGGCCCGGCAGGCCGCACTCGACGGCACGGCGCCGTCGTTGGTGGCGCTGGCCGGCAGCGCCGAGGCCGTCACCGGCGAAACGGTGTCGACCGCGATCGGTACCGGCGACGTCGCGGCGCTGAAGGTGCTCGATGCGTATGCGGAGCAGGTCGCGATCGGCGTGGCCAACCTGATCATGGTGCTCGACCCGCAGCGTGTGATCCTCGGTGGCGGTGTCAGCGAGTTGGGCGAACCGCTGCGGTCGCGTGTCGAAGCCGCGGCGCAGCGCCGTGTCGTGGGCGCGGCCTACCGTCCCGCGGTGCCGGTGGTCTTGGCCGAACTCGGCGAACGGGCCGGTGCGTTGGGTGCGGTGCTGGCGGCGCAGGGCGCGGCAGGACGTGTCGAGAACCCGACAATTTGATCAGGAGCCCCGTCCGGCGCCGATTAGCCTTACGCCATGGAGTTCCGCCGCATCAGCAACCTGCCGCCGTACGTGTTCACGATCATTGACAGCCTCAAGGTCGAGATGCGTCGAGGCGGTGCCGACGTCATCGACCTCGGCTTCGGCAATCCCGACCTGCCGTCGCCCGACATCGCCGTCGACAAGCTGTGCGAAGCCGCCAACAACCCGCGCAACCACCGTTATTCGGCCAGCCGCGGCATCCCCAAGCTGCGCCAGGCCGTCGCCGACCTCTATCTCCGCGAGTTCGGGGTCGAGCTCGACCCTGACACCGAGGTGATCAACACCATCGGCGCCAAAGAGGGGTTGTCCCACCTCATGTGGACGCTGCTCGAGCCGGGCGATACGGCCCTCGTTCCTGTGCCGTCGTATCCGATCCACAAGTACGGCCCGTTGTTCGCCGGGGCTCAGGTCAACGAGCTACCGCTCGGCACCGGCCAAGATTTCTTCGACGTGCTGCAGGAGCGGTTCGAATATTCGTGGCCCCGCCCGCGTGTGATCATCCTGTCCTTCCCGCACAACCCCACGACCACCTGTGTCGATCTCGAGTTCTGGACGAAGGTGGTCGACTTCGCCCGCCAGCACGAGGTGCTCGTCGTCAACGATTTCGCGTACGCGCAGATCGGCTTCGACGGCTACCTGCCGCCGTCGATCCTTCAGGTGCCCGGCGCCAAAGACGTGGCGGTCGAGCTCTACTCGATGACGAAGACCTTCTCGATGGCCGGTTGGCGCGTGGCGTTCGCCGTCGGCAACGCCGAGGTCATCGCCGCGCTGGGCAAGCTCAAGTCCTACCTCGACTACGGCACGTTCCAACCGATACAGATCGCCGCCACCGTCACGATGAACGAAGCGCCCGATCATCCCAAGATCGTCCGCGAGATCTACCAAGGCCGGCGCGACTCGCTATGCGAAGGGCTCGACCGCATCGGCTGGCACATGGAGCCACCGAAGGGGACGATGTTCGCGTGGGCGCCCCTGCCCGAGCCATATGTCGAGATGGGTTCGTTGGAGTTCGCCAAGATGTTGGTGCGGGAAGCGCACGTCGCGGTCTCGCCGGGCATGGGGTTCGGTCCCGGCGGCGAAGGGTTCGTACGATTCGCGCTCATCGAAAACGAGCAGCGCACCTCGCAAGCCATCCGCAACCTGCGGCGGGCATTGACGAAGTTGGGCTGACTCGACGGTGACTTCACAAGATCAACCGACAAATGCGGGTGTCGTGGTGCGGGTGCGCGTGTGGCTCACCGACAGGCCTGGCGCACTCGGCTCGGTCGCCAGCCGCATCGGTAGCGTGGGCGGCGACGTCATCGGTATCGAGATCCTCGAACGGGGCGCGGGGCGAGCCATCGACGATCTCGTCGTCGCGCTACCCAACGCTTCGTTGACCGACTTGCTCGTCGCCGAGATCCAACAAGTCGACGGCGTCGATGTCGAGGAGGTCGTCACCGTCACGCCCGACAGCGTCGATCCCGATATCGCGGCGCTCGAGAGTGTCGCCGATCTGCTCGACCTCGATCCGCGCGAGCAGCGCGATGCGATGATCCAAGGTCTCTGCGCCGTCACCGCCGGCGGCGTAAACGCATCGTGGGGGGCCATCGTCGACGTGTCCGATGCCAGTCGCGACGGCGATCGCAGCGCGGCCATCGTGGCGCGTGTCGGCACGCCGCCGTCCAACGAATGGTTGGCCGCTTTCGCGCACGGCAGCCAGAGCTCGGCGATGGTATCCGCCGGTCGATCGGGTCCCGACGACACGGTCGCGGCCCCGCTCGCTCGCAGCGAACTCGTTCTGCTCGTCGGCCGCGAAGGTCACGCATTTCGCTCGCGCGAACGGCGGCGCTGTGCTGCGATCGCGCGCATCGTCGACCGCCGCCTCGGCTCTTGGTAGTTGGCGCGCGCGACGTCCCCGCGGGGACGTTTTGTCGCACCGTCAGGTTGTTGTGACGTGCGCTGGCACGCGCGCCGCGGAGGTACAGAGCAGTACGAGGTTGCAGATGCGGTTGTGCGGTCGAACGTCTGCCTGGTTCTCGCTGTCGAACGTGGGACATATTGCGACGTTTGACAGCGAGAACCGAGGACCGAGGGCCGCAGGGGGCAGATTGAGAATGGACGAGGTTCGCGAGGTCGATCCGTTCGGTCGAACTGTTCTCGGCGCAGTTTGCCTCGACTATGCGGGAAACTGCGCTAGGAACAACGAGCAAGCGGACCGAGCGTTTTACTGGGGATCGACGAGGTCCGCGACGGCAAACGGTCAGCGTAGGCGCGACCAAGGTGCAGAGGTCTGCGCTTCGTGCTGCACGTCGAAAGCTACGCGCTCGCGGTCACTTCGACGATGCGTAGCGACACGAGTTCGATGCCCACCGCCATCTGATGCGGCGCATTCGCACGCACATTGTCGGCGAACGCACTCGCGGCCTCGATCGAATCGAACGTGACGAGGACCACGCTCTCGCCGGCGGCACGATCCAACGTCCAACAGCCGGTCACGAAGCCGGGGGAGGAGCGAACGCCGGGCACGATCAATCGATTCAGTCCCTCGCGCTGCTCGGTCTCCCGTGAGAGATCCATACGAAATGTCGCCAGGGTTGCGTGCGTCGGACTGTTCATCTGCGCATATTGCCCGCGCCGCGTCGCCCTGTCGACCACGCTCGGCCGTGAGAGGGTCAGTCGTCGACGGCCCACGCGCGGCAACGCTCGACGGCGCGGCGCCAGCGGGCGTGGTCGGCATCGGCGCGATGACGAGCGCCGCTCGGCTCGAAGCGCGCGCCGGGTCGCCAGCCTTGCGCGATGTCGTCGATGGTCCACAGCCCGCACCCGACACCCGCGGCGTAGGCCGCGCCGAGCGCCGTCGTCTCGGCGCTGGTGCTGCGCACGACGGGCACCGATAGTTGATCGGCCTGTAGCCGCAGCAACAGGTCCATCACCGATGCGCCGCCGTCGACGCGCAACTCGGCGAGCGGCCGCCCACTGGCGCGGACCATGGCGTCGACGACATCGCGCGTTTGGAACGCCATCGCCTCGACGCACGCCCGGGCCAACTCGGCTCGTCCGCTGCCGCGGGTCAAGCCGATGATCATGCCGCGCGCATGAGGGTCCCACCACGGGCTGCCGAGGCCGGTGAACGCGGGGACGAACACGACGCCGCCGCTGTCGGCCACCGACTCCGCCAGTTGGCCGATCTCCCGAGCATCGGCAATCATGCCGATGCCGTCGCGCAACCACTGGATGGCGGCACCGGTCACGAAGATCGCTCCTTCGAGCGCGTAAGTGAACGACTCGTCGGCGAGTTGCCACGCAACGGTGGTCAACAGCCCATCGGCCGGCGGGGGACAGACGCCGCCAATGTTCATCAACACGAATGAACCGGTGCCATACGTGTTCTTGGCCATACCCGGCTCGAAGCATGCTTGCCCGAAGAGCGCGGCCTGTTGGTCGCCCAACATCGACGCCACCGGAATCCCCGCCGGCAGCGCGCCGAAAGCGACGGTCGTGCCGCTGACCGCGGTCGACGGCACGACATCGGCCATCGCCGAACGTGGGATGTCGAAGAGCGCCATGAGTTCGGGTGACCAACCCTGGGCGCGGATGTCGTACAACATCGTCCGCGACGCGTTGGACGGATCGGTCACGAACGACGCACCACCGGTGAGGTTCCAGGCGAGCCAGGTGTCGACCGTGCCGAACGCGAGCTGCTCGCCGCGATCGACATGACCGTTGCGCAGCAACCATTCGATCTTCGTCGCGGAGAAGTAGGGATCGAGTACGAGGCCGGTGCGCGCGCGGATGTCGGTCAGATGCGGTTCGAGCTCGGCACAACGATCGGCGGTGCGCCGATCCTGCCAAACGATGGCGCGGTGCAGCGGCCGGCCGGTATGCCGGTCCCACGCGACGATCGTCTCTCGCTGGTTCGTGATGCCGATGGCCGCGATCGGGCGGGCGATGGCGCGGGCGACTTCGTCGAGCACCGTCAGCGCGAGCTGCCAGATCTCGCTGGCGTCGTGTTCGACCCAGCCCGGACGCGGATAGTGCTGGGCGAGTTCGCGATACGCGCTTGCGATCGGAAGGCCCTCGTCATCGACCGCGAACGCGCGCACACCGGTGGTGCCAGCGTCGATCGTGATCACGGTCATGCGGGTGGTCAGCGTAGTGTGAGGGCCCGAGCGACCCGGCCCTAGCGGCCGTTTCCGAGCGGGAAGCAAGACAGAGCGCGGAGCGACCCCGAAAGAAGGAGACCAGATGCGCATCGGTGTGCTCACCGGAGGTGGTGACTGCCCGGGACTCAACGCAGTGATCCGCGCGATCGTTCGCAAGGCCGAGCGCACGTATCGCGACGAGGTGATCGGCTTCCACGACGGCTGGTTGGGCGTGATCGAGGATCGCTGGATGCGCCTCGACATCGAGCGCGTGCGCGGCATCTTGCCCCGCGGTGGCACGATGTTGGGCACCTCGCGGGTGCAACCGTTCGGCGTGCCCAACGGCGTCGAACGCGTGCGCCAGACGATGTCCGACAACGGCATCGACGCGATCATCAGCGTGGGCGGCGAGGGCACGCTCGCAGCCACCGCCGAGCTGTTCGCTCTGGGCCTGCCGGTGGTGGGTGTGCCCAAGACGATCGACAACGACATCGAAGGCACTGATCTCACCTTCGGTTTCGTCACCGCCGTCGAAGTGGCGACCGAAGCCATCGATCGGTTGCACACGACCGCCGAGTCGCACAACCGCGTGATGGTCGTCGAAGTCATGGGTCGTCACACGGGCCACATCGCAACGTGGGCCGGCATCGCCGGCGGCGCCGCGCTGACGCTCGTACCCGAAGAGCCCTTCGACATCGACGTGGTGTGTCGTTCGATCGTGCGCCGTCACGAGAGCGGTCGCTACGCGACGATCGTCGTCGTCGCCGAAGGGGCGCGTCCGGTCGAAGGCACCCTCGACATCGGTGTCGAAGAGCACGACCAGTATGGGCACATCAAGCTGGGCGGCATCGCGAACATCGTCGCGGCAGAGATCGGCCGGCGCACCGGTATCGACACCAAGGTCACGATTCTCGGGCACGTGCAACGGGGTGGCACGCCCAGCGCGTACGACCGAGTGTTGTGCTCGTGGCTGGGCGTCGCCGCGGTCGAAGCCGTACACGACGGTGCGTTCGGCATGATGATGTCGTTGCGCGGTGGTTTGATCGAACGCGTCCCGCTGTCCGAGATAAAGGGCAAAGTACGCGTCGTCGACCCGATACTGCTCGACGCCGCCAAAGTGTTCTTCGCGTAGCGCGTTGCCGAGCTAACGCGATGTGGCAGTCGCGCCCGACGTCGGTGCGGACGCTCCCGGAGCGGACGCGCCGGGCGCCAAGCTGCCGGGCGCCAAGCTGCCGGGCGCACTCGACGGCACGGGTGTGGTCGGCGCCGGAGGAGTCGTCGGCGGGATCGTCGAGGTCGAGGTCGTCGTCGTATAGACGGTCTCGGCGTCGTAGTCGGACGGCCGCACCCCTTGGCCGGTCGGCTTGTCGCCGCTCTTCAACGGCACCGGGTACAGCCCGTTACGCACGGAGAACTGCACGCTGTCGACGTCGGGCAGTCCGGTCAAGGTGAACACGATCTGTTGGAACGCCAGGATGAGCGTGTTGCGATTGACGTTGCGCACGTCGAAGTTGGGCAGGATGACGATCTTTTCGTTCTTGGTCGGGCTGTCGACGACCTGAAAGGTGACCGTCTTCGGGATCTTGGACTCGAGGCGACTCTCCTGCGGCCCGTCGACGATCAACGCTTCGAGCAAGGCGGACGCGTCGACCGGCATCTTGACGCCGGTCATGATGCCTTCGAGCTTCTTGTCGGACGTGCGGACGAAATACACCTTGGCCTGGGTGCGGGGCGCGTCGACGCTCGACGTAGTCACCGGTGCGATGGTGTTGCGTTGGGGGTTGGTCACGATGCGGGCGTTGTCGTCGCGCGGCACGCTGCATGCCGCGGCCATCACCGACAGCGTTACAAAGAGTGCGGCGAGAACGCGTCGGGTCATGGTTGGCCTCCGACCACACGCTCCAGTTGGCGGTCGAGTCCGACTTCGGGATCGAGTGGCAACTCGACGATGAACCGCGCGCCGCTCTGACCGTCCGCGCGGTCTTCGACCCAGACGCGCCCACCGTGCAGGTGGACGTGCTCGGTGACCAGTGACAGGCCGAGACCGACGCCGCTGTCGCTGCCGCGCCGCCCTCCCGCCCCGCCACGCGAGAACCGATCGAAGATGACGATGCGCTCCTCGATGGGAACGCCCGGCCCACGATCTTCGACCGCGATCTGCACCGAATCGCCGAGGTCGAGCAGCTCGACACACGTCGTGCCATCGCCATACTTCGTCGCGTTCTCGACGAGGTTGTACAACACGCGTGCGAGGCGGCGTTTGTCGGCCAGGATGACGATCGACTCCATCGAAGGGTCGTAGATGATGGGCACGGGTTCGGCGCTCGCCCGCGACACTGCTTGCCGAGTGAACTCGACGAGGTTGAGGTCTTCGAGTTCGAGTCGTGCGGTGCCGACGTCGAAGCGCGAAATCTCGAGCAGATCCTCGACGAGTTGCTTGAACCGTTGGAGGTCGCTAGACAGCAACTCGACTGCTGTCTGGGCGCGCTCGGGCAACTCGTCCATGCGTGTTTCGAGTACGGCGACCGATGCCGTCAACGTCATCAGTGGTGAACGCAACTCGTGGCTCACTTCGGACGCGAACCGAGCGTCGCGCTCGACTCGCTCTTGCAGCGCGCCGGCCATTTCGTTGAACGAGGCCGCGAGTGAGGCCAGATCACGGTCGGCCGGCGGTACGAGGCGGGTGTCGAGCCGGCCTCCCGCGATTGCTTCGGCGGCGGCGGCGACGTCACCCAGCGGCCGGACCGTGCGCCGAGCGGCCCACGTACCGACGAAGGCGCCGATACCGGCAGTGCTCGCGGCCGCGGCAACGAGGATGTAGGTCAGGGAGCGAAGAGTGTCCTGGATGTCGTCGAGTTGAATGCGCTCGTAGTACTGCACGCCGGTGAATTCCTTGAGCGGTACACCGATGATCAGGACAGGCCCGGTGTCCTTGTCGACGGTGCGGATGAGTGCGCTCTCGCCGCCGTTCACTTCGGACAGCAATTTCAGCGGAACGTCGTTCTCGTCGAACTCGCCTGCGGCCGAGGGTCGCCACTCGTTCTGCGCTGCTCGGATCGGGTTGAGGTAATGCACGATGAAGTCATTGGGTGACTTCAAGTTGTCAACGATGAGGTCGATGTCATTGACCGGGTCGTCCTTGAGGTAACCGCTGGCTTGTTGCGCGTTGTCGAACACTTCGTCGAGCGCGGCCGCCTCACGTTTCTGCAACAAGTTCTGGCGGGTGAGGTACAAGGTGGCGCCCGCGAGCAATGCGGACATGAGCAGGCCGCCCAACGCGAACGTGAGCGTGACGCGGGCGCGCAAGCTGAGCCGGCGCAAGAGACGGAAGCGGTGAACCTTGTGTACGACTCCGACCCGGCGGCTGGCCCGGGCGGCGCGGCGAGAATGCGAGCGGGCCAGCGCCGTCACCCCTGGAGCTTGTAGCCGAGGCCGCGCACGGTGACCACGTGACGCGGGTTGGCAGCATCACCTTCGACCTTGGTGCGCAGGCGGCGTACGTGGACATCGACCAACCGGCCGTCGCCGAAATAGCCGTAGCCCCACACGCGCTCGAGTAGCGCTTCGCGCGACAGCACCCTGCCGGGGTTTTGTGCGAGCTCGACGAGGAGGCGGAACTCGGTCTTGGTGAGGTGCAGCTCTTCGCCGTTCTTGCGGACGACGCCTTCTTCGGGGGCGATCTCGAGCTCGCCGAAGACGAGGCGCGGCATGTTGGGGTCGGTCGACCGGACACGCCGCAGCAGCGCGCGTATACGGGCGCTCAGCTCTTTGGGGGCGAACGGCTTGGTCAGGTAGTCGTCCGCGCCGGCCTCGAGCCCGGCGACGACATCGTGGGTGTCGGCGCGAGCGGTGACCATGATGATGGGCACATCGCTCGTGCGGCGGATCGAACGGCAGACCTCGAACCCGTCGATGCCCGGCAACATGATGTCGATGAGGACGACATCGCTGGCATGGCGGTTGAACGATTGGAGTGCTTCTTCGCCGCTCGACGCCTCGTCGACGACCCACCCCTCGTCCTCGAGGGCGAGTTTGACCGCGGTGCGGATTCGTTCGTCATCTTCGACCGTAAGGATTCGAGTTCCCACGTTGTCTTCGCCTTCTGTCGACGCCCGTTGTCTGCAGCCACCCTCGCCAGGGTCATTCTCGCGTGCTCCAGTCCAACGGTGCTCGCACGGGGAGGTTATCGCCCTTTAGGTGGGCATCTGGTCGGCGTGGGCCGACCGTAGGAGATCACACAGATCGCCGTGTAATGGCGCTCCCGCGGCGACGATCATCGGGCCGAGCGTCGGCCGGCCGGCGAGATCGGTGACCGCGGCGCCGCTTTCGAGCGCGATGACGGTGCCCGCGGCGATGTCCCACGACGAGATGCCGTACTCGTAGTACGCGTCGAGTCGGCCGCAGGCGACCGAACACAAATCGATCGCCGCCCCACCCATTCGGCGGATATCACGCACCGCGGGCAGGACGTGTTGCAGCACCTGCGCCTGCGCCCGCCGCCGCTCGGCTCGGTAGCCGAAACCGGTACCGACGAGTGCTTCCGCGAGTGACGGCCGGTGCGATGCCGCGATCCTCACGTCGTTGCGGAACGCACCACTGCCGCGCCGCGCCCGAAAAATCTCACCCAGAGTGGGATCACCGACGACACCGACCGCAAGATCGCCATCGACGCTCGCACCGATCGACACCGAGTAACCGGGATGTCCATAGAGGTAGTTCGTCGTGCCATCGATCGGATCGACATACCAGTGGACGCCGCTCGACCCTTCACGGCGCGTGCCTTCCTCGCCGACGATCGCGTCGCGCGGGCGGGCCGCGATGAGCGCATCGGTGATGTGGCGCTCGGCCCACAAGTCCATCTCGGTCACCATGTCGGTGTGGGTCGATTTGGTCGCGTGCACGAGCGCCTGCGGGTCAGCGGCCGCACCCGCGCGTGCGTCGGCCAACGTGGCCATGACGGATACGACGATCGACTGCGCGAGTTCGAGTAGCTCGTCGAGATCAGTCACCGGGTAAGCGTACGGTGCGCCCCGGCCCCTGCCGCTACCATCCGGCCGATGCGTGACACCGGGTTCGTCGATCTGCGATCTGACACCGTCACGCAACCCACAGCCGCAATGCGCCGGGCGATGGCCGACGCCGAAGTCGGTGACGACGGCTACGGCGAAGATCCCACTGTCAACCGACTCGAAGAACGCTTCGCCTCGCTGCTCGGCAAGAGCGACGCGTTGTTCGTCCCGTCGGGGACGATGGCCAATCAGATCGCGCTGTGCCTGTTGTCTCGTCCCGGAACCAACGTCGTGGTCGGTTGGCGAGCACATGTCGTAAATCACGAGATGGGTGCCTCGGCTCGCAACGCGCTGATCCAGTTCGTGACCGTCGACGACGCGAACGGCAGGCTCGCGCTCGACGACATCCAGTGGGCGATCGAAGCGGCGCAGCACCATCATGTCGAGGTCAGTGCGATCAGCGTCGAGAACACGCACATGGTGTCGGGCGGGACGCCCGCGTCGCTCGAATTGCTCCGCAGCATCGCAAGCTTGCGGTTGCCGGTGCACATGGACGGCGCGCGGTTGTTCAACGCCAGCGTCGCGTCCGGTATCGCCCCCGCGATCTATGCGGCGACCGCGACGACGGTGATGGTGTCGCTGTCCAAAGGTCTCGCCGCGCCGGTCGGTTCGTTGTTGGCCATGCCGGCCGGGCTCGCGGATCTGGCGCGCGTCGAACGCAAGCGGCTCGGTGGCGCGATGCGACAAGCCGGCATACTCGCCGCGGCGGGGCTAGTGGCCCTCGACACCATGGTCGAGCGACTTGCCGAAGATCATGAGCATGCCGCGCGCTTGCGCTCGGTTGTGCAAGAACGATGGCCCGGGAGCATCGGCGATCCTGAGGGTGGAGGCACCAACATCGTGTGCTTCGAACACAGTGATCCCAGTTTGTTACTCCATCATCTGCAGCAAAATGGCGTACTTGCAGGCACGGTTGCGCCGGGAATCGTGCGACTCGTCACGCATTGTGACGTCGATGAATCGGGCATCGAGCGGGCGGTTGCGGCCCTTCGTTCGTCGTCGACGTGAACCCTGCTATCGGGTGGCGTGCCGCAATTACTTGCTGGCGTGCCACTCGCCCATGGCGCGCAACGCGAGCACGACGATGACGGCTACGCCCGCCGCACTCGACACGGCGCCGATCAACAATCCGACTCCGTTCGCCGTCGAGCAATTGCCGGTGCACTGGAGGTCGACGAACGCATAGCCGATGAGCCCGCCGCAGACGCCGCCTATGACGATGGCGGCCAACGCGAGCGCACGCGCGAGTCGTGAGGGCGCGGCCGATATCGGGCTGCCGGTCGTCGGGTCGTGGTCGTCGGGCACGGCGGCGATCGTATCGGCCGAACATGACGCTGCTGTCCTCGGGCCTCCCCTAGAGTGAGCTACGTGCGGACGTTGGTGGTGCTGCCCACCTTTGATGAAGCCAAGAACATCGAAGAAGTGCTTCGGCGCCTGCGCGCGGCGCTGCCCGATGCGACGGTGCTCATCGTCGACGACGGCAGCCCCGACGGTACGGCCGACATCGCCCAGGGGTTGGCCGGCGAGCTCGGTCCGATCGACGTGTTGCGCCGCGCCAAGAAGTCCGGTCTGGGTAGCGCGTACCGCGAAGGTTTCCGCATCGGCATCGATCGTGGGTTCGAAGCGCTCGTCGAGATGGATAGCGACCTCTCGCACGATCCGGCGGCCCTACCGTCGCTGCTGGCCCCACTCGAGGACGAAGCCGACATCGGCTTGGTCGTCGGCAGCCGTTATATCCCGGGCGGATCGATCCCCAATTGGTCCCTCCATCGCCGCTTGCTCAGTGAGTGGGGCAACCGTTACGCAGCGCTGATGCTCGGCCTCAAAGTGCGCGACTCGACGTCGGGATTTCGGGCGTACCGCGCCGACGCCGTCGCCAAGATCGACCTCGCGAACATTCGTGCCGATGGCTACGGGTTCCAGATCGAGATGGCGTATGTGATCGCGCGCAGCGGTTGGCGCGTCGTCGAGCGACCGATTGCGTTCGTCGATCGGGTGCGGGGCACGTCCAAGATGAGCTCGCACATCGTGGTCGAGGCTTTATGGCTCGTCACGTGGTGGTCGCTGCGAGACCGGGTGCTCAAGCGGCGTCGTTGATCCATTCGGCCTACGCGGCGGCCGCTGCCATCCGTCGATACAGAATTCATGGTTTCGTCGTCACCCGCGTTGCTGGTACCCCCTGTTCGTCTCGGCCGGATTTTGCACGACACCCGCCTCGCTTCTGGAGAGAGCATCGAAGCACTGGTCCGCCGGTGCGGTCATGCCTACGACGATGACTTCTTCGAGGCGGTCGAATTGGGTGAAGCCGCGCTCGACGAACCGACCGTACGTTGGCTCGCCGCGCTCTACGAGATGCGGGTCGAACAACTCGTGCCGCAACGAGCGCGTCTCGTCATCGACCTCAACGAGGGTTCGGTGGCGATGGGTGCCCTGTCGGCCCACGTCGCCGATCCCCAGCCCGACGAGGTTCTGGCCAAGTACCTCGCACTGGTGATCGAACTGCGGGGCCTCCCCGCCGGCGCGCCGCTCAAGATCCGTGACCTCGACCTCGATATCTTGGCGACCGCCTTGACGATGCGGCCGCGTGACGTGCAACAACGCCTGCACACCTTGATCCGGGGGGATCGAGAGCCCATCGATGGCGCCCGCCGGCGTCTGCGCAGCCGCATCGTGGTACCGATGGCCGGCATCCTCGTGGCGTTCACCGCGGTTGGCGCCCTGCTCTTCGAGCAAGCGTCGGATCCCACTTCGGATCCTGCGGTGACGGTGACGGTGACGGTGCCGGTGGCGGTCGGATCGGGGAGTGGAGTGGCACTCGATACGCCCCCCGGGGACGGACCGTCAACCGCTCCGAGCGTACAGATCGGTGACGCCGCAGTCTTGGTGCGGCCCTGAACCTGTTGAAGCCCGTCTTGTCCTGACAGACTGTCGCCATGCGGCAATGGTCCGTGGCGAGCGGCCTCCTCGAAGCTGACGGACGGCTGCTGTTGGTGGCCAATCGACGGCGCAACGGTGCCGTCGACTGGAGCCCGCCCGGTGGCGTGATCGACGACGGTGAGCACGAGATCGAGGCGCTGACGCGCGAAGTGCTCGAAGAGACCGGGTTACGGGTGTCGCGCTGGCTCGGCCCGCTCTATGCGATCAACGTGGTGTTCGCGGAACTGGAATGGGACCTGAAGGTCGTCGTCTACCGCGCCGAGGAGTGGGACGGTGAGATCATGCTCGACGACCCCGACGGCATCGTGCATGACGCCTGCTTCCTCGCGCACGACGACTGTCGCGATCGGTTGCAGCAGAGCCCGTTGTGGGTCAGTGATCCGATCCTCGAATGGCTACTCGAGCCGTGGAGTTCGCATCGCGAGTTTCGCTATCACGTCGCGGGGACCAACCCTTCGACGCTCGTCGTCAATCGCCTCGCGGGATAGTCCTAGTCCCGCGTTGTTGTCGAAACCTCGTCGTCCATTCGCCGCAAGGGTATGACACCCGAACTGTTCCGTCATGAGGCCAACGGAGGCATGCCGCCTAAGCTCGTCGCGCGATGACCAGGGCGGACAGGGCTTCGACGACAACGATCATGCACGTCGACATGGACGCGTTCTTCGTGTCGGTCGAGTTGACGCGTCGTCCCGAATTGCGGGGCCAGCCGGTGATCGTCGGCGGTGACAGCCGCCGCGGTGTGGTCGCGGCCGCGTCGTACGAAGCGCGTGCCTACGGCGTGCACTCGGCGATGCCGTCGGTGCAGGCGCGCCGCCTGTGCCCGCACGCCATCTTCTTGCCCGGCGATCACGCGATGTACTCGTCGGTGTCGACGCGGGTGATGGCGATTTTCGGCCGCTACACGCCGTTGGTCGAGCCGCTCTCGCTCGACGAGGCGTTCCTCGATGTCACCGGTGCGCTGCGACTCTTCGGCGATGCAGTGGTGATCGCCAATCGCATTCGCCATGACGTGCTCAGCGAAGAGCAGTTGGCGTGCTCGGTGGGCATTGCGCCGAACAAGTTCCTGGCCAAGATGGCCTCCGAGACGGCCAAGCCGCGCGCCGGCCGCGACGGGCCGGTCGCGGGGCTCGGCGTCAAGGTCATCGAGCGCGGCGCTGAGCGCAGCTTTCTCGACCCATTGCCCGTCAGCCGCCTGTGGGGCGTTGGCCCCAAGACACTGGCTCGCCTCGAACGCCTCGGCGTGAGCACCATCGCCGACGTCGCGGCATTGCCCGTGACGATCTTGCGCTCTGCGATCGGTGACGCCGCGTCGCGGCACTTGCACGAGTTGGCGCACGGGCGCGACGACCGCAGGGTCGAGACCGGGCAGCGAGTGAAGTCGGTTGGTCACGAGGAGACCTACTCCTTCGATCACCACACGTTCGCGACGATCGACACCGAGCTGGTGCGACTGTCCGACGCGGTCGCGGGCCGTCTGCGCGACAACGACCTGGGTGGCCGCACGGTCACACTCAAGGTGCGGATGAATGACTTCACGACCCTCACTCGATCCGTCACCGTGGCCCAGCCCGTGCAATCGGGATCGTTGCTGGCGCAGCTGGTCAAAGAGCTCGTGCGCTCGATCGACCCGAGTCCCGGGGTGCGTCTGCTCGGGGTCAGCGTGTCCAAGCTGGTCGACCACCCGACCCTGCAGCTGACGCTCGACGAGGTCACCGATGTCGGTGCCCCCCGGGCGGCCGCCCGAGCCGACGTCGACGCCGCGATCGATCAGGTCCGTCAGCGCTTCGGGGCCGACGCCATCGGCCCGGCCGGGCTCATCGGCGCCCGAGGCCTGCGGACCAAGCGGCGGGGCGACCAGCAGTGGGGCCCCAACGACGCGCCGGCGAAGGGCCGGTGAGCCGTGGTCGATTCGAGGAACAAAGATCGGTCGAGCGCGTTGTCCGTTGCAATCTGCTGTGCGAGACTTGACGCATTGCCGCGCCGTGAAAAACGGAGGCCAAGTGCCCCTTTCCGAGGATGAGCAACGGATCCTCAACGAGATCGAGCAAAAGCTCAAAGAGAGCGATCCTCACCTCGCGCGCGAAGTGAGCTCCTACACCGTCTACCGGCACGCGTTCCGCAACCTCAAGTGGGCGCTCGTCGGGTTCGTCGGTGGCCTGGTCCTGATGATCGCCACGCTCTCGACGTCGTTCTTGCTCGCGTTCGTCGGCTTCCTGGTGATGCTGGGCGCGGCGATGATGTTCGAGCGCAACGCTCGACGCCTCGGCCGGGCCGGCTTGAACTCACTGGGGCGCCGTGACCCGCGGTCACTGCGGGGTATCTTCGGTGACCCCGGCCGCCGCCTGCGCGAACGCCTCGGCCGCCGCGAAGGCGACGATTGAATAGCGGTCGCAAATGTCCCCGCGGGGACATTTTCCAATGCGGCTCTGCCTGGCTACCCCCGCAATTGGGCGCGGGGGAGTAGGGGGCGGGGGTCGAGGGCTCGCAGCGCGCGGCGGCGCAGCGTGACCCGTCCGGTGATGCTCGAACGCAGTGAACGCGCCGCGCTCGAGGCCGCCGCGACTTCGTCGGGCACCGGTTCGGTGGCATCGAAGTTGGCCCGCGTGGTCAACTCGGCCAGCCGGTCGAGGTGAGGCGACGCATCGCCGAGCGTGGCCGCCGAACGGTGGGCGAGTTCGGTGGGTGTCTCGGCAGCAGACGCGTCGAGGTCGAGTAGCGCCAACGCGTCGACTGCTTCGGCCCACGAAACGCCGATCTCTTGGCGAGGTTGGCCGACGGCGCGCGATCGACGGCGGCGGCGGCGGGCGAACTTGACGAACGGCACGACGCCGAACGTGAGCATCGCCAGCAACACGATGATGACGGCGACGAGCAGGATCTGTTCGAGGCCCTGGACCGACGACGGCGAGCCGTTGCCGGTCGAGTCGGCCCCGCCGGAGGTGCCCAGCGCCGCGATCTCTTCTTCGGTGAGATTGGGTGAGACGTCAGGCGTATCGCTACTCGCTTCGACGGGCCGCGTCGTGGTCACTGGCGCACCTTCGTTGGGTTCGCCGGTCACAACCTGCTCGGGCGCGACACCCGTGTACGCCTCGTCGCCCGGCCCGCCGCGGCTCGGCGTGGGCTCGAAGCGCACCCAGCCCGCACCATCGAGGTAGATCTCGGGCCATGCGTGCGCGTGCTCGCCCCGCACGTGATAGAGCCCGTCGGATTCGAGCTCACCCGGCGTGAACCCCACCGCGACTCGCGCTGGGACACCGAGCACTCGCATGATCGCGGCGAAGGTGCCGGCGAATTGCTCGCAGTAGCCGCGCCGTTCCCGCAGGAACGATTGGATGTCGGTGACCGAATGACCCGCCGCCACCTTCAGGTCGTAGGTGAATCCGCGGAAGTAGTTCTGCACGAGGATCGCTTGCTCGTATGGCGTCTTGCTCGACAGGTTGGGCATCGCTTGGCGCGTCGATTGCCGACCGAGGAAGGTGCGCAACGTGCTCGCGACGTTGGAGGGCACCTCGGTGTAGCGGGAGACGAACGCACGGTCGAGTGTCGCCGTCGTGCCCGACTGCACGGAGGCCTTGTCGCGGACCGGGATGCGGGACTGGATCGTGTAGGAGAGGCCGTCGCTCGTCTCTTTGCCTTCTTTGACGGTCAGCGTGCCCGACTCGGCTTCGTAGCGGGCGCCGGTGTCGCCGTCGTCGACGACCGCGGTGGGTTCGTACGCCGCGGGTAACCAAAGGGCGGCCAGGTTCTCGATCGTGAAGGTCTGCTCGAGGGTGCGGGTGGCGACCGACGTGGGGAGGCGCGTGCCGAGGTCTGCTTTGGCCCGCGTGTAGGACCCGCTCGACGTCCACGCGATGCCGTCGAACTTGTCGAGCGCCGTGAGGCGCCAGTAGTCGGGAGCGGCGCTGCGCACCGTGAACACTTCGGCCGACGACTGCGAGACGAGGCGCGCTTGGATGTCGACGAGCGGGCTGACCGTGATACGCGCGCCGGGGTTCGCGCCGCCGCCGTCGAGATCGCGCCACGCGAGGACTGCCTCTTCGCCGGCGCCGGGCAGAACGGGCCCGACGACGAGGCCGAGCACCACGGCCAAGCCGATGCCGACGAGGCCGATGCGCGCCATCGCGAGGCGTCCGTCGTTGGGATCGTGGGCCAACCAACTACAGGTCATCTCGCTCTTGGCCAGGCGATGCACCAACGCGAACGCGAGCACCGCGGCGCCGAAGATGGCCGTGGCCAAGAGTCGGTGCTGGCCTCGCCCGAGCAGCGCCGCGAACACGAACACGATGCTGGCGGGGAAGAGCGCTTCGAGGGTCGACCAGACACGGAACGCGGCCCAATCGGCGAGGAACGCTACGACCCAGATCGCGATGGCACCGGCGAGCACGAAGCCGGGTTCGACTGCCACCGGGGCTTTGACCGTGCCGAACAAGTGCCACGCCTCGCGGAGGTCGGCAACCGCGGCGTCACGCGTGGCGAGCGTGGGAAGGCCGATGAACGTGGTGTTTGCGTAGAAAACGACGCCCCCCACGACCGCGAGGCCGATCGCAGAGATGGCGGCCGACCAGACGATGTTGCGCCCGAGGCGCCGGACGATCAGGGCCAGCGCGTGTGAGACCAGCGCGAGTGTGGCCATCTTGACGAAGTAAGAGTTGTCCTCGAAGAGGCGGGAGAATCCACCGACGACCGCGATCGTGACCAACGCCAGCGCAGCCTCGCCGACGCCGAGAAGGCCGCGATCGACCCGAGCGTCAACGGTGGTGGCGGTCATGCGACATCGCCGATGCCACTGGCCATCGCCGCGTTCCACACGAGTGGGAACGGCGCGTTCTTGGAGACACGAACCATGCGGCGCGATGACATCGGAATGCCCTCGATATCGGCGCTCGGATCCCATGCGCTCTTGTCGACGATCACCGACGTGACCCACGAAAAGCTGCGGCTCAAGCGGCGCACCGCCACGAGGCGACTCGAGTCGAGTTCGCTGCTGATGACGACGACGCCACCGGTGCGTTGTTGCATCGCCGCACGGTCGAGCGCGGTGTTGAGTGCGGCGCGGCGGTGAGGTTCGAGCACCGCGAGCATCTCGAGCAGCGATTCGACCTGCGCGTTGCCCGAGAGGTAGCCAGAGTCGTTGCCGTCGCCGGTGACGATGCGCACGAGATTGCCCTTTTGGTGCGCCGCCACGACGATGCTCGCCGCGATCGACACCGCGATGTCGAGACCCTCTTCGGGCAAGCGCCCTTCGGTGTTGTCGACGACGACGGTCAGGCGGCCCTGCCACGGCAATTCGTCTTGACGCACCATGAGCTCGTCGTGGCGGGCGGTCGACGGCCAGTGGACGCGCC
This sequence comes from Acidimicrobiales bacterium, assembly GCA_039934635.1. GTDB lineage: Bacteria > Actinomycetota > Acidimicrobiia > Acidimicrobiales > WLNW01 > DATLFA01. The sequence continues at coordinate 55,031 of JBDTLT010000004.1, forward strand.
GCAGTTCGTCACCGACGACGAACTGGCGTAGCGCGTAGAAGTCGGAACCGCCGCGGTTGAGCGTGCGGCGATGTTCGAGGCCCGAATGAGGGTCCGCCCCGCCCGTCGGCGGCAACGCGGTCAGCCGGTGGATGGGCGGATAGACCGTGAGGTTGGTGACGTTGGCGCCGGGCAGCGTGGCGCGGGCCAAGCCGAACGGATCGGAGAGCTCGAGGGTCAGCGGGCCGATGGCCAGCACGCCCCGGCGCTCGGTGGGCAGGCGGTAGGACGCGCGGGCCGCGGTGTTGGGTGCCAGCGGACCGATCAACAGGTTTGCGCCGCGCGTGCCCGACACGGGATCGACCGCGCGCATCACGGGCGAGCGCGACATGCCGATGTTGTTGACCGACAGATCGACACGGCTCGGTGTGCCTGCGTGCACGCGTGCCGGCACGACTTCGCGTAGCACTTCGAGCCGGATGCGCCGCAACCACACGACGGCCAACGCGATGATGACGAGGGCCGCGCCGGTGACGCCGAGTAAGAACAACTCGAGTACGCCCAATAGGCGGCCGGCAACGATAAGAACCCCGCTGCCTATTGCAACCAACATTCCCTGGCGTGTGAGCATGGACAGGACCGCTCGATCACATACCGCTCGTGTTGGGAACCGGCACGGCTTCGAGGATCTGCTCGAGCACCTGAGACGACGTGACGCCCTGCAGTTGCGCTTCGGGGCTCACCAGCAATCGATGTGCGAGCACGGGCCGCGCCAACGCTTTGACGTCATCGGGCGTGACGTAGGTGCGCATCACCGACGCCGCTTGCACGCGTGCGACTCGTTGTAGCGCGAGCGCGGCGCGGGTCGACATGCCGAGTGTAAGTGCGGGATGGCGGCGCGTCGTCTCCGCGATATCGACGATGTAGCCCCGCAACAGCGGTGCCATGTGCACCGACTGTGCCGCCGCGGTCATCGCCCGTAGTTCGGCGGCAGTGACGACGGCTTCGATCTCGCTCAAGGGGTCACCGCTGCCGTGACGATCGAGGATGTCGAGCTCGGCCGAACGCGCCGGGTAGCCGATGGAGATCTTCATGAGGAAGCGATCGAGTTGGCTCTCGGGCAGGGGATAGGTGCCTTCGTGTTCGATCGGGTTCTGCGTTGCGATGACCATGAACGGAGTGGCCAGCTTGTGCGTGGTCGTATCGACGGTGACCTGACGCTCGCCCATCGCCTCGAGCAGCGCGGACTGCGTCTTGGGCGAGGCGCGGTTGATCTCGTCACCGAGCACGATGTTGCAAAAGATCGGACCGGGCCGGAAGTCGAACAAGCCACTGCCGCGGTTCCAGACGGTCATACCGACCACATCCGCGGGCAACAGATCGGGCGTGAACTGCACCCGACCGAAGGTGCAGTCGACCGACGCCGCCAATGATTTGGCCAGACTGGTCTTGCCGACACCGGGGGCGTCTTCGAGCAGCACGTGGCCTTCGGCGATCAGCGAGAGCACGACGTTTTGGATCACCTCGCGTTTGCCGCGAATAGCGCGCTCGATGCTGTCGCAGATCTTGTTGAACAGGTCGGCGAACGTCTCGGATCGCTGCGCCGCTTGTTGAGTCGTCAACGGGGGTCCTCCGAACGCGCCTCTTCGGGTGGTCTCGTTGGACCGTGCGCACTCCGTCGCAGGCTACCTTGCCCCACTCTGTCGGTGGGAGTCGCCCCCACCCGCCCCGGCCTAAGGTGAACCGGTGGTGTGCGTGCTGGCCGTCGATATCGGTGGAACCAAACTCGCGGCGGCGGTCGTCGACCGCGCCGGCGGGCTGACGAGTCGCGCCTCCACCCCTACGCTCGACCCGCAATCGGTCGCGGCGAACGGTGAAGGATTGTTCGGCGCGCTCACCGCGCTCGTCGACGCGGTGCGAGCGACGACTGCGGACGAGATCGTGGCGTGCGGCGTGGGTTGCGGCGGCCCGATGAGCCCTGGCGGTGTGCTCGTGTCGCCCCTCAACATCGCGCAATGGCGATCGTTCCCGCTGCGCGACCGGCTCGCCGCGCATCTTCGGCTGCCGACCTTTGTCGACAACGATGCGAAGGCCCTCACACTCGGTGAAGGATGGGTCGGCGCGGCGCGTGGCGAGCACAACTATCTCGGAATGGTGGTTTCGACCGGGGTCGGTGGCGGCATCGTCGTCGACGGTCGCCTGCTCGATGGCGCGTCGACCAACGCCGGCCACATCGGCCACGTCATCGTCGAGCCCGGTGGCCGGCAGTGTGAATGCGGCGCCCGTGGTTGTCTCGAAGCCGAAGCGTCGGGATCGGCCATCGAGGCCATCACCGGCCAGCCCGCGGCGCAGGCGACCGCCGCGGTCCGTGAGCGCACGGGCATGCTCGTCGGCCGGGCCGTGGGTTCGGTCGTCTCCTTGCTCGATCTGCGACTGGTGGTCATTGCCGGTTCGGTCGCCCTCGGCTTCGGCGCGCCCTTCTTTGCCGCGGCGCAGCGCGAGGTCGACGCCGTTTGTCGGATCGAGTTCGCCCGCGGCGCGCGGGTGCAGCCGGCCGGCTCGGGAGACCGGGCGCCGCTCATCGGCGCCGCCGCGGTCGCGTGGAGAGGGCTCGGGCACCTTGTCTTCAGTTGATCGGTCGTCGAGTGAGAGGTGGTGGTTGCCGGTGGCGCTCGCCGTCCTCCGGACGCCGCGGCTCTGGCCCACGGCAGTGCGCCAAGTGACCCGCCTTGCGCCGCGGGGATGGTGGCACCGCTGGCCGCCGTTGCCGCTGCCCGATCGTGACTACCTGAGGTTCCGGTTGCAGACGATGTACGGCGGAGCGGGCCGGTCGCCCGACGCGGCAGACGTCCTCGCCTACCTGTTGTGGTGCAAACGCGAAAAAATCTGAACGCACGGGCGCGCTAGGGATAGCCTTTCGCAATGGCTCGTACGTTGGTTCTCAACGCCACTTACGAGCCGATCTGCGTGGTGCCGTGCCCGCGTGCGCTCGTTCTCGTGATTTCCGAAAAGGCCGAGACGATCGCGTCCACGGGCCGGATGATCCGTTCCGAACGCCTTGCGCTCGAGGAGCCTTCGGTGGTGCGCCTTGCGCGGTTCGTGCGTGTGCCGTATCAACGGCGACGCGCGCTCAACCGTCGCGCGGTATTCATACGCGACGGTCACCAGTGCCAGTACTGCGGTGCGGCGGCCGAGAGCATCGACCACGTCGTACCCCGCAGTCGCGGAGGCAAGCACGAATGGGACAACGTCGTCGCTGCCTGTCGCCGCTGCAACTCACAAAAGCGCGACCGTCTCCTTCACGACACGGCGATGCGACTGCGGCGCCAACCATCGGCGCCGCATTTCGCGACGTGGTTCATGTTGCACGATCGTACGATCCCGACCGCGTGGACTCCGTTCCTGCAGAACGAGCTCGTCCGTAGCGCGTGAGCTCCTTTCCGCATCACGTCGGGCAGTGGGCGATCGAGCGACAGTCATTGTCCGCGCAAGCGGCTCACGATGTCGATCTATTGGCGACAAGTGGCCGAAAAATGCGGATATTCGAACCAACCGCGCCGGCGATTGTTCTCGGCAGCACGCAGCGCGAAGACATCGTCGACGCGCAGGTCGTCGCCGCGCGCGGACTCGACGTTGCGCGTCGACGCAGTGGCGGTGGCGCGGTACTCGTCGACACGTCGGTCGTGTGGATCGACTTCGCGATCGCGCGTGATGATCCGCTGTGGGACGATGACATCGCGCGCTCGATGCAATGGTTGGGACAACTGTGGTCGGCGGCGTTGGTTCGTGTCGGTATCGACGCCGACGTACACAAGGGACCGGCGATCGTTCCACCGGTCGCGCGCGCAATCTGCTTTTGCGGTATCGGCCACGGCGAGGTTGTCGTCGACGGGCGCAAAGCGATCGGCATCAGCCAGCGACGCACACGCGATGGCGCGCGATTTCAAACGATGCTGCACACCCGACGCGACGACACGTTGATCGATGCGTTGCGTCTCGCCGACCACGATGACGCGCGTTTGCACTACGCGAACGCGGTCTACGTGTATGACCGATCAGCGAGAGCACTGATCGACGCGCTGATCGAACAGCTGTCCGCGCAGTAGCACGTCTGTTCGATACTCCGTTTGCGCGTCGGCGAGCGTCGTCGCGCGCCGCGGTGGGGCACTGGCGCGCGCGCCGGGCAACGAAGTGGGTCCATTGCTTGACCAAGTGGGGGATTTATCCATAGAGTGGAGCGAAGTGGGGGACCGGCCCAGCACAGTCGTGCTGGTTCGGCCCTACAGGACAAGGCAGGGCGAAGCGGGATGGAGAGGCACTGTGTTCGTCGGGACTTACGAGCACTCGGTCGACGGGAAGGGCCGTTTGGTGCTTCCGTCGAAGTTCCGAGTGCGCCTGCCCGACGGTGGCTTCCTCTCTACGCATGCGAATGGCGTCGCGCTGTGGCCGCCGGTGGCGTTCGAAGAGATGGTGGCGCGACTGACCGAGCAGGTTCGCGCGGGCACGACGGACCCCGACGTGGTCCTCGGCGTCACGGCGAACGCGGAGGAAGTCACGCCCGATGCGCAGGGGCGCATCCTGCTGCCGCCTCGCTTACGCGAAATGGCCGGCTTGGCCGGCGACGTGGTGGTGCTCGGTGTGAGCGACCACATCCAGATCTGGAGCATCGAGGCCTGGCGCAATCGCCGCGAGGCCATCACCCGAACCGCGACCGACGCGTTCGCCGCTGGTCGTGGCGTGTGAACCGAGAAAGAGGCACCTGACAAAAAAAGGAAAAAAGAGAACCGAGAAAGGTAACGACGACACCTGACGACGTCCCTGACTCGTTCATCTGCAGTCCTCCGGTCGACACGATGGAAGGCCCCTACTCCGCCCGCTTGCCGTCGAGCTCGATCGGGGAGAAATCCCGACGTGCGCCCGTCGACCGGGGGACTGCAGATGGCCGAGCCCCCAACCATGAAGCCGCCCGGCCATCGCGATCGATCGAGTGCTTTTCGCGCTCGGTGAGCAGCGGTCAGCCGGGCAAGGCAAAGGCACGAATGACCGAACCCGATCGCGAGCAGACAGCAGCGGAGCACCCGTTCATCCATGAACCGGTGATGCTCGCCGAGGTCCTCGCCGCGTTTGCTCCCATTCCCGCGGGGGTGGTGGTCGATGCCACGGTCGGCGGTGGTGGTCATGCCCGGGCGATCCTCGAAGCCCACGACGATGTCACGTTGGTCGGCCTCGACCGCGACGACGACGCACTCGCGGCGGCAGCAGAGGCACTTGCCGGCTTCGGTGACCGCGTCATGTTGCGCCGCTCGAGCTTCGACCGCGTCGCGCAAGAATGTCATGCCTTGGGTGTCGACGCGATCACCGCGTTCCTCTTCGATCTGGGCGTGAGCTCACCGCAACTCGATCGGGGCGTCCGCGGTTTTTCGTACCGAACCGAAGGTCCGCTCGACATGCGCATGGACCGCCGCGAGTCGCTGCGCGCGCACACGGTCGTCAACGACTACGACGAGCGCAGCTTGGCCGAGGTGCTGCGTCGCTATGGCGACGAGCGATTTGCGTCGCGCATCGCCCGCGCCATCGTGGCGAAGCGCCCGGTCGACACCACGGTCGAGCTGAGTGAGATCGTGCGCCACGCAATCCCCGCGGCAACGCGACGCAGCGGGGGGCATCCGGCAAAGCGCACATTCCAGGCGATCCGTATCGAAGTCAACCGCGAACTCGATGTCCTGCCCCGCGCGCTCGATGACGCCATCGACTTGCTGCAGCCGTCCGGGCGCGGCGCAGTGCTCTCGTATCACTCGGGCGAGGATCGCGTCGTCAAGCGGGTCTTTGCCGACGCCGCGACCGGTGGCTGCACCTGCCCGCCCCGACTGCCCTGCCAGTGCGGTGCCCGTGCCCGCGTCCGTGTCAAGTTGCTCTGGCGCGGTGGTCACACTGCGAGTGCTCCCGAGTTGGATCGCAACGCCCGTGCCCAGAGCGCCCGTCTTCGCGCGGTCGAACGACTGCCGCAGATCGCGGGTGCGGCATGACGGTCACGCGTCGTTCGACGCGCCCATCGCCCCGTCCGCAGCCCCGCGAAGTAGATCCCGAGTTCACCGAACGCGTCGAGTCATGGCTCAGCGATGCACCCGCGACCGAGGTCGCACCAGACGTCGCACCCGAAGTCGAGGTCGAGTTCGACGAGTGGGACGACGACGAATCGACTAGCCGCGAGGAAGACATCCCGTCGCGGGTGTCGATAGGGCTCGTCGGGACGCTCGCGTTCATCTTCGTGTTCGGCGCCCTCTTCGGGCTGGCCGCGTTTCACTCGGTGCTCGTGCAGAATCAATTGCGCATCGATCGGCTCAGTCGCGACGTCGAGCGCGAGCAAGCCCGCTACCAAGACCTGCGAATCGAATACGGCCAAGCGGCCGCGCCATTTCGCATACTGGCGCAGGCCGGCGCCCGGGGCATGTTGCCATCGAAGTCGAAGCAGCCGTTGCAGGCGGTGCTGCCGGAACAAGGTGATCTGAGCGCGCCGAACGCGAAGCCCTTCGGCAACGTGGCGAACTTCGTGCCCCCGGTCGTGAGCGCGCCACCGACCGAGGCGACGCCCCCACAGACCACGGCGCCGCCGGCCACCACACCGGTCAACACGGCCCCGGTCAACACGGCCCCGGTCAACACGGCGCCCGCGCCCAGCACCGCGCCGACGGCGAGCACGGCACCCACGACCACGAAAGCGGTTCGATGACGGCAGGCATGTATGGCAACGGCCGTGGCCGCATGCCGGGTGTGCACCGACTCGCGGTGCCGATGGCACTACCTCGCCGACGCGTGGTGGCGATGTTGGTCTCGACGATGGTCATCGCGATGTGCCTGACCGCTCGGTTGGTCACACTGCAGGTAACTCCACCGGAGCGGCTCATCGACTTCAGCGAATCGCGCGCATCGCGCATCGTCGACCTCGTCGCTCCGCGCGGCGCCATCGTCGATCACTACAACCGAGACCTGGTGCTCACTTCTCAGGCAAAGACGATCGCGGTCGACCCGATGCTGATCCCGGACATCCCAGCGGCCGCGCTACAACTCGCGTCGATCTTCTCGTTGGGCACAACCGATCTCGAGCAGCGTCTGCTCGAGGCCCGCGACGGCAAGAAGCACTTTGCCTACATCGCACGGCAGGTGACCGATGTGCAGGCCGCTGAAGCATTGGGTCTGGGTATCAACGGTCTGTTCACCATCGACGAACCCAAGCGGATCAAGCCGAGCGGCCCGCTCGTCGGTGCCTCGGTGCTCGGTTCGACCGACATCGACAACAACGGGCAAAGCGGGCTCGAAAAGCAATTCGACGCAGTACTTTCGGGCAAGAAGGGCAAGCTCATCGTCGAGGAAGGCACCAAGGGACGCACGATTCCCGGTGGTGTCCGCACGGGCGTGTCGGCGGTGTCGGGCAGCACGCTCGTCCTTTCGCTCGATCGGCCACTGCAGTTCGAGGTGGATCAGTTGCTCGCGCAGGCTGTCGACAAGTACGGCGCGCAATACGGCGTCGCCATCGTCAGTCGCGTCGGTACGAGCGAGATCCTCGCCAATTCGGTGGTGCGGCGCGTCGACGGCAAGCCGGCCGAGCCGACCACAGAGAACCGGGCCGTCACGATGAGCTGGGAACCGGGCTCGATCATGAAGGCCATCACGATCTCGGCGCTGATCGACAGCGGCACGGTTGATACCAATACCGAGTTCTTGGTCCCGATGAGCCTCGATGTGCACGACGTGACCTACACGGACGACCACATGCATCCCACCGAGATGTTGACCGCCGAGCAGATCATCCAGCAGTCGTCCAACGTCGGCACGATCATGATGGCGCAGCAACTCGGTGAGGCGAAGTTGCACCAGTACCTGACCAACTTCGGGTTGGGCGCACAGACCGGGCTCGGCTTCCCCGGTGAGAGCGCCGGCTACGTCGGCAACTACACGCGGTGGGACGGCACGACTCTGTCGTCGTACGCCATCGGGCAGAGCATCATCGTCACGCCGATGCAGATGCTCATGGCCGTCAACACGATCGCCAACGACGGTGTCTATGTCGCACCTCGCTACGTGCTCGGTCGCCAGACGGGCGACGGCAAGTTCATCCCCGAACCCGCGCCGGACGAGCGTCGAGTGATCTCGCCGGAGTCGGCCGACAAGGTCAACCAGGTGCTGCAGTCGGTCGTGGCCGAAGCACCGGGCACCGGTACCGCGGCGCAGATCCCCGGCTTCACGGTCGCCGGCAAGACGGGTACCGCGTGGAAGGCGCAGAACCCCCACCATCCGTTCGACGCCTACCTCGACGTGAACGGCGTGCGCCATTTGTCGTCGTCGTTCATGGGATTCCTGCCGGCCGACGACCCGCAACTCTCGATCATCGTCATCCTCGACGACATGACCAACGTCGGCTACGCCGGCGGCAAGGTCGCGGCGCCGGTCTTCTCGGCAATCGGCGATTTCGCCACGCGCATGTTCAACATCGCGCCGACCACCGAAGCGGCGACCACCGCAGTGCGAGTGCGGGCCCAGCCCGAACTGCCACCGCCCCCGCCGACGCTGGAGAGCGCGACCACGACTGTGCCCGCAACAACCGTCGGGCCGACGACCACGACGAAGGCGACCACGACTACCAAAGCGACGACCACTACGTCGCGTCCGGCCGCCACGAGCGCGCCGACAACGGCAAAAGTCGCGACAACGGCCCGCGCCCCGACGACGACGCGAAGTGGGTAGCCGTGCGCTTCGCTGATCTGAGCCGCGTCGCCTACGACATCGACGAGAGTGTGACGCGCCGTGCGTCGCGCAACGGGGCCGATGTCGAGATCACGCACATGACGGGCGACTCTCGCGCAGTACGCGACGGGTCGCTCTTCTGTTGTGTGCCTGGCGCACTCTTCGACGGGCATGACTTCGCCGCTCGAGCGGTTTCGTCCGGTGCGCGTGCACTCCTGTGCGAACGAGAGTTGCCGGTGGATGTCGCGCAGATCGTCGTGCGCAACGTCCGGGCGACGATGGGACCGATGGCGTCCGCGCTGTACGGTCACCCGAGTCGGTCGTTGCCCGTGGTCGGAGTCACGGGAACCAACGGCAAGACAACGACCGTGCATCTGATCGCCGCGATCTTGAGTGCGACGGGAAGGGTGACCGAGGTTCTCGGCACGCTGCGGGGCCAGCGCACGACACCCGAGGCGCCCGAACTGCAGCAATTGCTCGCGCAAGCGAGAGATGACAACCGGCAAGCGGTCGCGATGGAGGTGTCCTCCCACGCGCTCGCCCAACACCGCGTCGACGGCACACGATTCGCCGCCGCGGTTTTCACCAACCTTTCCGCCGACCACCTCGACTACCACCGAACGATGGAGGAGTACTTCCGGGCCAAGGCGCGCTTGTTCGAGCCGTCGTTCACCGACATCGCGGTGATCGATGTCGATACGACCTACGGTCGCTTGCTCGCCGACTCGGTGCGGTTGCCGGTCGTGGTGCGCAGTGGCGCCTCGACCGTCGACGTGCTGTCGGTCGGCCTTGCCGACTCCGCGTTCCGCTGGCGCGATCAAGTCGTGCGCCTCCCATTGGGCGGCCGCTTCAACGTGGCGAACGCGGTGCTGGCCGCCGACACCACTGCGGCACTCGACGTCGCGCCCGATGCGATCGCGTCGGCTCTCGCAACCGTGACGCCGGTGCCCGGACGATTCGAGCGCATCGACGAGGGCCAGTCCTTCACCGTGCTGGTCGACTACGCCCACACGCCGGACGGTCTGACGCGCGTACTCGAAGCAGCCCGCGAGGCGGTGTTGTCGCGCTCCGGGGGAGACGGGCGGGTGATCGTCGTTTTCGGGTGCGGTGGCGACCGCGACGCCACGAAGCGACCGATGATGGGCGCCGAAGCAGAGGCGGGCGCCGACCTGGTCGTGCTCACGTCGGACAATCCGCGGCATGAAGGCCCGCAGGTCATCGCCGATGCGGTGTTGCGGGGGATGAACGAACGGCCTTTCGCGGTCGAACTCGATCGACGCCGTGCGATCGCGCTGGCGCTCGACGCAGCAACCGAGGCCGATGTCGTGGTGATCGCCGGAAAAGGCCACGAGACGACACAGCAGATAGGGGATACCTACAACCCCTTCGACGATCGCGAAGTAGCAAGAGATGTCTTGCGCGGGCTCGGCCACACGCGTCGTGACGATGCGGGGCGGCAGCGGTGATCCGTCTCCTCATCGCGGCCGGCGTCGCACTCGCCTTTTCTTTGGTGGGAACGCACGCGTTCATCAACTGGCTCATTCGCCATCGCATCGGCCAACCGATCCGCGAGGACGGCCCTCAGGGGCACGTGACCAAGGCGGGCACGCCGACGATGGGCGGTCTCGTGATCGTGGTCGCCGCGTTCGCCGGTTGGGTCACGAGCGATATCTACAACGGCGTCTATACGCGCACGGGCATCCTGGTGATGTTCGCCATCCTTGGCGGCGGCGCGGTGGGCCTGATGGACGACTGGATCAAAGTCGTGCGCGAGCGCAACCTCGGGTTGAGTAAACGGGCGAAGTCGTTCGGGTTGCTCGCGGTGGCCACCACGTTCGGCGTATCGATGGTGAGCCTCACCAAGGTCGACACACATCTCTCGTTCACCCGTCCGACGACATTCGATTTGACCGAGGCGGGGTGGGTCGTGTTCGCCGTGTTGTTGATCGTCGGCACGTCGAATGCAGTGAACCTCACCGATGGGCTCGACGGTCTTGCTGCCGGCGCCGCCATCTTGTGCTTCTCCGCGTACACGGTGATTCCGTTCTGGCAGTTCCGCCACATCGAGGCCTACAACGTCGACCACGCGCTCGATCTTGCGGTCATCAGTTCGTCGATGGTGGGCGCGCTCGTCGGCTTCCTCTGGTGGAACGCCGCGCCAGCTCGCATCTTCATGGGTGACACGGGTTCGCTCGCCATCGGGTCGGGGCTTGCGGCACTGGCGCTTGCGACCGACACCCAGTTGCTGCTGGGCATCGTAGGGGGTCTCTTCGTGATGGAGACCGCGTCGGTCATGTTGCAGGTTGCCCGTTTCCGCGTCAGTCGACGCCGCTTCTTTCGCATGGCACCGATCCATCACCATTTCGAGCTCGGCGGCTGGCCCGAGACGACCGTCATCATCCGCTTCTGGATCCTCTCGGGCCTCTGCACTGCGGCCGGGCTCGGGATCTTCTACGCAGATTCGATCGCAAAGGGGATCACCAAGTGAACGATGCCATCTCGACCGCACCCGTGCGGCCACGCAACAGTGCAGCGGCCGGCGCCGCGGCAGCCCCGCAATCGCCGCGCCGCGTCGCGACACAGCCGCGCAAGCGGAACCATCTGCGCGTCGTCGCCCGCCCGACGGGTCATCGGTCGAGCTACTTCATCGCGCTGTTCATCATCGTGATGGTGCTCAGCCTGCTGGGCGTTGTAATGGTGCTATCGGCATCGGCGGCATCCGCGCTCGATGCCACCGGCTCCTCGTGGTACACGTTCGAACGACACGTGATGTGGTTGTCGATGGGGTTCGTCGCGATGTTCATCACGTTGCGCGTCGACTACCGGCGGTGGCGCCATTTCGCGACGCCGTTGCTCATGGCGTCGATCGCGCTGCTCATCGTGGTGCTGCTGCCTGGTGTCGGCTTGACCCGCAACGGATCTACCCGCTGGCTCGGTTATGGCTCGCTCACGATCCAACCCGCAGAGTTCGCCAAGTTGGCGCTGGTGCTGTTCGTGGCCGACCTGCTGGCCCGCCCACATCGCGCATCGGACGACTTGCGGGCGGCGCTGCGACCGGTGCTCATATTGACCGGTGTCGTTGCCCTCTTGCTGATGCGTCAGCCGAACTTGGGCACGACGATCGTCGTCGTCGGCATCGCCCTCGGCATGTTGTTCGCGGCGGGAGCGCCCCTGCGCAGCCTGCTCTCGTGGACCGGTGTCGCCATAACGGTGGCCAGCTTCTTGGCGTTCTTCGCGGACTATCGGCGTGAACGGCTGCTGGGCTTTCTCGACCCGTGGTCCCGGCGCGACAGCGAAGGCCTGCAGACCATCCAGTCGTTGGCGTCGATCGCCGACGGCCGCATCACCGGCGTGGGGTTGGGGGCGAGTCGGGGCAAATGGGGCTATCTCCCATTCGCGCACACCGACTTCATCTTCTCGATCATCGGCGAGGAACTCGGCTTCATCGGGACGATCACCGTCGTCGGCTTGTTTGCGGCTCTGGCGTTCGTCGGCTTCGCCGTCGCGCTCAACGCACCCGATCGATTCGGAATGCTGCTCGCACTCGGCATCACGATCTGGCTCGTGGGTCAAGCATTCATCAACATCGGAGTTGCGCTGGGTTTGTTGCCGGTGACCGGGTTGCCGCTGCCCTTCTTGTCGTTCGGCGGATCTTCGCTCGTGGTGACCCTCGCCGCCTGCGGCATGTTGATGTCGGTCGCGCGTCATACGCGTACGTGAACGTGGCTGTCTTCGCCATCATCTCGGGCGGTGGCACTGCGGGTCACGTCGTGCCCGGCCTCGCAGTCGCGGATGCGCTGGTCGGGCGCGGCCATGATCAGTCGTCGATCCACTACGTCGGTAGCGCGCGCGGTGTCGAGCGCACGATGGTGCCCGACGCGGGCTACCCACTGACGCTGCTGCCCGGCCGCGGGATACAACGCCGACTCACCGTCGACAACGTCGGCGCGTCGATCGGCTTGTTGCGAGCGATCATTCGTGCGGCGCGTCTCGTGCGCCGCGAGCGCCCGGCGGTGCTGCTCGCGCTGGGCGGCTACGCCAGCGTGCCCGCCGCGCTCGGGGCGGCGCTGTGGCGTGTCCCGATCGTGGTCGCGGAACAGAACGCCGTTCCCGGTGCAGCCAACCGCCTGGTGGCACGGTTCGCAAAGGCCAGTGCCGTGTCGTTCCCGAACACGCCGTTGCCGCGTGCAACCCTCACGGGCAATCCGGTGCGGTCAGAGGTCCGGATGCTCGCGACTTCGCGGGATCGCGCTGCGGCACGGGCGTCGGTCGGTCTCGAGGGCGACGACAATCGCGTGCTGATCGTTGCGTTCGGCGGATCACTCGGGGCACGCCGCATCAACGAAGCGATCCTCTCGCTGGCGCAATCGTGGGCCGACCGTGACGACGTGGCGCTACGCCACGTGATCGGCGATCGCGACTGGACCGGGGCGACCGAGCGCGTGTCCGCTCTCCATCGCGAACTCGACTTGCGCCGCCACGCCGGCGAGCCCGCGCTGCGCTACGACGCGGTCCGCTATGAACACGACATGCCGACGGTCTACGCCGCGGCCGACCTGATCGTGTGTCGATCGGGCGCATCCACGGTTGCCGAGCTGGCGGTCGCCGGCCTCCCTTCGGTGCTGGTGCCACTGCCGCATGCACCGGGCGACCATCAGACCGCCAACGCGCGAGCGATGGTCGACGCGGGGGGAGCGTTGTTGCTGCGCGATGCCGACGCCACGGCCGGACGTGTCGCCGAGTTGCTCGACTCCCTCGTGCGCGATCGTGACCGGCGGGACCAAATGGCCGCAGGCGCACGATCATTGGCGCGGCCGGATGCGGCCGAACGAGTCGCCGATCTCGTCGAGCTACATGCTCGGCCCCCGCGCGCGCGGCGGCAGTGAGGATCACCGTGGACGATGGCGGCAGCAACCAAGATGGTCGGTCGTGAACGACGCAGTTAGCGCCCCGAGCACCGACTTCGACCTGTCGCTGCCCTTGCGCGTCCACATCGTGGGCATCGGCGGTGCCGGCATGAGCGCGATCGCGTCGGTTCTCGCGGCGATGGGTCACCACGTGACCGGCAGTGATCTGAAGGAGTCGCCCGGCCTCGATCGGCTGCGCGCCCTCGGCGTGGGCATCGACGTGGGCCACGACGCCGCGCATATCGGCGACGCCCAGCTCGTCACCGTGTCGACCGCGATCCCGCCGCGCAATCCCGAGATCCGCGCCGCGCGCGCTCGAGGCATACCGGTACTGCGCCGTGCCGAGACGCTGGCGTTGCTGTCGCGCACGCGTCGGTCGATTGCGGTCGCGGGCACGCACGGCAAGACGACGACCTCCTCGATGCTCGCGCTCGCGCTCGTCGAAGCCGGTCTGCGACCTTCGTTCATCATTGGCGGCGATGTCAACGAGATCGGGTCGGGCGCCGTGTGGGACAGCGGCGACCCCTTCGTGATCGAAGCGGACGAGAGTGACGGCACCTTTCTCGAGATCGATGCCGACACGGTGATCGTCACCAACATCGAGCCGGACCACATCGACCACTACGGCAGCTTCGCCAACCTCGAGGCGGCATTCGAACGGTTCGTCCGTGCCGCATCGAGCTCGCGCGTACTGTGCGCCGACGACGCGAACACCCGCGCGCTCATCCAACGGCTGCGCGCCGATGGTGTCGCGCTGGTCTCCTACGGCACGGCCGACGACGCCGACATCCGCATCACCGCCATCGAGCGCGGGCCGCAGAACACGCGGGCGCAGCTAGTTCGCGGCGCCGAGGAGATCGGCCTGCTCGAGTTACCCGTGCCCGGCTTGCACAACCTGCGCAACGCGACTGCAGCGATGACGGCTGCGCTCGAAGTGGGCGCGTCGTTCGACGCGGCACGGCGCGCGCTGGGTCGCTTCGGCGGAGTCGCCCGACGATTCGAACACCGTGGTGAGGTCGCGGGCATCACGTTCGTGGACGACTACGCGCACCTCGCCACCGAAGTACGCGCCGCGCTCGAAGCGGCCCGCTCCGGGAACTACCGACGCGTGGTGTGCGTGTTCCAACCGCATCGCTACACGCGTACTCGTTCGCTTTGGCAGAGCTTTGCCGACTCATTCGTCGACGCGGACCTGCTCGTCATCACCGACGTCTATCCGTCGAACGAACGGCCCATCCCCGGCATCACCGGCAAGCTCGTCGTCAACGCCGTACTCGACGAACACCCGTGGGCCCGTGTCGCCTACCTGCCGTTCCGCCGCGATGTCGTGCGCTACCTCGTCGACGAGTTGCGACCCGGCGATATCTGCCTGAGCCTCGGCGCGGGCGACCTGACGTTGCTGCCCGACGAGCTGCAACCGCTACTCGCCGCCAAACACGCAGTGGTCGCGCGATGAGCGCCGCCGCGGCCGTTGCCTGTGCCCGTGACGCATTCGCGCGCTCGCCGCGCGCGTTGCCCGTCGAGAACGATCGCCCGCTCGGGCCGATGACGACTTATCGAGTGGGTGGCGCAGCCGACCTGTTCGTATCGTGCACGAGCCCCGACGCCCTCATCGAGGTCGCGAGAGTCGTCGCGCTCTCGGGCATCGACGTGCTCGTGCTCGGCAACGGCTCGAATGTGCTCGTGGCGGACGAGGGGTTTCGGGGCATCGCCATCGTGCTCGGTGACGCGTTCGACTTCGTCGTGCTCGTGGGGCGCGAGCTGCGCGCCGGTGGTGCCACGAGTCTGCCGGTGGCGGCGCGGCGCAGCGCGGCCGCCGGGCTCGCCGGTTTCGAATGGGCCGTCGGTGTGCCCGGCACGATCGGTGGCGCGGTGCGCATGAACGCCGGGGGCCACGGCTCGGACATCGAAGGTTCGTTGATCTCGGCCGACGTCGTCGACTTGCGCAACGCCACCCGCACGACCCGTTCGGTCGGGCAACTCGATCTGCGCTATCGCCACTCGAACCTCACGCCCACCGATGTCGTCGTCGAGGCGCACTTTGCGCTCGCGCCCGGTGATCCGATTCGCAGCGAGTCCGAGATCGCCGAGATCGTCCGCTGGCGGCGCGAGAATCAACCGGGTGGGCAGAATGCGGGATCGGTCTTCACCAACCCGCACGGCGACTCGGCGGGCCGATTGATCGACACCGCGGGCTGCAAGGGCTTGCGGCACGGCACGGCACGCGTGTCGGCCAAGCACGCAAACTTCTTCATCGCCGACGACGGGGGGTCGGCCGACGATGTCTTCGCGCTGATGCGGGAAGTGCGCCGGCGCGTGCGTGACGTCCATGGCATCGAACTGAGCGCCGAGACACAGCTCGTGGGCTTCCCGGAAGGACTCTGAACGGCAACATGACCGACCAACGTGAGGTCGATCTCGACCAACGCAACCCGCGCCCGACGCCGCGTCAGACCGTTCGCTTCGCCGAACTGCCCGACGACGATTGGCGACCGGCGACGCCGTGGCTCGCGAATATCGGCGAACGCGTGACTCGCCGGCAGCTGATCTTTGCGCTGGTGGTACTCGCGCTATGCGCCACGTTCGGCGGCTACGGCTTGACCCGCAGCCCGTTGCTCGACCTCGACCGCATCGAAGTCGAGGGCGTCGAACACACTTCACCCGACGCCGTGCGCGACGCGTCGGGGCTCGATCTGCACGTCGCGCTCACCGACCTCGACCTCAGCGGTGCGCGCGCCGCGATCGCCGCATTGCCGTGGGTGGAGGAAGTGCACATCGCGCGTCGTTGGCCCGCCACCGCGGCGATCCGCGTCGTCGAGCGGGTTCCGGTCGCGTCGGTGCGCGCGCCCGACGGCATCGTGCTCGTCGACAAGACCGCCCGCGTGCTCGACCGTGTCGAGTCCCCGCCGGCAGGGCTGCCCCGGCTCATCGTGATCGACCCTGCGGTCGCGCCCGGTCAGACACAACCGCACGTCGCGGCACTGCTGTCGATCGCCATCCAGCTGACGCCCGAACTGCGGGCCTGGGTGAATTCGCTCACCGTCGGTCCCGACGGAACCCCCCAATTGCGACTCCGCGACGACGTTCCGGTGATCTTCGGCGACACGGTGCGCATCAGCGAGAAGTTGATCGATCTGTCGACCGTATTGACACGGGTTGAGCTGAAAGGCATCTGCCGGATCGACATCAGTGCGGTCCACAACCCGTCGGTCGCCCGTGTGCCGAACTGCACCGTATGAGTCGCCGGATCGGGGTCGAGGGCGCCCGCAACCGGAAAATAGCGGATTGTGCTGCGCTGTTCCGCCCGTTGTGGCCGCATTTCAAGTACCGTCAGTCGGTACCGCCGGCGGCCGGCGCTCTCCTTGCCGATGGCAATGGGCCAGCTCATTCCGGTCGCCCGGGCGGTCGGCATACCCCTGGAGGTCGCGTCACAAATGCCGGGTAACCCACAGAACTATCTCGCGGTGATCAAAGTCGTCGGTGTTGGCGGCGGCGGGGTCAACGCGGTGAATCGCATGATCGATGCCGGACTCAAAGGCGTCGAATTCATCGCGGTCAACACCGACGCGCAGGCGCTGCTCATGAGCGACGCCGACGTCAAGCTCGACATCGGTCGTGAGTTGACAAGGGGACTCGGTGCCGGCAGCGATCCCGAGGTGGGCCGCCAGGCCGCCGACGATCACCGCAACGAGATCGAACAGGCGCTGCAGGGCGCGGACATGATCTTCATCACCGCCGGCAAGGGCGGCGGTACCGGTACCGGCGCCGCGCCGGTGATCGCCGAGGTCTCGAAGGGCATCGGTGCCCTCACCATCGGCGTGGTCACCCGGCCGTTCACGTTCGAGGGCCGGCGCCGTTCGGTGCAGGCCGAGGGCGGCATCCAGCGCCTGAAAGAAAAGGTCGACACCCTCATCGTCATCCCGAACGACCGCCTGCTCACGGTGGCCAACGAGAAGACGTCGGTGCTCAACGCGTTCAAGATGGCCGACGAGGTGTTGTTGCAGGGCGTGCAGGGCATCACCGACCTCATCACGACACCTGGTTTGATCAACACCGATTTCGCCGATGTTCGGATGATCATGAAAGACGCCGGCTCTGCCCTCATGGGCATCGGCCACTCACGCGGCGACGGTCGTGCGGTTTCGGCCGCTCGGTCTGCCATCTCGAGCCCGTTGCTCGAGGCGTCGATCGAAGGCGCGCGGGGCATTCTGCTCAACATCTCCGGTGGCAGCGACATGACCCTCTTCGAGGTCAACGAAGCGGCCGAGATCATCCACGGGGTGGCCCATCCCGACGCCAACATCATCTTCGGGGCCGTCATCGATGACGAGATGGGCGACGAGATCCGCGTCACCGTCATCGCCGCCGGGTTCGACCGCTACGACGATCCGCGCACGGCCAAGACCACGCGCACGACGCCGCGCTCGCCTATTACTGCGGGCGGTTTCGAAGACCGGCCAATCGCCGATCCCTTCGCCGAAGCCGACGATTTCAACGACGGCGACGACGACTTCGACGTGCCGTCCTTCTTGAAGTAACCGCGCGCGGTGCTGCTCCGCTCTGTCGCGCTCGGCGACGGCAGCGTCGTGCATGCTGCGTTCTCGCGTCGCCTCGACGGCGACTTCGCTGACGGCGCGGCGCCTCCCGGTGTCGGCCCGGCAGTGGCCCACACGTGGCTGCGCCAACCACACGGTGCCGCGGTCGTGACAGTCGACGCGCCAGGCGCGCGCTGTGGTGCGTCCGCGGATGCGGCCGTCACCGCGTGTGCCGGGATGCCACTCACGATTCGCACTGCCGACTGCGCGCCAATCGCCATCTTTTCGAGCAACGGCGTGATCGGCGCAGTGCACGCCGGATGGCACGGTGTCGTCGCGGGTGTGATCGAGGCGTGCGTCAACACGATGCGCGAGAGGGGAGCGCGCGATCTTCGGGCCATCCTCGGGCCGTGCATTCACGCCGAGTGCTACGAGTTCGGGCGCGACGATCTCGTACGGGTCGTCGACGTCGTCGGTGACGGCGCGATCGGCGTCACTCGCGGCGGAGCGATCGCATTGGATCTGCCCGCCGCGGTAGCGTCCGCTCTGCAGCGAGCGGAGGTGAAATTGTCCGACCGCATCGACGAATGCACCGCGTGCCATCCACTCGACTACTACAGCCATCGCGCTCGAGCCGAGCGCGAACGGCATGTGATGGTGCTGTGGCGCGACTCGGCGAGCCGATGACGATCGACCCTGCCGCAGTCGCGCGCAACATCGCCGCGGTACGGGCGGCAGTCGCGGCGCGGACCGATCGACCGGTGCGCCTCGTTGCGGTGACGAAGGGGTTCGACGAGCAGGCGGTGATGGCCGCGTTGGCCGCCGGGGCCGACGGCATCGGCGAGAACTACGCGCAGGAAATGGTGGCCAAAGCCGCGGCGCTCGCAGGCCCCGTCGCCGAGACGGTCCCAGGGCCAGAGCGGCCCTTTTCCGCGCGGATACCTTGGCACTTCATCGGTCAACTGCAGCGCAACAAGGTGAAGGCGATCGTGCCGTTGGGGGTGGCGTTGTGGCAGACCATCGACCGCCTCGATCTGGCGCGCGAACTGGCCCGCCGGCAACCCGGGGCGACCGTGCTGGTACAGGTGAACACCACCGGGGAGGCGCAAAAAGGTGGCTGCGAGCCGGGTGAGGCGGCAGTGCTGGTGGCCGATTGCGGGGGACTCGGCCTGACGGTGACCGGTTTGATGACGGTCGGCCCGACGGGGCCCGCCGAGGGGGCTCGAGCGGGGTTCCGGCGGCTACGTCAGATGGCCAACGACCTCGGGCTGGCCGATTGCTCGATGGGGATGTCCGCCGACTTGGAGGTCGCGGTGGACGAGGGCGCCACCATCGTTCGGCTCGGATCGCGATTGTTCGGCCCGAGAGGGTGAATTCTGGGCATTCGTGCCCTTCTCGATGTGCTATCGGCCAACTACACTCCTGCCCGGAGGGTCGCATGGCGTCGATGTTGAAGAGAACGATGTTGTATCTCGGGCTCGCGCCCGACGAAGAGTACGACAGCGCGTACGACGACCCGTCCGGCCCGGACCCCGAAGTTCGCATCGTCAATCGTCCGACGCCCACGAGCCAGCCCGATGTCGTCAACCGCACCGTGCGCGCCGTGCCCATCACCGCGTCGTCCGGTATCACCGGCCGGGACGTGCCCGACGCCGTCGAGTTGCGCCCCATGCGCTCGTCGGTCGTACGCCCGCTCCCCAAGGCGGCTGCCGCGAAGCCCCACACGATCGCACCGTCGTCGTTCAACGCGGCGCAAGAGGTGGGCGATCGCTTCAAGCAGAACCAGCCCGTCATCCTCAATCTCTTCGGCCTCGATCGCGATCTGGCCCGGCGTCTCATCGACTTCGCCAGCGGCGTGTGTTACGCCCTCGGTGGTCAGATGGAAAAGATCACCAACGGCGTGTACCTGCTGATTCCGGCCAACGTCGAGGTCTCGCCCGAAGACCGGCGTCGCCTTTCCGAGCGCCCCGGGTCCTGAAGCCAGATTCCCTTTCAGCGTCCCTCGGTTGGTGCCGCAGCGGCAGTACGATCGCGCGATGGACATTACGCCGCAGCTCATTCGTGAGACGACGTTCCACGAATCTCTCCGCGGATACAACAAAGAACAAGTAGAGGACTACAAGCAACGCTGGGCCGAAGCGGTGGCCCAACTGCAGGGTCGTCTGATGGAGGCGATCGAGCGCGCCGAGCGCGCCGAAGCGCGTGCTCTTGTCGCCGCCGGCCGTAGCGAATCCGAAGACGTCCTGCGGCGCACGCTCGTCCTCGCGCAACGCACCGCCGACGCCGCGGTCGCTGAGGCGCAAGAACAATCGGCGCGTCTCGTGTCCGAAGCGCAAGCAAAAGCGACAGGCATGCTCGACGACGCCGACGAACGTTCGCGCAAGATGGTGGCCGAGGCCGAAGTCGAAGCGGCGACAGTTCGGGGCCAAGCCGAAGCCGTAGCGCGGGCGCTGAGCGCGGCGGCCGAAGACGAAGCGCGACGCGCCGCCGAGAGCACGCGGGTGGCGCTGGTCGAAGAAATTCGCTCACTCGAGGCGCGGCGCCGTGGTTTGCTCGACGACGCCACTGCACTCGAACGGCACACCGATACGCAACGCCGGGCGCTGCACGACCAAGTGGTGTCGTTGCAGACTGTAGTGACGGCGACTCGCGCCAACGTCGACGACGAGCTGTCGCAGTTGCGCCACGAGATCGACGCGCGCCGCGATGCGCTCGCCGCCGCTACCGAAGCGCTCCAAGACGAGATGCGGTCGCGCCATCTGGCGCTCGACGACGGCCTCAACCGTCTCCGCGCGCCGCTCGACGATCCCGACCTCCTGCATGCGGGGCCCGTTCCCGAATTGTCGATCGAGTTGTCACCGCTCGCGAAGGCGCCGGCACCGCCCGCGTCCGCCGAGTCGTTTGCCGCCGAAGAAGAAGACGACGACGACGAGTACTACGTCGACGACATTGCCGACCTCGACGATGACGATGACGACGATGACGAAGAGTTCGACGACGACGAGATCTACGCCGAAGACGACCTCGACGATGACGATGATGATGACGATGACCTCGAACAGCCCGCCGACGAGTTGGCACAAGCGCTGCCGGGCATGGCGGCCGGTGGTGACAACCTGCGGCCGTCCGAGCAGCGACGATCGATCCAACCAACGGTGAGTAGGCCCGCCGACGATGCACTCGAGCCGGCGCGCTGGGAGCAGCCGCAGTTCGGCATCAACTTGGCGCCGCCCGCTGACGCGCCACCGAATTCGCCCCCGAGTGGCTCGCGTCCTGATCTCTTCAGCGAACGACTGCGCCAAGCCGTGACCGACGACGAGGGCTACGAAGACCCGGCGTTCGAGGACAAGGCCACCAAGTTCTTCGAACCCGACGAACCGACGGCCCGTCGTCGCTTCGGCCGGCGCAGCTGACACCAAAACCCGATCCGGGGTGAAAATCGCCCGCTGAGGCGAGATCCGTCTCATTCGCGGCGCGTGCCTCTACACTCCCGCCGCGGCGAACGACGTGTAATTCCCCCCGTAAGGACGGTCGGCGGCGATGGCGACGAGCAAGAAGCAGGCAAAGAAGCCCGCGCCGAAACCAAAATCAGGCGCCAAGGCGAAGACCGCCCCCGCAAAGGCGGCGCCTGCGACCAAGAAACCGATTCCCAAGCCGGCCAAGGCCGTGGCCGCGAAGGCCACTCCCGCCAAGGCGGCACCGGCCAAGACCGCCACCAAGGCGGCGACCACGAAGTCGACACCGAAACCCACCAAGGCCGCGCCGGCCAAGGTCGTACCCCCTCCGTCCACCAAGAAAGCGGCCCCCGTCAAAACTGCACCGAAGCCCGCCAAGGCTGCCCCTGCCAAGGCTGCTCCGACCAAGGCTGCTCCGACCAAGGCTGCTCCGACCAAAACTGCGACCAAGGCCGTGCAGGCCACCAAGGTGAGCAAGGACGCGCCCGCCAAGGCGACCAAAGACGCGCCGGTCAAGGGCGCCACGGCAAAGGCTGATGCCACCGCCAAGGCGACCGCCGAGTCCAAGGCGGCCGTTGCGGCGGTTGCGCCCGCCGCCGCGCCCCTCAAGGCCGGCGTTCCCCCTCCTCGCATCCGGACGACCTCCAAGGAGAAGCCGATTCCCCGGTTGACCAAGACCCCTTATGACGCCAAGTTCTTGGCCGAGCAGCGCACGATGCTCTTGGAGGAACGGGCGAGATACTCGACGTCGGCGACCAAGTACCGCGTCGAGGCCGACTCGCTGGTCAACGATCGCGAGCCGGGCGACGTGCAGTTCGACGAAGAGTCAGGCGAAGGCGACTCGCTCGCCGTAGAGCGTGATTTCGACCTCGCGCTCAGTGCACAAGCCCAAGACAAAGTGGCCGAGATCGATGCCGCGCTCGCGCGCATCGCAGACTCGACCTACGGTATCTGTGTCACGTCTGGCCAAGCGATACCCAAAGAACGACTGCGGGCGATTCCGTGGGCGACCGAACGCATCGAGTACAAGGTAGGCGGCCTCGGTCGCCGGCACTGAGTATGCAAGTGCGCGAGCCGCTAGCGCCGAGCGCGCGTGAGGTCAGGGTCAGGTCGAGTCGCCAGACCGTGGTCGCCGTCATCGCGGCGGCGGTGCTCGCAATCGATCAGCTCACCAAGATCTGGGCGGCGTCGGCGCTCGACCACCGCACGATTCACGTCGTGTGGAAGTTGCAACTGCGGCTGGTGCGCAACCCGGGCACCGCGTTCAGCCTGGGCGAAGGCAAAGGTCCGCTCCTCGGCGTCGTCGCGTGCATCGTGGTGATCGTGTTGATGCGATTCGCGCGACAACCGCGCAGCCTGCTGTCGGCGATCGGCATCGCCTTGATTCTCGGCGGCGCGGTCGGCAACGTCGTCGATCGCATTGTGCGCAGTCCCCACGGCTTCATGAAGGGCCACGTGGTCGACTTCATCGATTTCAAGTTCTGGCCGGTGTTCAACGTCGCCGACATGGGTGTCACGTGCGGCATCATCCTCGTGATCCTCGAGATGCAGGAGATGGGCCGCCGCGAAGCGAGGGCACCGAGCGCGATCGATGATTGAGACGCGGCGCGACATCGTGCCGTCGGCGCTCGATGACGAACGGGTCGACCGCGTCGTGGCCATGCTCACCGAGGCCAGCCGAGCGCGCGTGAGAACGCTCATCGACGGCGCGCACGTACGCATTGGCGGTGTCGTGGTGACCAAGTCCGCGCAACGGGTTCGCGCGGGTGATGAGATCGTGGTCGAGTTCGACGACACGGTGCCTGCCGTGAAAGCCGACGCGACGATCGAGTTGACGATCGTCCACGAAGACCCCGATGTCGTCGTCATCGACAAACCCGCGGGTCTCGTGGTGCACCCGGGCGCCGGCCATCGCGACGACACGCTCGTGTCGGCACTGCTGGCGCGCTATCCCGAGATCGCAAACGCGGGTGACCCGCAGCGTCCCGGCATCGTGCATCGGCTCGACAAGGGAACATCCGGACTGTTGATGGTGGCCCGCTCGGCGCGCGCCTACGAGTCGTTGGTGGCACAGCTCTCCGCCCGGACCGTCAACCGCGCCTACACGGCGCTCGTGTGCCGCAGCTTCGAGGAACACGAGGGAGTGGTCGACGCGCCGATCGGTCGTTCGTCACGCGCGCCGACGCGAATGGCGGTGACACCGCGCGGCCGCGGTGCGCGCACCCGCTACGTCGTCGAGCGCCGTTTCGTCGAGCCGTTCCCCGCGTCGTTGTTGTCGTGCCGACTCGAGAGCGGGCGCACGCATCAGATACGCGTGCACCTTTCGGCGATCTCGGCGCCGGTGCTCGGCGACGACCGCTATGGCGGCCGGCGGGTGCAGGTGCCGATGCGGCGGCCGTTCCTACATGCCGCTCAGTTGGGTTTTGTCCACCCGGTGAGCGGCGCGGACCTGGAATTCATGTCGCCGTTGCCGCCCGATCTCGTCGCCGTTCTCGCGCGGTTCGAGTAGTCAGTCGACTTCGACGGACGGCCAGTCGCGATCGCCGCGGCTGATCGATGCGATGTTGGCCAGTGTGTAGGAGCCCAGGTAGTGGCGCATGTGCGCCCCCGACGCGGCCCAGATGGCGAGCAGCACGCACTGGCCTTCGTGATCGCAGGCGCCGTTGGTGTGGGGCTCGCCGAAGTCGCCGGCAGTGATCGGCCCGTCGACCGCGCTGACGATCTGGCTCAAGAGAATCTGGTCGGGATCGCGGGCCAGCACATAGCCGCCGCCGACACCCCGTTTGGATCGCACGAGTCCGGCGCCTTTGAGGGCGAGGAGGATCTGTTCGAGATAGGGCTGGGGGAGCCCGGTGCGATCGGCGATCTCGCGCACCGACGTGGGCGTACGGCCGTCGCCGTGCAGCGCCAGGGACAGTAGGGCCCGGCTCGCATAGTCGCCTCTGGTCGACACCTTCACGGCGATGATCCTAGGCCGCAGAGCGGAAGGCACGGCCCGAGCGGCCGTCGCAGAGCGGAGGGTACGGCCGAGGGGTGACCGGAGATGGCCCGCGCGGATGTCGTATTCGGCGCCGACAGTTGGTACAACGGTGGGTTGCGTGCTGGACTTCGCTCTTCGCGGACCAGCAGGAGGCATTCGAGCGTATGAGCGACGAGGCGCCACTGATTCCCGACTATTCGGGGGCGTGCGTCTGCAATGTGGTTCCGTCGCTGCTCGGTGGCTTCACCGATCCTCCGTCGTGGTTCCCGGCAGCCGCGTTTTCCGCCCGCCAAGTCGTACTGCTCGTGCTCGATGGGCTCGGCTGGCAACAGATGGCCGAGCGCCGTGCGATCACTCCCTCGATGCACGCGTTGACCGGTGGGCCGATCTCGACGGTCGTGCCGACCACGACGGCCACGGCGATGACCTCGATCACGACGGGTCTCTCGCCGGGGCAACACGGTGTCATCGGCTATCGCATGGCGGTCGACGACGAAGTGCTCAACGTGTTGCGCTGGTCGACAGCACACGGTGACGCACGCAAGACGATCCGTCCGCGCGACATCCAAAAGGCCGCACCGTTCCACGGCGAGCGTCCGCCGATCGTGACGCGCGCCGACTTCTCGGGCGGCGGTTTCTCGGCGGCGCATCTCGACGGCGTGCGTTTCCACGGCTATCGCACCGCCGCCACGATGGTGCATGAAGTACGCACGCTGGTCGCGGCCGGCGAGCCGTTCGTCTTCGCGTACTACGACGGTCTCGACAAGGTGTCGCACGAATACGGCCTTGCCGGGCACTTCGATGCCGAGATCGCCTGGTGTGATCGCCTCGTCGGTGAGATCTGTGATTTCTTGCCGCCCGGCGCGGTGTTGGTCGTCACGGCCGATCACGGTCAGGTCGACACGGGCGACAATGTCATCGGGTTGCCGGGCGACGTGCTCGAACATGTCGCGCTCCAGTCCGGCGAAGCCCGCTTTCGTTGGCTTCACGCGCGGCCCGGTCGGGCGGGCGCGTTGCTCGAAGCGGCGCGGGCCACGTTCGCCGAGCAGGCGTGGGTTCGGTCCAAGGGTGAGATCATCGACGAGCAGTGGTTCGGCCCCACCATCACGGCATCGGCGTCCAAGCGCATGGGCGATGTCGCCCTCGTGGCCAAAGGCAACATCGCGTTCGACGATCCCGCCGACACCGGCCCTTACCACCTCGTCGGCCGCCA
The DNA here is from genome assembly GCA_039934635.1 of Acidimicrobiales bacterium. Taxonomy (GTDB): domain Bacteria; phylum Actinomycetota; class Acidimicrobiia; order Acidimicrobiales; family WLNW01; genus DATLFA01. The sequence goes on from JBDTLT010000004.1 coordinate 80,842, forward strand.
CGGTTCCTTGACCCCCGCCGAAGTTCTGGTCCCCTTGCTCGTGTCATAAGCTGGCGGGCTTATGACTAACCCCGCAACGCCCGCCCGCGCCGACGTCGAAGTTCCCGAGGTCGTCGATCCCCGCGCCCGTCAACGTGATGAGTTCATCGAGCAACCGGCCAAGGTCATGCGCGTCGGCACGATGATGAAGCAACTGCTCGAAGAGGTGCGCGCGACGCCGCTCGACGAGCCCAGCCGCGAACGCTTGCGCGAGATCTACGAGACGTCCTTGCACGAGCTCGGCTCGGCGATCTCTCCTGATCTCCGCGACGAGCTCGCTCGCTTGTCGCTACCGTTCGCGGAGAGCGGCGGCACGCCGCCGACCACCGCCGAGTTGCAGATCGCGCAAGCACAATTGGTGGGCTGGCTCGAAGGCCTCATCCAAGGCATTCAAGCGACGTTGTTCGCGCAGCAGATGGCCGCGCAACAGCAACTCGCCAACATGCGCGGGCAGATCGGCCCCGGCGGCGGCGGTCCCGGTCGTCCTGGAGAAGGCCCACACGATGCGGGCGACGGTCGCCCCGGGACCTACTTGTAGCTCTCAGAGCTCGAGTGTCGCCGCGTTGGTGATTGCCGCGCGCGCGAGGATCTTGGCTTTTGACCGGCGCAACAGTTCGCGCGTCGACTGCGTCATCATCTTCGCGTGATCGAGCGCGACCTCGACGACGGTCTCGGGCGTGACGACGCGCGACACGAGATGCAGCGCCAGTGCTTCGTGCGCGCTGATCGAACGACCGGTGAGCACCAGTTCGCGGGCAATCGCTCCGCCGACGAGCTCGTGCAGGGGCGAATACACGACGTCACCCCACGCGAATTCCGGATGCGAGAACACCGTTGTCGTGGACGCGATGCGGAGATCGCAGCACACCGCGAGATCGAATCCGCCGGCAATTGCCGGCCCGTTGACTGCGGCGATCAGCGGCAGCGGGAATTGCAGCAGCGTCGCGTGATAGCGGTCCGACGAGGCCCACAGCGCACGATCGAACGCGGGGTCGGCGGCCGCGGTCTCGAACTCCTTCAGGTCGAAGCCGGCACAAAAGACCGGCCCCTCGCCGGTGATGATGACGACGGAGACGGCGTCGTCGTTCGCGAGGGCGTCGAGGGTGTCGCTCAGGCCGTCGCGCAGGGCGATCGACAGGGCGTTGCGGCGCTCGGGGCGCCGCAGGGTCACCAGCACCACCCGGTCTGCGACCATATCGACGCTGATTTCGCTGGTCATGGCAGCTGCCTTCCCTGGCCGAGCAAGAAGCTGCGGACGGGTGATAGTTTCCCGGAACTACGCCTCTGTAATTTGCGCTTCGGCTCGAGAGGTGCGCTCCTTAGCCAGGGAAGATCCCACGTGGCCAGTTCGTTCACTCACCTCCACGTTCACACCGAGTACTCGATGCTCGATGGTGCGGCGCGGGTGGGCGACTTGGTGGCCGCCGCGGTGCAAGACGGGCAGCCCGCGATCGGCATCACCGACCACGGCAACATGTATGGCGTCCTCGACTTCTACAAGGCGGCCAACGACGCGGGCATCACGCCGATCATCGGCAGTGAGGCCTACATGGCGCACGACACGCGCTTCGAACGGCCGAGCCGTCGCGGTCGTCTCGATGACTCCGGTGGCGACACCGATGGTGGCGCGAAGCTCTACTACCACTTGACGTTGTTGGCGCAGAACAACGCCGGCTACAAGAACCTCATCCAACTCGCGAGCCGCGCGTATCTCGAGGGCTACTACTACAAGCCCCGCGTCGACTGGGAGATTCTCGCCGAGCACAGCGACGGCCTCATCGCCACCACCGGTTGCCTCGGTGGTCATGTGTTGCAGGCATTGATGAAGGGCGACTTCGACCTCGGTCTGCAAAAGGCGGCGCGGCTGCAAGAGATATTCGGGCGCGACAACCTCTTCATCGAGATCCAAGACCAGGGCATCCCCGAGCAAAAGCGCACCAACCCGATGCTCGTCGAGATCGCCCGCAAGCTGCACGCACCGCTGCTCGCAACGAATGACAGCCACTACGTGCACCGCGGTGACGCGGTCTCGCACGACGCGTTGCTCTGCGTGCAGACGGGCTCGCTCATGAGCGATCCCGATCGCTTCAAGTTCCACGGCGACGAGCACTATCTCAAGTCGGCGGTCGAGATGCGCAAGCTCTTCGCCGAATTGCCGGAGGCGTGCGACTCGAGCTTGTGGATCGCGGAGCGGTGCAAGGTCGACATCGAGTTCGGCAAGCCACAGTTGCCCGAATTCCCGTTGCCGCCCGAGTTCCAACCGGCCGAAGGCGAAACCTACGACGTCAAATGTCGCGAGTACCTCCAACATCTCACGCTAGAAGGCGCGCGGGCGCGCTGGGGCGATCCGCTGCCCGACGCCGCGGTCGAGCGGTTGGCGTTCGAGCTGCAAGTCATCGCGGACATGGGGTTCAGCTCGTACTTCCTCATCGTCGGTGACCTCATCGACTACGCCCGTCGGCGCGGCATCCGGGTCGGCCCGGGTCGGGGTAGCGCCGCCGGGTGCGCGGTCGCGTACTCCTTGCGCATCACCGATCTCGATCCGATCAAATACGACTTGCTCTTCGAGCGCTTCTTGAATCCCAGTCGCAAGTCGATGCCCGACATCGACATGGACTTCGACTCTCGTTACCGCGACGAGATGATCCGCTATGCGGCCGAGCGCTACGGCCGCAACCACGTCGCGCAGATCGTCACCTTCAGCCAGATCAAGGCCCGAGCCGCCGTGCGCGACGCGGCGCGCGTGCTCGGCTATCCCTACGCGGTAGGCGACAAGATCGCCAAGGCCATGCCGCCGCTCATCATGGGCCGCGATACGCCGTTGCGGGCCTGCCTCGAGCCGCAAGAGCGTTACGAAGACGGCTACAAGATGGCCACCGAGCTGCGCGACATGTACAACCTCGACCCCGACGTCAAGAAGGTCGTCGATGTCGCACGCGGGCTCGAAGGCCTGCGTCGCCAAGACGGTATCCACGCCGCCGCGGTGGTCATCACCAAAGAGCCGCTGACCGAATACCTGCCCATCCAGCGCAAGCCCGAAGGGGGCAGCGATCCCGAGTTCGCGCCGGTCGTCACGCAATACGAGATGCACGGCGTCGAAGATCTCGGCCTGTTGAAGATGGACTTCCTGGGCCTGCGCAACCTCGACGTCATCACCGACGCGCTCGAATTGATCGAGCAGACCCAGGGCATCACGCTCGACATCGACAACGTCGATCTCTTCGACACGCCCACCTACAAGCTGTTGGCTCGCGGCGATTCGATCGGCGTGTTCCAACTCGAGTCGTCGCCTATGCGCGCGCTGATGCGCTCGCTGGCTGCGACCACGTTCGAAGACGTAGCGGCGCTCGTTGCGCTCTATCGGCCGGGGCCGATGGCGGCCAACATGCACAACGATTACGCCGATCGCAAGAACGGGCGCAAACCGGTCGCGTACTTCCATCCCGACGCGGAAGAGTTGCTCGGCGACACCTACGGCCTCATGGTGTTCCAAGAGCAGATGATGCGTATCTCGCAAAAGTTCGCGGGCTACTCGTTGGCCGAGGCCGACAACTTGCGCAAGGCGTGCGGCAAGAAGATCCGTGCGCTGATGGCGCAAGAGCGCGCGAGCTTCGTCCGTGGTTGCGACAACACTGGCTACGGCACTGACCTCGGCAACGAGTTGTTCGACGTCATCGAGCAGTTCGCCGACTACGCGTTCAACAAGAGCCACAGCTACGGCTACGGCTACATCGCGTACCAGATCGCCTACCTCAAGACGCATTTCCCGGTCGAGTACCTCGCCGCGCTGTTGACGAGCGTCAAGGCGTCACTCGACAAGGCTGCGGTCTACCTCAACGAGTGCCGAATCCTCGGCATCGATGTCGCAGTGCCCGACATCAACCTGTCCGAAAGCGACTTCCGTCCGGTGCCCAACCGCGACTGCCACGCGGCGGTCATCCTCGGCGGCGACGTCATGCCGCCAGCCGGTTCGTTCCAGCTGGGCGCGATCGTGTTCGGGCTCTCCGCGGTGCGCAACGTCGGCGAGGGTCTCGTCGAGCAGGTGCTCGTCGAACGCAAGAACGGCCCGTTCGTCGACTTCTATGACTTCTGCCAGCGCGTCGACATGTCCGTGCTCAACAAGCGCGCCGTCGAGTCCATGATCAAGGCCGGCTGTTTCGACTCGCTCGGTCATCCGCGCAAGGGCCTGCTGTCGGCGTTCGAACAGATCATCGACCAGACGGTGGCCCGGCGGCGCGAGCACGAGATGGGCGTCATGTCGTTGTTCGGCGCCACGAGCGAAGGGCCGACCTTCGACGAACGCACGCCGATCCCCGACGTCGAGTTCGACAAGACGACGAAGCTCACGTTCGAAAAGGAGATGCTCGGGGTCTACATCTCCGACCATCCGCTCATGGGCGCCGAGGCGATCCTGCGGCGCAAGACCGATTGCACCGTCGCCGAGTTGCTCGACGCCGAAGATGGGGCGGTGAAGCGCGTCGGAGGCGTCATCGCCGGGCTGCAGCGCAAGTGGACCAAGCGCGGCGACCTCATGGCCGTGTTCCAGCTCGAGGACCTCACGTCGTCGATCGAGGTGATGGTTTTCCCCAAGACCATGACCGAGTTCGGGCACAAACTCGTCGACGACGCGGTGGTGTTGTTGCGGGGCCGGGTCGACAAGCGAGAAGACCAGGCCAAGTTCATCCCCATGGAGATCGAGATCTTCGAGGTCACCGAAAGTGCCCGGCCGACCGCGCTCCGACTGCGTTTGTCGCCCAACGCGGCACGGCCCGAGCTCATCGACGAGCTCAAGCGGTTGCTGCGCGAGCACCCGGGCCCGTCGCCGGTCCTCATTCAGCTGGGCGATCCCGGGCAGGCGGGCAAGCTGCTGCGGTTGTCCGACGAATTCTGCGTCGACACGACCAACGGCCTCGTGGCCGAACTGCGGGTGCTGCTCGGGCCCGACGCCATACAGATCTGACGCGGCGGCCGCGTGATCGGGGGGAGTGGTAGACGACCACTGGTCCGGAGTTGCGAATGGGTTTCGGAAACGCTGGACTATAGGGGCGCAATCGCGGCCCGGTACGGTGGCGCGAATCGAACAGTAGTTCTTCCGGGGGCTTAGGAAAAATGGCGATCGACGTCGAGACGAAGGACTGCACAGCGCTCTCCGATAGTGAATTGGAGGAGCTGGCCAATCTGACTGCGGAGCACCCCTATCACTTCGATATCGGGGTCGTCTCCAAGCAGCGCGATTCGTGGGTGCTCTGCACCATGGCCCGCGACGGCAGCAAGCTCAAGGGCTTCGCTTTTTGCACGCTCGAACGCATCGGCGGCACCCCCTGCGTGCTCATCGGGCTCGCCTCGATCGCTCGCACCACCAAGCGCGACACGGTGCTCAAGGCCCTGATGACCGACCTCTTCCGCCGGGCCGTGCTGGCGTTCCCCGACGAAGACGTGCTGGTGGGAACCCGTTTCTCCAACGCCGGCGGCTACGAGGCCTTCCGCACGCTGCACGACATCGTGCCCCGCCCCGATCACAAGGCCAGCGGCGAAGAGCGGGCCTGGGGGCGGCGACTGTGCAAGCGCTTCGGCATCGATGCCGGCAACTACGACGACCGGGCATTCATCGCCAAAGGTGACGGCAACCCACCGGTCGTGTTCGACCACGAGAGCCTCAAGCCCGACAAGATCGACCCGGCGTTCGCGGCCTTCTTCAAGACGATGAAGCCCAAGAAGGGCGACGTGCTCATCGCCTTCGGTTGGGCCAAAGCCGAAGATCTCGACCGGTTGATGCCGCCCGCGTAGGGCCGGCGTCTGGGTCCGAGCAGTAGGCAATGGACTTCTCGGACGTCGTGCGCCGGCGGCGCATGGTGCGGTCGTTCCGGCCCGAACCCCTTGCGCCGGCGGTGATCGAGCAGATTCTCGCGCCCGCGACGCGCGTGCCGAGCGCCGGTCACGCGCAGGGCGTGTCGCTGATCGTGCTGCACGAGGGCCGGCAGCAGGCGTACTGGGACACGACGCTGCCGCCCGAACACCGGGCGCAGTTCCCGTGGCCGGGCCTGCTCGACGCGCCGGTACTCGTCGTCGTGGCGGTCGATCCGGGAGCGTACGTCGAGCGCTACGGCGAAGCCGACAAGCGGGCGACCGGACTCGGCGCCGACTCCGAGGCGTGGCCGCAGCCGATGTGGTTCGTCGACGGTGGCATGGCGGTGATGGCCATCCTCTATGCGGCCGCGGCTGCGGGCGTGGGCGCGTGCTTCTTCGGTGTGTTCGACCACGAGACGGCGCTACGCGAGACGCTCGCCGTGCCGTCGCGCGTGCGACTCGTCGGGACGGTCGCGTTGGGCATGGCCGACCCGGCGGGCGATCGCATCAGCCGATCGGCGGCCCGCCCCCGGCGCGACGATGTCGTGCGATTCGGCAGGTGGCGGTAGCGTCTCGGTATGGCCACCCAGATCCCGCTCGTGTCGTACTTGGCGATCGACGACGGCGCTCCGCACCTCGTCGCCAACACCTGCGATGCGTGCGGTGCCCGCTTCTTGGATCGGCGCAACGCCTGCGCTCGCTGCGGTGCCCGTGACTTCAGCCCCACCTCGCTCGCGACCACCGGCAAGGTCACCTCGTTCACCATCGTGCAGCGCGCCGCGCCGGGGGTGAAGGTGCCCTTCGTGTCGGCCGTGGTCGGGCTCGACGACGGCGCGTCGGTACAGGCCAACATCGTCGACACCGAACCCGACCCCGACCACATCTCGCTCGGTATGCCCGTCAAGCTCACGACCTACATCGCCGGCACCGACGACAACGGTACCGAAGTGGTCGCATTCGGTTTCGCGCCTGTCTGACACAGGGGTCCGCGGGCAGAGGGCGTGCCGGCACAGGGCGTCGTAGTATTCATTCGTTCAGTCTGACGAGGGAGAAGGCCACATGGCCGACAGCGTTTGGGTCATCGGTGTACACATGACCAAGTTCGCGCAGCACAAGGACAAGGACGCGCTCGATCTCGGCAGTGAAGCGGCGATGAGCGCGCTGGCCGATGCCGGCCAGACCATCCACGACATGGACGTGATGGCCGCCGGCAGTCTGTTCAACGCGGCCGCCGGCATGGGCCAGCAAATCCAAAAGCAGATCGGCCAGACCGGCATTCCGGTCTTCAACGTGTCCAACGCATGCGCAACAGGGGCGACGGCATTTCGCACGGTCTACCTGTCGATCAAGGCGGGCGAAGCCGAGATGGGTCTCGCCGTCGGTGTCGAGCAGATGGGCAAGATGGGCCTGCTTGGCGCGGCTGGTGCGCCAAAGGGCGCCAAGACCGAGTACACGCCCCAAGGGCGCTACGGCAACGTGATGTCGGTCGAAGGCATCCTCGGCACGGGCACGATGCCGGGCGTTTTCGCCGAGGCCGGCATGGAGTACGCCTACAAACACGATGGGGTGACGGTCGATCACTTCTACAAGATCGCCGAAAAGAATCACGCGCATTCGACGCTCAACCCGCTTGCGCAATTCAACAAGCGCTTCACCTTCGACGAGATCAAGAACGCGCAGATGATCTCCTACCCGAACACGGTGTTGATGTGTTCACCCAACACCGACGGCGCCGCTGCCGCGATCTTGGTGAGCGAATCCAAGTTGCGCACGTTGCCCCTCGAAGTGCAAAAGCGTGCGGTCAGAGTCGCGGCGTCGGTGCTCACCACCGATCCCTACGTCGAAGGCGGCCACATCCTGCCCGACGTCAACACGTGTACGCGCAACGCCGCCAACAAGGCCTACGAGATGGCGGGCATCGGTCCCGAAGATCTCGATCTCGTCGAATTGCACGACTGCTTCGCCACCGCCGAACTGCTGCACTACGACAACCTCGGCCTGTGTGAGCCGGGTGGCGCGGCCGACTTCCTCGACTCGGGGGCGCCATGGCGTGACGGCAGCATGCCGGTCAATGTCTCGGGCGGTCTCGAATCCAAGGGCCATCCCATCGCCGCCACCGGTGTCGCCGGCATCTACGAGATCACCACGCATCTGCGGGGCGAGGCCGGCGATCGTCAGATCGAAGGCGCCAAGGTCGGCTTGACCCACGTCATCGGCCTCGGCTCGACGTGCGGAGTGCACATCTTGGAGAAGTCGGCACTCTGAAGTGACGCAGACCTACGAGTTGCTCGATCTCGTAGACGCCTCCCCGGAGGCGCTGTACGACCTGTTCGACGCGCGCGGTTGGGGTGACGGGTTGCCGTTGGTGGCGCCGACCTCGGCGCGCGTCGACGCGTTGCTCGAAGGCTGCGGCGGCGACCCCGACGAGGTGCTCGCGGTGCTGCCCCCTCGCTTCGGCAAGGCCACGCGGCGCATGGTGGCCGTCAACGCCGCGCTCGCGGGATGCAAGCCCGAATACATGCCCGTACTCGTCGCGGCGACGCGCGCCCTCGGCGAAAAGAAGCTCAACCTGCGCGGCGTCAACGCCACTACGCATCCGGTGGCACCGTTGATGATCGTGCACGGCGAGATCGCCGAACGCGCGGGCTACAACAGCGGTCTCGGTGCGTTCGGTCCGGGCAACCGCGCCAACGCCACGACCGGACGCGCGCTGCGACTGATCTTGTTGCACGTTGCCGGCGCCGTGCCCGGCCCGGGTGATGCGTCGACGCAAGGTGGTCCGGCGAAGTACGCGTACTGCGTCGCCGAAAACACGGCCGCGTCACCGTGGGGCAGCTATCACCGCAGCGTCGGTGTCGATGCCGCGAGCGCGGTCACGTTGCACTGTGGCGAAGCGCCGCACAACTTCCATGACATGGAGTCCGATCATCCGTCGCGCATCCTCGACAAATGTGCGTCGGCGATGGCGACGCTCGGCCAGAACAATGCCACCATCGCGCAGGGCGAATACTTCGTGGCGCTCGGCCCCGAGCACGCGGCGACGTGCGCGGCCGCCGGATGGACCCGCCGTGACGTGTCGAGCTATCTGTTCCAGATGGCGCGACTCCCGGCTCGCTTGTTCCGGGCGCAGTTCGACCTGCGGGCGTGGTTCCCGTGGATGCACGCAGTGGCCGACGACGAGATGTTGCCGATCACCGGTGAAGCCGATCACATCAAGGTGTTCGTCTGCGGTGGCGCGGGCAAGCATTCGTGTGTCGTGCCGAGTTGGGGTATGACATCCAGCGTGACGCTGCCGATCGAATGAGTAGGTGACTTCCGTGGAAAAGATCTACGCCCCCGATGGACCACTGGCGCCGCCACCGATCACGTTGGCGGCGTCGCCGAGCGTGCTCGCCGGCCTGCGCATCGGTGTGCTCGACAACCTCAAGCCGAACGCCAAGTTGTTGATGCAACGGGCGGCCGAACAGATCGCCACGCGCACCGGCGCCAAGGTCTCCTTGGTCACCGACAAGGGGCCGGGGTTCAACTCGGCGACACCGTGTAGCGATCCGATCTTCGACAAACTCGAAAAGGAGGTCGACCTGGTGATCACCGGGTCGGCCGATTGAGGCAGCTGCACGTCGTGGAGTGTCCACGACCAAGTACAACTCGAGCAGCGGGGCAAGCCGACGGTGGTCGTGACGACGACCAAGTTCCTCGCGCTGACCAAACGCGTCGCGCAGAACTTCGGCCTGCCCGACGCTCGCATCTGCACCGTCGATCATCCACTCGGCGGCACCGACGAGGCGACGATCCTCGCATGGGCCGACGCGGCCGCGGACGAGATCATCGCCCTCTTCACCCGGCACTAGAGTTCCCACTCGTTCTTCTCGTTCTCGCTGTCGAACGTGGGATATAAAGCCACGTTCGACAGCGAGAACGGGCAATTTCGGGGCGGGGGGGTTGATGCGAGCGGTACGCAACGACGAGTCGGGCATTCACGTGGTCGAGCGACCCGAGCCCGAAGGCGATGGCGTGTTGGTCGAGATCTCGTCGTGCGGGATCTGCGGCACCGATCTCGGCTTTCTCGCGATGGGTCCGCTGCCGTTCACGCTCGGTCATGAGTTCGCGGGGATCGTCGAGGGCGCGGCGTACGCCATCGAGCCGATGACGCATTGCGGCACCTGTCCGGCCTGTCGCGAGGGCAACGACAACCGCTGCACCGACCCGAGCCATGTGAATTTCGGAATCTTCACCGACGGGGGCCTCGCTGATCGCGTGCGCGTGCCCGACTATTGCCTCACGCCGTTGCCCGCCGGTTTGTCGATCGACGATGCCAGCCTCGTCGAGACGACCGGTGTCGCCTATCGGGGGGTGCGCCTCGCCGCGGTGCAATCCGGTGAACGTGTCTGTGTCGTGGGCGGTGGCGCCATCGGTCTGGCCGCGATCGGTGTGGCTCGCCACAAGGGGATCGACGTCGACCTCGAGGCCCGTCACGCGACGCAGCGTGCGGCCGGCGAACGTCTCGGTGCGGGCATCGCGGCGCCCACTGCGCAGAGCGCGTACGACGTCGTGATCGACGCAGCCGGCAGCGAGAGCGGTCTGGCGCGCGCGTTCGAACTCGTGCGCCCTGGTGGACGCGTCGTGTTGCTCGGCGTCTACCACGGCCTCGTGCCGATCCCGGGCGTACCCATGCTGGTCAAGGAAGTCACCATGATCCCGTCGATGGCTTATGGCGTCGATGCCGACGGTCGGCGCGAGTACGCCAACGCCGCGGCCGTACTCGCCGCCAACCCCGAGATCGCGCGAGCCTTGATCACGCATCGCTTCTCCCTCGACGATGCGGCCGAAGCCTTTCGGGTCGCGGCCGATCGAGCGAGTGGCGCGATCAAAGTCGTCATCCATCCCAACCGTTAGGACCACGTTGAGCATCACGATCGATCACGCGGGCAAGGTCGCGCTCGTCACCGGTGCGGGTGCCGGCATCGGTCGCGAAATCGCGCGCTGGTTGGCCCGCTCGGGCGCGGCGGTGGCCGTGAACGACGCCCGCGCCGACAAGGCGGCCGAGACGGTGGCGGCCATCGAGGCCGAGGGTGGTCGCGCCATCGCCGTGGTCGCCGACTGTCGTGACGACGCGCAGGTCGAACAGATGGTGCGCCGTACCGTCGACGATCTCGGTGGGCTCGACATCGCGGTCAACAACATCGGCATGCTGGCCGGGCGGGGGGCCTCGGCTTTCGTCGACACGGATGGTTCGTACTGGCGCGACGTCGTCGGCCAGAACCTCATTCTCACCGCGGTGTGCGCGCAGCATCAGGCACGGGCGATGATCGCCGGCGGTAAGGGCGGCGTCATGTTGTTGGTGACGTCGGGCGAGACGACGAGGCCGTCGCCGTTCAATTCCGCGTATGCGTCGTCCAAGGCCGCGCTCAACCATCTCGTGACGTCGTTGGCGATGGAGCTGGGCGAGCACGGCATCCGGGTGCTCGCCATCGCGCCCGGCACGACGCTCACCGAGACGGTGCGCGCCGCGTTCACCGATGAGCACGTGCGCGCCATCGATCAGTCGACGGCCCTCAAGCGCCGGGTCGAACACGACGAGCTCGGCCGCCTCGCGGTGTTCCTCGCGTCGGATCTGGCGCGCTGCATCACCGGGCAGTTCATCCTCGCGGATGCGGGGGCGTTTCTCTCGCGCACGAGACCCCCTAACCTGCGTCACGAAGAAACCGAATTGGGCGACCGGCCTGACCTCACGAGCCAGCCCCACCTGCCTACCCGAGGAGCATCATGATCAACGCCACCGAGATCGCGCCGACGCTCGACGAGGCCCGCCAACTCGTCCAAGCCGACGGCGGCGACATGGAATTGGTCTCGACCGACGACGGCACCGTCAGCCTCAAGCTCATTCTCGAAGGCGCGTCGTGCGTCGAGTGTGTGATGCCGAGGGAATTCCTCGAACAAATCGTCCTCGATATGTTGATGCGGGCCGGTCATGGCGTCTCGGCGGTCGCCATCGAAGACCCGCGCGAAGATCCCAACTGGGTCGCACCCGAAGAGCACTGATCGACGTGCTCGAGCTCGACGGCCGATACGCGGTCGTCACCGGCGGTGCTTCGGGCATCGGCGCCGCGGTCAGTGCCCGCCTGCAACAAGAGGGCGTGCGTGTCGCATCGCTCGACGTGCAGGCCGGCGGTCCGGCCGAAGTACAGCTCGAATGCGACGTGACCGACGCCGCGTCGATCGAGCAGGCATTCGCCACCGTGCACGAACGCTTCGGTGGTCTGCACTACGGGTTCGTCAACGCGGGCATCGCCGGCGTGGGGTCGTTCCTCAACATGCCGGCCGACGAATGGGACCGCGTGATGCGGGTCAACTTGCGGGGCGCGTTCCTCACGATGCAATGCGCCGGCCGCGCCATCCGTGACACCGACGACGGCGGCGCGATCGTCGCCACCGCGTCGAGCGCGGGCGTGCTCGCCGACCTCGGCATGGTGCACTACAGCGTGGCCAAGATGGGCATCCGCCAAATGGTGCGCGTTGCGGCGCGCGAGCTCGGACGGTTCGGCATTCGCGTCAACGCGGTCGCGCCGGGCGTGACCAATACTCCGATGACCGAGGCGGCGAAGGGACTACCCGGCTTTTACGACTCGCTCTGTGAGCGCACACCACTCGGCCGCCTCGGTGAGACCGACGACATCGCCGATGCGGTGCTGGCGCTGTTCGCGCTCAAATGGGTCACCGGCCAGACGCTGTGCGCCGATGGCGGCATCACGCTCTACTCGGGCACCGACATTCCCGGCATCACGCCCGAGGTTCTCGACAGCTGGTTCAACGGCTAGGCCGCGAAAGCTACAGTCGGGCGCAGCGACGACGATGGGGGAGCGATGACCGAGACCTGTCATGCCGCGGTGTTCCTGGGCAACGACCGCTACGAGGTCCGTGAATTCACGGTGCCTGATCCGCCCGCGGGCGGTGCGGTCATCAAGGTCGAAGCGGTCGGTCTGTGCGGCAGCGACGTGGCCCAGTTCCACGGGGTCGAGTTGGTGCCCGGCGGATCGATGTTCCCCGTCGTGCCCGGACACGAGACCGTCGGGCGCGTCGTCAAGCTGGCGCCGGGCGCGCAGTTCGGTGTGCGCGAGGGCGATCGCGTCGCGGTCGACGAGATCCTCGAGGTGGGCCAGCGGTTCCGCATCTACGGCTACTCCGACATGACCGGTGAGGGCGTGGTCGGGCTGTGGGGCGGGTACGGCGAGTACATGGAGATCTTCGCCGGCACCAAGTTGCACAAGATGAGCGACCGGCGACCGGCCGAAGAGTTCACGTTGTTCGAACCGTTGGCCAACGCGGTGAATTGGACCGACATCGTCGGCGTGCACGAGGGCGATGTCGTGGTCATCGAGGGCCCGGGACATCAAGGGCTCGCGGTGCTCGAGGCGGTGCTGGCAAAGAAGCCGCGGATGGTCATTCAGACAGGCGTGTCGAGCGACAAGTTGCGACTCGACACGGCCAAGCAGATCGGCGCAACGCACACGATCATGGTCGACGTCGACAACCCCGTCGAGGTCGTCGCCGATCTCACCGCGGGGGCGATGGCCGACGTCGTGATGGACATCGCGACCGTTGCGTCGACGGTGCCGACGGCGATCGAACTCGCGCGTTGGTCCGGTGGGCGCATCTTGCTGGCCGGGCTCAAGCACTTCCAGCCGATACCCAACTTGATCACCGATTGGATCGTGATGAAGTCGTTGGCCGTTTTCGGTGGCAGCGGCTTCACGCCGGCATCGATGGCCAGGGCGGTCGAGATGCTCGAATCCGGTGAGGTGAAGAGCGATCTGGTGGTCGGCGATGTCTTCGGGCTCGACGGCATCGAAGAAGCCATGGCATTGCTGGCGCGCACGGTCCCCGACCGCGACGCGGTGCGGGTAGGACTGCGCCACTCATGAGCGACAACACCCTCGACGAACTGTTCGCCCCGCTTCCGAAAGCGCACGAGCACTACCGCGCACTCGACGAGCAGATCTGGGACGGCCGCCTCGACCCTGCGCTACTCGAACTGTGTCGCGTGCGCATCGCCATGCTCCACCGCTGCGGGCCGCAACTCGCGTTGCAACGCGCCGACATCGGCGCCAAGCGGGCTGCGATCGCGCAGTGGCCGACGTCGCCGCTGTTCAGCGCCACCGAGCGGGCCGTTTTGCGATTCACCGAGCAATATGTGATCGATGCGCAAGGTGTCAGCGATGCCGACGCCGCGGGCGTTGTCGGCGGGTTGTCCGGCCCCGAGATCGCCGACTTCACCGTTGCCATCGGTACCTTCGACGCCATCTGTAGATTCACTCTTGCGCTGGGGCCCGAGGTTCCGGCTCAACCCCCTGCCCAAGACGCATAGGAGACCTTCGTGCGCATCGTTCCCCCCGACGGCGGTCAGTCGCTGTTCGACTACGACCCCGAGCTGTTCTCGGCGTTCAACACGCTCTACGGCACGCTGTGGACCGACGGCGCGGTCGACCAGGCGACCAAAGAGGTCGGCCGGTTACGCAACGCCAATCTCGTCGATTGCGGCATTTGAAAGAACCTTCGCTTCGCAGGTGCGAAGCAGGAGGGTCTCGACGAAGAAACCATCGCGAGCATCGCAAGTGGCGCCGCGCTCGGCCCACGTGGACAGGCCGTCGAAGGCGAGTTGCCCGCGCGCGAGCTGCCCGCGCGCTATGCGCTCGTCGTGCGGTACACCGACGCGTTGGTGAACGACCCGCACAGCATCGACGACGATCTGCGAGCAGCGTTGGCCGCCGAGTTCACGCGCCCGCAACTCGTCGAGCTCACGGCCACGATCACGTTCGCGTCGGCCTTCTCCAAAGCGGCGATCGCATGGGGCCCGCCACCGGAGTTGCCGCTGACCGAAGTGCCATCACCGGGGCCGGGGCGCGGCGTGACCGACGCGTAGCCGCGTAGCATCAGATCGCCGTTGCGTGGCGGGGTTGGTAGAGCATCACGTCGAGGCCGCCGGGAAACGCGATCGTCGTGGTGATGCCCCAACCTTCGTTCTTGGGCTCGCCCCGAATCTCGACACCCTTGCTGCGTAGCTCCGCGATCGTCGTGGTGAGGTCGTCGCACATCAGCGTCACCTGGTGACGGACACCGGCGTCGAAGGTGGGTCCCTCGCCCGGATGGATCCCGAGCTCCGCGGGCGGCAGGGCAAAGATGAGCCATCCGTGGCCGTCGTCGACGTGCTTCCAGCCGAAGACATCGCGGAAGATCGCCCGCACCGCATCGGGTTCGGACGTGTACAACAACGCGTGGGTGCCGATGATCGCCATGCACATATTCTGCCGTCGAAGGCACAGGCTCAGACGCGTCGCGCCGTCACTGCGAAGAAACGGGGGAGCCCGGTCCAGGCGCCGCCCCCGTCGGGCCGTCGCGGTTCGTTGTCGTTCGGCCGACTGCCACTCTGCTCCCGGATGGTCGCTCCACGGATGCGGGATC
>JBDTLT010000005.1:0-88411 GCA_039934635.1 Acidimicrobiales bacterium
CGATGTTGTCGACGTTCGTCGATTCGGCGAACGAGATGGTCGAGTTCTTCGAGACGAACGCGGCGTTCGAGATGAGTTGTCGTTACGCACAGGCCGACTATCAGCCGACTTTCGAAGGCGCGAAAGAAGGTGGCCGCTGCATCGAGAGCGACCGCATCGTCTACGCGCGTGAAATGGGCGAGTTCTCCGACGCGATGCGCAATTCGTTTGCCGCGATCGCGTCGCCGTTCCACGCCAACCTCCACACGAGCGCCGAGCTGGCGCAGATGCAGCGCACCGGCGTCGACATCGATCCCGCGATCGCCGAGGAGCGCGCCGCGCAAGGTGCGTTGATGCGGGGGCGCGGACTCGTCGCCAGCCTCCTTCATTCCGGTATGAAGCTTGGGATGACCGCCTTGTTGCGTACATCCGCGGTCAAGTTGCTCAAAGAACGCGATCGGGTGATCGGCGTCGAGGTCGAGCGAGACGGCGTGCGCGAGCAACACCTGGCGCGGCTCGGGGTCGTGCTCGCGACGGGTGGCTTCGAATGGAATGCGCAGATGGTTCGGGGCTTTCTCGGCATCCCGCAGTTGACACCGGCCAGCCCACCGACGGGTCTCGGTTTGGGCCTGGGCCTCGCGTTGGAGGCGGGCGCGGCGATCAGCAACATGACCAACGCGTGGTGGGACGTCGTGATGCACGAACCGGGCCAGATCTACGACGGCAAGCCGTACTACCAGACCACCACGCTGTGGCGCGGAAGGGCCGGCACGATGATGGTGAACCGTCACGGCCGGCGCTTCGTCAACGAGTCGATGAACTACAGCGACATGGGCGTCATCATGAAGGCGTTCGATCCGTTGGCCTACGAGCACCCGAACATGCCGAGCTACATCTTGTTCGACGGTGTGCTGCGCGAGAACTTCCGCATCGGCAGCCTCAACCCCGGCACCGCGGACCCCGACTGGTTGATCCGATCCGACAGCATCACCGAGTTGGCCGAACGCGCCGATATCGATGCCGAAGGCCTCAAAGCGCAACTCGAGATCTTCAACCGCAACGCCGCGCGTGGCGTCGACCCCGAGTTCCACCGCGGCGACGATCCCTACGATCGCTATCGCGGCGATCCGGACTCACTGCATCCGAACCTGCGCCCGCTCGAACCGCCGTATTACGTGATGCCCCAGACGTTGGGATGTCTCGGTACCAAGGGCGGCCCGGTCACCAACGAGGACGCGCAGGTACTCGATCTGCACGACCGACCGATCCCCGGGCTCTACGCCTGCGGCAACGTCATGTCCAACGTCTTCGGTTTCTCGTACCCGGGTCCCGGCGCCACCCTCGGCTCTGGCCTCACCTTCGGCTACCGCGCCGGGCGCCACCTTACGAGAGGTCGCACGTAGCATCAGAAGGTGTCGGACGCGATCGCGTGCTCCAAGCTGGTCAAGACCTTCGGGGCGACGCGAGCGCTCGACGGTCTGGACCTCAAGGTCGCGACCGGTGAGGTGCACGGTTTCCTCGGACCCAACGGTTCGGGCAAGACCGTCACCATGCGCATATTGCTCGGCTTGTTGCGCCGCGATTCGGGTGAAGCCCGATTGCTGGATGCCGACCCATGGTCGGCGTCGGTCGAGTTGCACCGGCGTCTCGCCTACGTACCGGGTGACACCAACTTGTGGCCGACGCTCACGGGCGGTGAGGTCATCGACCTCTTGGGCACGTTGCGCGGAGGGCTGAACCCGGCGCGCCGGGCCGCGCTCATCGATCGATTCGATCTCGACCCCCACAAGAAGTCGCGCACCTACTCGAAGGGAAACCGCCAGAAGGTCGCGCTTGTCGCCGCGCTTGCCAGCGACACCGAACTGTTGGTGCTCGACGAGCCGACCGCCGGTCTCGATCCGCTGATGGAGGCCGTGTTCCAGGAGTGCATCCTCGAGGCGAAAGAAGAGGGCCGCACCATCTTGCTGTCGAGCCACATCCTCGCGGAGGTCGAGGCGTTGTGCGACCGCGTCACCATCATCCGCAAGGGCCGCACGGTGGAAAGCGGCACGCTCGATGAACTACGCCACCTCACACGCACGCGTATCACGGCCAACGTCGACCGCTTGCCCACCACACTCGCCGACGTGCCCGGTGTCCATCACTTGCAATGCGACGACCATCACGTGGCGTTCGACGTAGACCGGGAGCACCTCGACTCGGCGGTTCGGCATCTGAGCGAACTGGGCCTGCAATCGTTGACGAGTCAGCCGCCTTCCTTGGAAGAACTGTTCCTGCGCCACTACGGCGACGAACTCGCGGACGCCGGGGTCGATCACGACGTTGGCCGGGGCCGGCGATGATCTTCGGCGACGGCCTCACCGGTCTCTTCCGGCTGACCCGTCTGATCATGCGTCGCGATCGAGTGCGCATCCCGATCTGGGTATGCAGCGTGGCCGCGCTGATCGTCATCTCCGGGGCCAGTCTGCGATCCACCTACGATACGTCCGCGGCGATCCACCGCTACGTCGAGGTCGCCGGCGACAACCCGGCGCTGGTCGTGTTCGCGGGTCCGGGTTACGGCTTCGACGATCCGAACATCGGTGTCGTGCTCGTGAACGAGACCCTGCTCTGGGGGGCGATTGCCGCCGCGCTCATGAGCATCTTCATGGTGGTGCGCCACACGCGTGCGGAGGAGGAATCCGAGCGAGCGGACCTGGTGCGCTCGAGTGTGGTCGGGCGACATGCGAGTTTGTCGGCCGCGATCTTGATCGCGCTAGCCATGAACCTCGCCGTGTTCGTGCCGACGGTGGTGGGTCTCGTGGCGGAGGGTTACGCCGTCTCGGGATCCGTTGCGCTGGCGGCGTCGATCGCGGGGGCCGGCATCGTGTTCGCCGGCGTCACCGCCGTGGCGGCGCAGTTCGTCGACAGCGCACGCGGCGCGCTCGGCTGGGCGTCGGCTGGTCTGGGCGTCGCGTTCGCGATCCGTGCGGTCGGCGACGTCGGCGGCAACTGGGCATCGTGGGCATCCCCGTTGGGTTGGGCGCTGGCCGTACGTGCCTACGCGGGAGAGCGATGGTGGACGCTGCTGCTCGGCGCGGCTCTCACAGTGGCGTTGTCGGCGGCCGCGCTCGTCTTGTCGACGCGCCGTGACCTCGGCACTGGTTTGCTGCCCGAGCGCGGAGGTCCCGCCGAAGCGGCACCGTGGATCATCGGACCGGCCGGTCTCGCGCTGCGGTTACAACGAGCTGCCATCATCGGGTGGAGTCTCGGTCTGTTGGTGACGGGGCTCGTGTTCGGTGCGGTCGGCAACGATGTCGGACGCCTGTTGGAGGACAACCCCGATCTCACGAAGTACCTCGAACAGTTCGCCGGCGTGTCGATCACCGACGCGTACTTCACGACCGCAATGCAAATGATGGCCCTTCTCGCCGCGGGTTTCGCGCTGTCGTCGATCCTTCGTGCGCGCACCGAAGAGATGGCGGGCCGCGCCGAACCGATCATCGCCACCTCCACCAGCCGCACTGCGTGGTGGGCGGGTCAACTCGCCACCACCGCGGCCGGCACCGTGTTGGTCACCGTCGCGGGAGGTCTGGGCGTGGGGATCGCTTACGGCATCGTGAACCGCGACATCGGGCAGGTACCGCGCTTGGCGGTCGCCTCTTTGGCGACGTTGCCCGCGGTCTTCGTGCTCATTGGCGTGGCACTCGCGCTGTACGGTCTCTTGCCTCGTTGGGTGCTCGTCGTGTGGGGCGTGTTTGCAGTCGTCGTGGTGATCGGGATCTTCGCCGAGACGCTGCGCTTACCGCAGTGGGCGCGCAACCTCTCGCCGTTCGAGCAACTACCCGACGTGCCGGCCAGAGGGATCTCGTTCCTGCCGCTACTCGCGCTCAGCGCGGTGGCGGCAGGGTTGGCCGTGGTCGGCTGGCGCGGATTTTGCCGGCGCGATCTGGCGGCGGCGTGAAGCACGCAAGGCGTGTGCGATGACGACGGTGCAACGCTCGTTGCTCGACGGGATGACCTCGCAGGAGGCTGCAGCGCGCTTGGCCGCGGACGGACCGAACGAACTGCCCACTGCCAGGAAGCGCAATCTCGCGCAGCAGGCGTGGGACGTCGTGAGCCAGCCGATGCTGGTCTTGTTGCTCGGGGCGGGGACGGTCAATTTCTTGCTGTCGGAGCCGCTCGACGGCGCAATCTTGATGTCCTTCGTCGTCGTCGTGATTGCCATTTCGATTTATCAGGAGCACAAGACCGAGAACGCGCTTGCGGCGCTCCGCGATCTCTCGTCGCCGCGGGCACTGGTGATGCGCGATGGCCGCCAGGTGCGCATCGCCGGCCGAGACGTCGTTCGTGACGACGTCATCCTTCTTACCGAAGGTGATCGAGTGCCCGCCGATGCGGTGCTCGTGGACTGCGTGAACATGTCGGTCGACGAGTCGGCACTCACCGGTGAGTCGGTACCGGTGCGCAAGACTTCGGTTGCTGCGGAACTGGTTGTTGGCGCGATGGGTCGGCCAGGCGGCGACGCCACGCCGTGGGTGTTCTCCGGCACCCTCGTGGTCAGGGGACGTGGGATCGCGCGGGCAAAGGCGACCGGCGCCGGCACTGAATTCGGTCGCATCGGAACGGCACTACGCACCATCGAGTCGGAGCACACCCCACTCGAGCAAGAGATCAGTCGACTGGTCCGGGTCATCGCGGCGGTGAGCCTGGGCGCGGCCGCGGTCGTGGTCATCGTGTTCGGTCTGACGCGCGGACATTGGCTCGAAGGCTTCCTCGCAGGGATTGCGACGGCGATGGCGATGCTGCCCGAAGAATTCGCGGTCGTGCTCACGGTGTTCGTCGCGTTGGGTGCCTGGCGCATGTCGCAACGCCACGTCCTCGCCCGCCGTTCGCCCGCAATCGAGACACTCGGCTCCGCGACCGTCATCTGCGTCGACAAGACCGGCACGCTGACGATGAACAGCATGACGGTCAAGGAGTTCGTGGTCGACGGTTTGATCCACGTTCTCGACGACGTGCCCCTGCCCGAGCGGTTCCACGAGATCGCCGAGTTCGCCGTTCTCGCCTCGCCCGTCGACCCGTTCGATCCGATGGATCGCGCGTTCAAGGACCTTGGCGACACCTATCTCAGAGGCACCGAACACTTGCACCGAAACTGGGAGTTGGTGCGCGAGTATCCGCTGTCCGAGCATCTGCTGGCTCTCTCTCATGTCTGGCGATCCCCGGACATGAGCGACTATGTCGTTGCGGCCAAGGGCGCGCCCGAAGCGATCATGGATCTGTGCCACCTCGACCCGGGCAAGCGTGAGGAATTCGTCGCGCAGGTCGAGACGGCGACCTCGGACGGACTGCGGGTACTCGCCGTTGCCCTCGCGCGGTTCAGCCAGGCTCGAGGCTTGCCCCCGCAACAGCATGACTTCGCCTTCGAGTACCTCGGCTTGGCCGGCCTGCACGATCCGGTGCGCCCGGGGGTCGCGGCTGCAGTGGCCGAGTGCGGTCGCGCCGGTGTCCGCGTCGTGATGATCACCGGGGACTATCCGGGCACTGCATTGGCCATCGCCAAGGAGGTCGGGCTCGACCGCTCCGCGGGATGCATCACGGGACCTGAGCTCGAGGCCATGAGCGACGACGAGCTGGCCCGCCGGGTGCGCAATGTGAGCGTCTTCGCGCGCATGGTCCCCGAGCAGAAACTGCAACTCGTTCGAGCACTCCAAGCCAATGGCGAGGTGGTCGGCATGACGGGCGACGGCGTCAACGATGCGCCGGCGCTGCGGGCCGCCGACATCGGTATCGCCATGGGCGCGCGCGGCACCGACGTCGCCCGCGAGTCCGCGGCGTTGGTGATCACCGACGACGACTTCGCGTCGATCGCCGGCGGTATCCGGCAGGGGCGGGGGGTGTTCGACAATTTGCGCAAGGCGATGTCGTACATCATCGCGGTGCATGTTCCGATCTTTGGCATGTCGCTGATCCCCGTGTTTGTCGCGGACTGGCCCTTGGTGCTCCTGCCCGTGCAGATCGCCTTCCTCGAGCTCATCATCGACCCCGCGTGCTCGATCGTGTTCGAATCGGAGGAGGTCGACCCGAAGATCATGGAGCAACCGCCCCGCGGGCTGGGCAAGCCCATGTTCGACGTGCGGGGGCTCACGATCGCCGGTCTCCAGGGGCTCTCGGTCTTGGCGGCGGTGCTCGGCGTCTATCTGTGGTCCGTCCTCGGTGACCGAGCTGACAACGTCGTGCGCTCGATCACGTTCGCCACGCTCGTCGTGAGCAACCTCGCACTCATCTTGGTGAATCGGTCGTGGCGATTGTCAATATGGCAGACGTTCCGTCAGCGGAAGAACCGAACCCTCAAGTGGATCCTCGCGATGGCCGGCGCGATGTTGATCTTGCTCATGAGCGTGCCCGCACTCAGGACTGCATTCAACTTTGGCGCGCTGCAACCCAAAGACTGGCTCGTTGCGCTCGGTGCTGGTTTCGGCGGCGTCGTCTGGTTCGAGATCTACAAGACCCAGACCCAGCCCGCGCCTTTTACCCTCGTACGACACTGACGAGGGCGTTGACGAACGCGACGAGCTCCGGATACGAGCTGGGCTTGATCTCGAACTTGGTCACACCAAGCTTCAAAGCGAGTTCCATATCTGCCGCGCGACGCGATGCCGTATACATCACGACCGGGATTCGGCGGAGAACCTCGGAGACCGAGATCACTTCCATGACCTCGAGGCCGCTGCAGCGCGGCATGCGGATGTCCAACACGACGACGTCGGGAGTGTTGCCCGACGCGACTCGCTCGTTGAGGACGCGTAGCAACTCCTCGCCGTCCTTCGCGAACGTGAAGGTCATGTCGACCTCCGCATCTCGTGCTGCCATGGTGAGCAACAAGTTGTCCGACGCTTCGTCGTCGGCAACGATCACGTCGAGCGGACGGACGGAAGCCCGCGTCGGATTGACGGATACGGCTGAGGTCATTAGGTGCCCTTCGTTGGCGTCGATCGGAGTTCCGGCGGGGCCGGCAACGGCTCGAGTTGAACCCTCCGGTTTTGTCGGCGCCAATGTTCAGGGGCCCGACGATGGTCCTAGCGGGTAAGCACCACTGCGTCGATGATTTGCGTTTCGATGGGAGCGACGACGGTTTGGCGACTCGACACCGAATCGTGGACGGCAATCACCGCCGCCAGCGCAGTCACCGACGCTGCCAGCACCAACACTGCGCTGCGCACCGACGACCGCGGGTGGACCGACGAAATCAACTGGACCGAGGGCATCGCCTGGATCGAGAACTCCTCGATTGGGCCAACGATGGAATCGAGATGCTTCGTCACCGCGTCGGTGCGACTCGACAGCACGGTCCGCAGCACGTCGAGGTCGAGTTCGGTGAAAGGTATGGCGGTGGTCGGCGGTAGGTCGCCCGCGGCGAAGATCAATTCGAGATAGACGAGCAGTATTCGGTCGGCCGGCGATTCCTCGACGATCTCGTCGGCAACCTGTACCGACACCAATCCACCAACGAGGTCGACCTTCACCCGGCAGCGACCCTCCGGCAAGATGACGCGAGGAACCGAATACGCATCGACCGCACCCGCGAGTTGATCCGCACTCAGATCGGCCCGGCCGTGCTCGAACCGGGCAATGTCGACGGCCCCGAGCCCCGACCGACGGCTGACGGTGGTCGCTGATTCGGCTGCGGAGGTACGAAACTCGAGCAGCATCTCGCCGAGAAGCGGCGTTCGCTCCTTCGTCGCTGTCGCGAGCAAGGTGTGCGGGGCGCGGGGCGTCGGCTGGGGAGTGACTTCGAGAGAGTCCATGATCCGTTACATCGACCCGTGCGACCTCGGCCTTTAGCGACTTCTCCGCCGCCCTCCCGGGCGGCGCCGGGGTGAGTGGCCGCCGTCCGGGACCTTCGGCCCTATCTCGCGGACAGCGGTTCCACGAACACTGTACGTAGTGGACGCGGCACATTGTGCCGGCGTCGCATGTCCGCAGCTTTGGGGTTGAGTTGCTCTACTCGGAGAGGCGGAAGTATGACGCAGTCGATTGCCAGTGGCGCTTGTCGCCGATCCGTGCCCACGGCGCAACGCCGCGCTGGTCCTGCGGCTGCGTGTCGTCGACCATGAAAGCCTTGGCGTCCGACGTCGGCAAACCGGCGTGGACGGTGCGCCGGGTCGCGGCGGTCCTCGCGCTGCTCACGTACGTGCCCCTTGGTGTCTTGGCGTATCTCAGCATCACCCTCAGCACACGCGCTCTCGGTCGGGTAGCCGATGCCAGAGTCGAAACCGCCGCCGCGTTGGAGGCCCGAGCCGTGTTGGCCCGCGCGAACGGGGTTCGCTCGCTCGCTGCTTCGCTCGCCGCCCGTCCCTCGATCGTCGGTGCCGTCGTCGGCCGCGCCTCGGGTGCGCGGGACGTCGCCGCGCTGCAGGCGGCGCTCGACGGTGCCGTCCTCGCGGATCAGGAGATCACCTGGGTCGGCTACACCGACCCGAACGGAATCCTCCTCGCGATCTCGCCGGCCGCGCCCGACGCGGTTGGTCGCGACTTCAACGTTCACGCGTGGTACGGCGAAGCCTTGCGGACCGGTGGTGTCTACGTTTCGAACGCGGAGGAGACGTCGACCACGGATCGTCCGCTCGAGGTCGCAGTAGCCACGCCGATTCGCGGGAACGATGGCGGCGCGGTGATCGGCTATCTCAGCTTGGGCTATTCGCTCACCGCTCTCCAGGACTTCGTCTCCGCCTTCGCTCTCGCCGAGCAAATTTCGCTGTCGATCACTGATCAACAGGGCACCGTCATCGCCTCACCGAACCTGCCCATCGGTCTCGTCTCCGCGAGCGACCGCGAGCCGGTCCGCCTCGCACGGGTGGAAACGACCGGTGTCTTGTCGCAAGGCAGCCCAGACGGTCGCCAGATCGTCGGCTACGCCGCGGTCGGCAACCTCGGTTGGACGGTCACGGCCGTGGTCCCGGCGTCGGTCGTCCACGAACGGATCGACCCACTGCGGGTGGCGGTCGCCGCGATTGCTCTCGTCCTCACCGCCGGGCTCACCGCTGCGCTCGTGCTGACGGCTCGCACGCTGCGGGCTCGAACGCTGGCAGAGGAGCGGCTTCGTTCCGCCTCGCGCTACGCGCGCAGCTTGATCGAGGCCAGCCTCGACCCACTCGTCACCATCAGCCCCGAAGGCAAGATCACCGACGTCAACGAAGCCGCCGTTCGCATCACCGGCGTCGAGCGCGTCCGGCTGGTGGGCACCGCCTTCTCGACCCACTGCACCGAGCCGGAGAGGGCCGACGAGGGCTACCGGCGCGTCTTCGCCGAGGGTCGCCTCACCGACTACCCACTCACTATCCAGAACACGAACGGAGAAATGACCGACGTGTTGTACAACGCCGCGCTCTATCGCAGCGCCGGTGGCGATGTCGAGGGCGTGGTTGCCGCGGCGCGTGACGTCACCGAGCGGAACCGAACGGAACGCGCGCTCCACGAGAGCCAGGAGCGGTACAGAGGTCTGGTCGAATCCCAGCACGAACTCATCATCCGCGTCGACCCCGAGGGCAGGTACACATTCCTCAACGATGCCTACTGCGCGAGGTACGGGGTCAACCGCGAAGAGATCGATGGTTCGACGACCTTCTTGCGCTTTGTGCATCCCGACGATTTGGCCGTCGCGAACGAAGCCATCAAGAGCTTGGCCCGTCCGCCGTATCGCGAGTACGTGGAACTGCGGACCACCGGAGTGCACGGAGAGCGATGGGTCGGTACTGAGCTGTATTCGATCCGCGACGAGTCCGGTGCGATCCTCGAGATCCAGGCGGTGGGCCGCGACATCGATGACCGCAAACAGGCGGAGGCCGAGGTAACCAGACGTACTCACGAGCTCGAACTGGTGAACATCGACCTCGATCGATCGAACGCCGAACTCGAGCAGTTCGCCTATGTCGCCTCGCATGACCTCTCGGAACCACTGCGGGCGATCGCGGGACCGATTGCCCTCGTCGCCAAGCGATACCAAGGTCGGCTCGACGCCGAGGCCGATCAGTTCATCGGCTTCGCGGTCGACGGCTGCACCCGTATGCAGCTGCTCATCGACGGGCTCCTCGCGTACTCGCGGGTCGGACGGCTCGAGGTTGCGATCGGACCGGTCGACTGCAACCTTCTCATGAAGGAAGTGCTGGCCGCTCTCGGCCCGGCCATCGCAGAAGCCGGGGCGCTCGTTCAGGTCGGACAGCTTCCGATCGTCACCGGTGAGCCCACTCAGCTGGCGCAGGTGTTCCAGAATCTCGTAGCCAACGCCCTCAAGTTCGTTCCGCTCGGTACGACACCGCTCGTCGTGGTTGCCGCGGAGCGCGGGGGCAGCATGTGGCGCTTCACCATCACCGACAACGGCATCGGCATCGCTCCTGAGCACCGTGACCGCATCTTCGGGATGTTCAAGCGCCTCAACAGTCGCGAAAAGTACGCGGGCACGGGGATCGGATTGGCGCTGGCCAAGAAGATCGTCGAACGCCACGGCGGTCAGATCGGAATCGACGACGCGCCGGGAACCGGGAGCTGCTTCTGGTTCACCTTGCGGTCACGAGAGGAGAACGGAAAATGACGACACACAACATTGCCCAACAGCCGAGCAGGTCGACCGCCAAACCATTGCAGATCCTGCTCGTCGAGGACAGCCCATCGGACGTCGCCATGACGGCGACGGCAATGCGCGACGGGCCGATCGCCCATGTGCTCCACGTGGTCGATGACGGCGAAGAGGCGATGGCCTTCCTGCGCCGGCAGGGCGAGTACGCCGATGCCCCTCGTCCCGACCTCGTCCTCCTCGACCTCAACTTGCCCCGCATGGACGGCCGCGAGGTGCTGGCTGCCGTGAAGTCCGACCCGCTCCTCGAGCTCATCCCCATCGTGGTCCTCACGACGTCGGCGGCAGAGGCCGACATCCTGAAGTCGTACCGCCTGCACGCCAACGCGTACATCACCAAGCCGGTGGATTTGGAGAGCTTCTTTGCCGCCATCCATGGCATCGAGAACTTCTGGCTGTCGCTGGCCCAGCTGCCTGACGGACTGACGGGAGGCTGACCTCGTGACTACGACCACCGCCGCGTTCGCGCCACCGCCGGCCGTCGCGCCCACGCCGGTCGAGCGCGTCGTCATCATCGAAGACAGCCCCTCGGATGCGGTGATGGTGCAGTCGATGCTCGCCGGCCGCAATGCCGGCGTGACCTACGTGTGCGCGGTAGCGCCCACACTCGCGGAGGGTCTCCTGCTCATCGACGTGCAGCGACCAGCATGCGTCCTCGTCGATCTGGGTTTGCCCGACTCTGATGGGTTGGACACGCTCAGGACAGTCCTCGAACACGTGCCCGACACGCCGATCGTCGTGTTCACCGGTCTCGACGACGACACGGTCGGCGAGCAAGCCGTTATCCACGGCGCGCAGGACTATCTGGTCAAAGGAAAGACTGACGCCCAACTGCTCGTGCGAACAATTCGCCGCGCGACTGAACGCAAACACACAGAACTGGCCGCCCGCAGTCGCGACGCACGCTTTCGATCGCTGCTCGATCTCGCGCCCGACGCCATCATCGCGACCGACTGCGAGCTTGTGATCACGTTCTGGAACCGGGGCGCGGAGTCGATTTACGGCTGGACGAGCGACGAGGCCGAGGGCCAGTCCCTCGACGCGTTGATCGACGGTGTGCACGAGCCTGACAACTTCCAAGATCTCCTCACGGTCGGCCATTGGGAGGGCGAGGCGACGCACCGTACAAAGGACGGGGGATCGACCGTGATCGAGGGCCGATGGTCCGTCGTGAACGATGACGCGGGCGACCCGATCGGGCTCATCGGCGCGCATCGAGATGTCAGCGCCCGACGCGCGATCGAAGATCAACTCGCGGAGCAAGCCGACCAACTCGAGCGGTCCAATGCAGAGCTCGAGCAATTCGCCTATGTGGCCTCGCACGACCTCGCGCAGCCATTGCGCACCATCGCGGGGTTCGTTCAGCTGCTCGGGGCCCGTTACAAAGGACGCCTCGACGCCGAAGCCGACGAGTTCATCGACTTCGCCCTCGAGGGCGTCACACGGATGCAGACCATGATCCAGGATCTGCTGACCTACTCGCGTGTAAGCCGCGCCGAATACAACCTTGTCGCCGTCGACACCCGTGCGCTCGTCGAGCAGCTCATGGAGACACTCGGTGTTGGCGACGCCGTAACGATCTCCTCGCCACTTCCGAGGGTCCTCGCCGACGCAGGCCAGCTCGAGCGCGTGTTCCAGAACCTCATCACGAACGCTCTCAAGTTCGTACCGCCAGACCGTACCGCGCAAGTCGATATCTCCGCCTTGGACGACGCCGGGCAATGGCACTTTGTCGTTCGTGACAATGGCATCGGCATCGCCGCCGAGCATCGCGAGCGAATCTTCAAGATGTTCGAACGGCTGCACAATCACGAGGAGTACCCCGGCACCGGCATCGGGTTGTCCGTTTGTCAGAGAATCGTCGAACGCCACGGTGGGCGGATCTGGCTCGACAGCGTGGAGGGAGAAGGCAGCACCTTTCACTTCACGCTGGCTCCGAAGAACGTGACGCGATGATCGATGGCCGTATTCAGATCCTGCTCGTCGAGGACAACGCCGCCGACGTTCGACTGTTGCGGGAAGCCATGCGCGACGTGAAGACGCCGAGCGATCTTCGCGTTGCCAGCGACGGTGAGCAGGCGCTGGCAATGCTGCAACGCGGCGCCGAGCTTCCAGACCAAGCAAGAGCCGATCTTGTCCTTCTCGATCTGAAGCTTCCCCGCAAGGGCGGCCTCGAGCTACTCGGCGACATCCGAGCCGACGAGAATTTGCGCCTGACTCCGGTCATCGTGCTCACTACCTCGACGTCGCAGTCCGACGTCGAGCGTGCCTACGGGCTCGGCGCCAACTGCTACATCGTCAAGCCGGTCGACTTCGAGCACTTCCGGCAAGTCGTCGCCGCGCTCGACCAGTTCTGGTTCGTTTGCGCGCGGCTGCCGACACACCGTGTTGCCAAGCGGTAAGGACTCAGTCGAAGCGCACGGGCAGTTTGTTCGGTCCGCGCAGCAGTTGGATGAACGATCCTCCGATGCGCACATCGCTGCCGTCACCGTCGAATCGCAGTCGCGGCAGGCGGGTGAGCAATACGCGGAGCGCGATTTCGAGCTCGGCGCGCGCAAGGTGAACGCCCAAGCAATAGTGCACACCGAAACCGAACGTGAGGGTGACTGCCGGGCGGCGGTCGATGTCGAAACGATCGCCGTCGGGGAACACCGACGGATCTCGATTCGCTGCGCCGATGCCGAAGATGAGCGGTGTCCCCGCCGGTATCGCGATGCCGTTCCAGACGACGTCTTCGCGGTTGCGGCGCGGCAGCATCGGCACTGGTGGGCTCCAGCGCACACCTTCCTCCGCGGCCGCCGCGCACAACGAAGGATCGGCGACGACGCGGGCGAGTTGATCGGGGTTCTTCAAGAGCGCGTAGATGGTGCTGCCGAGGCCGAGGTAGGTCGTGTCCGCACCGGCGGGAAACAAGAGCTTCAGGAACGCAAAGATCTCGGTGTCGGTCAGCCGTTGTCCGTCGATCTCTTCGGTTGCGAGCTTCGACAACAAATCGTCGCCCGGGTTCTCGCGCCGCTCGTGAAGGTGCGGGCGAACGAAGTCCTCGAACTCTTTCGAACACGACAGGGCGTGCGCGTAGTTCGACTGGATGTCGAGCATGGCGAGTGCCCAGCGAGTCACATCGTCCTCCGCGTGCTGCGGTAGGCCCAACATCGCGAGGATGATCTTTGCCGGATACGCGCGCGTGAACTCCGCGACCAGGTCGGCACGACCACGCGGCTCGAAGCGATCGATGAGCTCGTGCGCCATGGGCTCGAGGAGCGGCGTCATCAACGGCGGCATGAGGCGCTGGCGAAAGCCGGGTGACGCGAGCGCGCGGTTGACGCGATGCTCGCTGCCCTCCATCGTTTGCATGTTGCGGCCCATGACATCGGTGACGGTGTTGCCGTAGAACTCGGCCGACGGAAACGTCGCCTCGTCCTTGAACGCGGCGTGCACGAGCTCGTAGCTGGTGAACATGACTGCGGGTTGACCGAAGCAGCGGACCCATGCGGCCGGTTTCGTCGCGCGTAGGCGAGCCAATCGTTCGTCGAGATCGTCGAGGTCGTCGAGCGCATAGTCCGCGTCGTCGTCGAGCGTGTCTGGCACCGCAATGGCCATCGTGTCCCCCGGTCGGTCGTGCCCCGGTGCGAGTTTGCCATGTTTTGCGGGTGACCTCCGCCGATGCGCGGGCCGTATGACTCAGGCGGAGCCGCCCGATCAAAAGTGTATGGTCGGACGACAGGCGTCAATGCGAAGGGTGAGCAAGTGCGCAAGCGATCGGTCGGCCGTCTGCTCCTCGTGGTCACGTTGATGCTCGCGGGGATCACTGCAGGGCCCGAGCGTGTCATTGCCGACACCACGTCGCTCGGCACCGCGGCAGTCACGCCCGATCGGTTTCACGCCATCTACGCGCTGCCGAATGACGCAGTGTTGACACCATCCGGATCGCGTCCCGACTTGCGACCCAATGTGCTCGTGCCTCGTATCCAAAGTGAGCTGCGTTCGGTGCGCGAATGGTTCGCCACGCAGAGCGGTAACCGGCGTCCCCGTTTCGTGCTCGGCGCAAATGGCATAGAGGTCACGGTGGTGACGATCCCCGTGAGCACCGCCGAGCTGGGTGCAAGTGGTTGGGACGCGCACTACACGATCTTGCGCCTGCTGACCGAGGCTGGGGTTTTGCTCGACAACGAGATGGGTGTCATCTACGTGCCGTCGGACGGGCCCGCATGCGGCGCAACGACGAACCATTCGATCCTCTACATGGACGCCTGCTCGATCTACCCGTCGGGTCAATTCGGATTTCCGTATGGCGCGAGCTATCTCGCGGCCCACGAAATGACGCACGCCTTCGGCGCGGTGCCGCGTTGCGCGCCGCACTACGACGGCAGCGGCCATGTGAACAGCGACAACCGCGATGTCCTCTATCAAGGCCCCGGCGGTCGCGACTTTCTCAACCTCATGCTCGATCCGGGTCACGACGACTACTACGGGCACGGCCGACCCGACTGCGTCGATATCGCCACGCATCCCGCGTGGTTGCCGCCCGGCGTCGGACGCTGCAACGGAGTATCCCCATCGACGGCAACGGTGGCGACATCGGGCTCGGGCCCTGCTGCGCCGCCGGTGGGCGCGGGCGGGTTCGTGGGCGTCGGGCCGACGCGCCTCTTCGATACGCGACTCACGAGCGGGGGCGCACCCTGTCCGGGACAAACACTGTTGGCGCAAGTCGCGGGCCGCGGCGGCGTGCCGACATCGGGTGTCGCGGCCGTCGTGTTGAACATCACCGCCACCTCACCGTTCGCCGACGGTTACCTGTCGGTGTGGCCGGCCGGCCTGGCGCGACCGAACTCGTCGAGCGTGAACTTCGCGGCCTCGTCGACGACCGCGAATCTCGTGGTTGCCACTCTGTCGGCCGACGGACGAATCGCACTGTGGAACTCGAACGATTCGCCGTCGATGGACTCGGTCGACGTGATCGTCGATGTGGTCGGCTATCTGCCCTCTGGGTCGGGCTTCACCGGCATGGCACCGACGCGGGTGCTCGATACACGCATCGGTGTCGGCGCGCCTCAGGTTCCCCTCGATGCGGGCGGCGAGATCGCAGTACAGATGACCGGCAATGGCGGTGTGCCGCCGGGCGGTGTGTCCGCGGTTGCGCTCAACGTGACGGTCACCGGCACGACTGCCGACGGGTACATCTCGGTATGGCCGAGTGGGCAAGCGCGCCCAAACGTCTCGAGTCTCAACTTCGGGCCCGCAACATCGCGCGCGAACCTCGTCATCGTGCCGGTCGGCAGCGACGGCGCGGTCAAGATTTGGAATTCGAATGATGCATCGGCGATGCGCAGGGCGTCCGTGATCGCCGATGTTGTGGGCTACTTCGAGACGTCGGGCAGCTTCCATGCGGTCACACCAGATCGCGTGCTCGATACGCGCGTCGGCAACGGGGCAACCGGGCCGCTGGCCCCGGGTGGCCAGCGCGATGTCGCGCTCGTCGGCCGCGCCGGTATCCCCGCGGGGGCCACTGCGGTCACGCTCAACGTGACCGCTACCAAGACCGCGTCCGGGGGCTACTTCACACTGTGGCCGACTGCTGCGGCCAAGCCAGGTACGTCGACGGTCAACTGGTCCACCGGGCAGACGGTCGCGAATGCCGCGATTGCGACGATCGGTGCCGATGGCAAAGTCAGCATCTGGAACGCCAACGACTCGTCGCAGTTCGCGAGCGCCGAGGCCATCTTCGACGTGTTCGGCTACTTCACGTAGCGGAGACGACCGGGCCGTCGTCGCGCTGGTCAATCCTGTCTGATCGGCAAGCGCACCCGCACGACGGTCTCGCCCGGCTGCGATCGGACGATCGAGATCTGACCGCGATGGCGTTCGGTCACGATCTGGCGCGAGATGTCGAGCCCGATGCCGGTGCCCTTGCCGACGTCCTTTGTGGTGAAGAACGCCTCGAACGCGCGCGACTGTTCTTCGGGCGTCATGCCTTTGCCGGAGTCGGTGAACTCAACGACCACGGTGTCGCCACTCGGTTGCACCGAGATCATCAACGTGCCCTTGCTGTTCATCGCGTCGATGGCGTTGCCGATGAGGTTCGTCCACACCTGGTTGAGTGCGCCCGGGTAGCCGTCGATCAGCGGGATCCCGCCGCCGATGTCACGCTTTACCTGTATGTCGCCCATTCGATGATGCAGCATCAACAGCGTGCTCTCGATGCCTTCGACCACATCGACATTCTGGCGCGCCGCCCGATCTGCCTGTGTGTACGCGCGTCCTGAGTTCACCAGACCAGAAATCCGCGACGTCGACTCTCGCATTTGGCGTAGCAGGGTGCTCACTTCCACCGCGCTCATGACCCACGCCAGGCTCGGCTCGAGCTTGTCAGAGCCAACCGCGGTGCGGACTCGTTCGCACCAATCGATGTCGGCGCCCGCAGCCGCGAGTGTCGACGCGATCTGCCACGCCGCTTGGACACCCTCGCGTTCGAGCCAGTCGGCCAGCTGCTCCTCGCGATCGGAGAGTTCGAGCGGGTCGTGATGGGGGGGCAACACGTCGGCGATCTCACGCCGCATCGCGTCGAGCGAGATGAACTCGGCCGCCCGCAATTCGAGCGTGGCCAGTTGCGCCAACGACTCGAACATGTGGTCGCAGTTGTAGTCGAGCGCCTCGACGGCGCGCGTCGCGGCGGCCGCCGGATTGTTGAGCTCGTGCGTGAGCGCGGTCGAAATCCGGCCGAGCGCGACGAACTTCTCTTGCTCGCGATTGAGCGCCTCCAAACGGCGCACGGTCTGGAAGATGCCTTCGATCAGATGAACGCCGAAGGGGTACCACTCGTGCGCGAGCGCACTCAACGCGGGGGCGGGCAGCTTGAACATGCGACCGGCCTCGCTACCGCGTGCGGTGGCGAGATAGCTCGATTCGTTGTGCCACGCACGAAAGCCACCGGCCCATTGACCCGGCGTTTCCATGGCGAAGAGAATGGTTTCTTCGTGCTCGACGCGGCGGAACAGCTGCACGCGGCCTTCGATGAAGACCCACAGGTTGTCGGCCGGCTGACCTTCTTCGAAGAGCACGTCGCCCGGACCGAACACGACTTCTTCGCCGTGTTCGATCAAGGCGTCGATTTGTTCGTCGTCGAGACTCTGGAAGAGGAATGTCGAACGGAGATCGGCCGGCGAGATCACGTTGTCTCCAAATACTGGTGTACGAGGGCAACTGCCATCGCACCTTCGCCCACCGCCGCGGCAACCCGCTTCATCGAGTCGAGGCGGACATCGCCCGCCGCGAACACGCCGGGCACGCTCGTCTCGAGCGGTAGCGGATCTCGCAGCAACGGCCAGTTGGACAATTCGCAGTTGGCGAGCACGCCGCGGCCGGTGATCACGAAGCCCTTGTCGTCGCGTGCGATCTCGTCGCCCAGCCACGCGGTGCGGGGCGCGGCGCCGATGAAGACGAACAGGAAGTTGGTCTCGACATGTTCTCGGGCGCCCGAGTCGATGTTGGCAATCGTGAGGGCCTCGAGGTGACCATTGCCATGCGCCTCGATGACTTCGGTTCGGGGACGCACCCTGATGTTGCTCGTCTGTTGGATGCGCTCGACCAGATAGCTCGACATACCCGACGCCAGGTCGTCGCTGCGCACCAACATCACTACTTGACGAGCGTGCTTGGCGAGATTGAGCGCGGCCTGTCCGGCCGAGTTGGCGCCGCCGACGAGATAGACGTCTTCGCCCGCGCACTCCTCCGCTTCGGCCGCGCTGGCCCCGTAGTAGACGCCTCGACCCGCCACTGCGTCGGCGCCCGGCGCATCGAGGCGGCGGTAGGAGACGCCCGTTGCCACCACGACTGCTCGGGACTCGATCTCGACGTTGTCACCCAGATTCAAGGCCTTGATGGGACCGCGCACGTCGAGTTGCACAACGTCGCGCGCGAGCAGCATCTGGGCGCCGAATCGACGCACTTGCGCGACGGCCCGCTGGGCCAGATCGGCCCCCGACAGGCCCTTCGGGAAGCCGAGGTAGTTTTCGATGGCCGCGCTCAACCCCGCTTGGCCGCCCGGCGCCTCCCGCTCGACGACGATCGTTCGCAGACCTTCGGAGGCGCCGTAGACGGCAGCGGCGAGACCGGCGGGCCCGGCACCGATGATGCAGAGGTCATAGAGCTCGCCGTCCGCGCTGGTGCGCAGGCCGAGCGCTGACGCGAGCTCGACCGTGGACGGTGAGCGCAGTGCACCGAAGTCGGGCACGATCACGAGGGGCAGATCTTGTGGGCCTGCTTCGTGCAACTCCAGATATGGAGCTGCTTCGTCGCTGCGTTCGATATCGGTCCACCGCGCGTGCACGTGGTTACGAGCGAGGAAGTTGCGTACCTCATGGCTGCGTTCGGACCATCGATGGCCGATGACGCGCACCAAGTTCGCGTCACGGTTGGTGCGCTGCCAGTCACCCAACAAGTCGTCGAGTGCCGGATACAACCGCTCTTCCGGTGGGTGCCAGGGCTTCATCAGGTAGCGATCGAGACCGATGTCGTTGATCGCCTTGATCGCGGCGTCGGTGTCGGCGAAAGCCGTGAGCAGTACCAGCTTGGCGTTCGGGCATTCCTTCTTGGCCTGCTCGAGGAAGTCCACGCCCGTCATCTCGGGCATCTTTTGGTCGGAGATCACCAACGCGATGGATTGCTCGCGTTTCTTCAGGGCCGAAAGAACCTGCAGCGCCTCTGCTCCCGAGGTCGTGGGCACGACGCGGTACTCCGCCCCGTACTTGGCCCGCAGGTCGCGGCCGATCGCCGCCGAGACCTCGGGATCGTCGTCGACTGACAGGATCGTTGGCTTGGCCATGCCCACCCTTTCGGGAACGGGACCTTACTCCCGCGCTCGGGCTGTCGCATTCGGCCATGATCGGGCGATGAACTCACTGGTGGGTAAGCGGGCGATTGTGACTGGTGGTGCTTCCGGCATCGGCTACGCGACTGCCCAGGCGTTGGCCGCGGCGGGCGCGCTTCCGATCCTGCTCGATGTCGACGTGGCCGCCGGCGAGCAGGCGGCGCGTGCGCTTGCGGTGCCGTTCATCCCGATCGACGTGGCCGACGCGTCGTCGTGGATCGATGTCGTGGCGCGAGTCGACCGTGATTACGGTCGACTCGATATCGCATTTCTCAACGCGGGAGTGCGCGGTGGGCCGCCACTCATCGAAGACCTTGCTCCCGAGCAACTCGTCCGGGCGCTTGGGGTCAACCTGGCCGGCGTGACCTACGGGATCCGCTATTGCCTCGCCCTGCTCGCACGGCAGGGTGGTTCTATCGTGGTCACCGCGTCGATCGCCGGTTTGCGGCCATCGGTGGCCGACCCAATCTACGGCATGACAAAGCACGGCGTCATCGGGCTCATGCGCAGCCTCGCTCCGCAACTCGCCGATCGGAACATCAGCATCAACGCGGTGTGCCCGACGGTGACCGACACGCCGATGGTGCGATCGAACGCCGCGGTTGTCGAGCAGTTCGAATCACAGGCGTTGCCGATGCTCGAACCCGCGGATGTCGCCCACGCGGTGGTGTCGCTGCTGCTGAGCGGCGGCACCGGGCAAGCGGTCGTGTGCCGCGTGGGCCACGTACCCACGGCATGGACCTTCCCGGCTCCCGACGAGTCGACCACCCCGCCCGTGCCCCGTTGATCCAGATCAAGAGCTGGCTCCTACGAGTTTCGCGCGCGGGCGATGACCGGCAGCGAGTCGAATCGACGCGCCGCGGCAAACGGCACCCAAGTCGGCTCGGCGACGAGCGGCTCGAGATCGGCGCGGGCCACGAGCACGCGCAACGCCTCTTGGACTTCGGCGCGGGCGACGGCTGCCCCGACACAGTGGTGGATGCCGAAGCCGAACGTCAGATGGCGGTTGTCGGTGCGCGCCACGTCGAACCGGTCGGGGTCGGCGAATCGGCGCGGGTCTCGGTTGGCCGAAGGCACGCTGACGGTGATGTACGAGCCCGCGGGAATGGACACGCCGGCGACGACGATGTCTTCGGAGGGCACCCGCGGAATGCCACTGATCGGTGTTTCGTAGCGCGAGATCTCTTCGACCGCGCTGAGGAGCAACGACTGATCGTCCCGCAGGAGCGCTAGCTGATCGGGATGCGTCATCAACAGCCAGATCGCGATCGACAGCAGGGACTTTGTCGTGTCGTGACCGGCGAACAACAAGTTGATGATCAACGCGCGTAGCTCGTCGTGCGTGAGCCGATCGCCGGATTCTTCCGCGAGCACGAGCGCGCTCAAGAGGTCGTCGCCCGGTGCGGCGCGGCGGCGTTCGATGAGGCCTTCGGTGTACGAATTGAAGTCGACCACCGCTTGGTCGATGTCGCGCACGGTGCTGGGCGGGATCACCGCCGAGAATGCCAGCGCGACCGTCGTCGTCCATCGCTCGACGATCTCGTGATCTTCGGGTGGGAGCCCGAGCATTTCACACAACACGACGAGCGGAAGCCGATGACAGAACGTCGCCTGCACGTCGGCGCGTTCGTGGTCGAGCAACTCGTCGACGAGTTCGTGGGCGATCGCCTGTACCCGCGGGCGCACGCGCTCGACTTGCTTGGGCGTGAATGCCCGGCCGACCAGTGAACGAAGGCGCGTGTGGCTGGGAACGTCGTGATTGTTCATGATGAGCTGCCACCACTCGTAGAGCGGCCCGGCGGTGATGCCTTGGTTGGTGAGCATCCCCTGCAACGCCTGGTGCATCCGCGGGTCTCGCAGCAGCGGTTCGCCGTGCTCGTAGCGCAAGATCTCGACGACGCCCGCGGTAGAGCGAACGACCGGCCACTGCTCCCGCAACGGATCGAGCGTGCCGTGGATGTCCTGCCAGTACGCGACGCTCGTCGGATCGACGATGCCTTCCAGTTCAGCTGGCTTGGTCATGCCCACCGCCCCTCTGCATCACGTCACCGTAGAGGATTCTGTTGCGGCATGATCTGTGGTGAGGAGCGCCACGCGACGAGACGGCTGAACACGCCCCGTTGCGCGAGACTCGGGGCATGACGAAGAGTGCCGCCGAAGTTGCAGAGGGGTACTTCGCCTGCATGCGCAATGGCGATGCAGGCGTGGCGGATCTGTTTCACGAGGACGCGCGGCTCGTCGGTCTCGGCAACGTCGTCAGTGGGCGCTCGGCCATCGCCGAGTTCTACGCGCAGTCGATACGCAACGCGTCGCCCGCGCCGCGTGCCGCCGCACCGCTGGCGGTCGAGGGCAACCGTGTACTTGCCGAGGTCTTCATCGATCTGGCGAACGGCATCACGATGCACGTCGTCGACCTGTTCGAGGTCGACGACGAGCTGATCCGCACGCTCACGTACTTCGTCTCTGATCATCCCTGACTCTCGCGATGGTCGAGCTTTCGCTCGATCAAAGCGGATTGCATCGTGGTGTCGCCCCACGTCGGCAGCACGGTTGCCTGGAGGTTGCCGAGACCGCCGCACACGACGATGGCGAATTGGTCTGGTGCGGCATGCATCACAACGCGCCCGTCGGATTCGACGCGTCCCTTGTCGGCAAGCACCACGCGAGCGGTGGCCGGCCACGCTTCGATGGGCTGCCACGCGTGCAGCAGAAGCTCAGCCTGCAGGTCTTCGACACGGGGAAACACTGCGTGAAAACGTGTCGCCCACATCGGGTTGACCAACAACATCGTCTGGCCGCGGCCGGGTGGTCCGTGGAATGCGTTGCCCAGTGGGTACGCGAGGGTCTTGGCGATGAGCGCGACGAGGTCGCGTGTGTCATGGGTGTTGCCATCCGCAAACATCAACAGGCCCTTGGCCGCGTGCACCGTGACGACTTCGTCGGTAGGGGCGAAGCCGCGCTGCACGGCGAGCGAGGGCCAAGGCGACCGTTCTTCCCACTCGGCGAAACACAGACCGGTGATTCGGGCCGGGTTGCCGAAGACGGTCTTCGATGTGGTGCCCGCTACTTGGCCACCGATGTTGCGCAAGCAGAGTTGCACGGCGCGGCCCACGGTCATCGAACCGCGTCCCGCGCCGCCCCCGAGGCAACCGGCTTCGTGATCGAAGCCGAGTTCGCTCCTGCGGGGGCCGTTGACCACCAGCGCGGACGTCGCGCTCGATGTCGTCGTGACGAGACCGTAGAGATTGTGGTCGGGCTGCGCGAGCGCGGCGAGCGCGGCGACGACGTAGGCGAATGCAGCCGGCTCGACACCCGCCATGGCGGCGTTGATCGCGATCTTTTCGATGGTGGCCGCGCCGCGCCGTGGCGGCAGCAACGCGACGACGTGGTCGGGCGCGTGCGGCACGGCCGCGAGAAGCTCGAGCACCCGCGCCTCGGTCGCAGGGAGCAGCGGTAAGCCGTCGCCCCAACCCACTTGCAGCGAAAGCTCGTAGAACGATGCCGCGTCGTCATCGACTTCGATGCGCTCGCTCTGCAATGCGTCGCGTGGCTCCATGGCACTCACCGTAGAGCACGGGACCCGAGATCGACGCTACTCACTCACGGTCGAGGTCCATTTCGTCGGGGTCGGGGAAGCAGCCGCACGAGAACAATTGTCCATGACAACGCGGACACTCTTCGAGGTCGCAGCCGGGATGGTGAGTGCCGCCCGCGAGCACCCCGCAATCGCCGCAACGCCCCCGTTTGGCTGCGTCGCGGCTGTAGCGGGACTTCTCGTTGCCGTAGGGGACCTGGTCGAAGCGTCCGCCGATCAACTCGAGCGCAGTTGAGCGGC
Source organism: Acidimicrobiales bacterium (assembly GCA_039934635.1). Taxonomy (GTDB): domain Bacteria; phylum Actinomycetota; class Acidimicrobiia; order Acidimicrobiales; family WLNW01; genus DATLFA01. The sequence continues at coordinate 23,296 of JBDTLT010000005.1, forward strand.
ACGACGCGGAGTCGAGCATCTCTGTTTCGCAGACACCGCATACCGCCATGATGATGACCTCCGTTGAGCAGAGGTCGACTGTAACCAGGGGTAGTGACAGTGAACTCAGGTGGGGATGACGTAGTCGGCCGGTAGCGATCCGAGCATCAGGGTCATGCGGCATTCCCTGTCGGCGATGCGCCAGCCGTCATCAGAACGCTCGAGGCGATCGATGTAGAGGCCGCCGTTGGTGATGATCACCTGGCTGCCGATCTCGCCGTGGGCCATGGGGCCAAGGAAGTAGCAGCTGCTGCGGGCCGCGTCGCGACCGTCTTCGAATTCGACCGAGACGTTGGTGACGAGATGCAGGTTGGTGGGCCACGCCGCGAGCGCCTCGTCGAGCCAGGTCATGACATCGCGGGCCGCGCCTTTGACGCCGCCCGTGGACGTGTAGTCGCACGACGCGTCGGGCGTGAACACTTCGTCGTGAAGGTGCCACTGGCGAAAGTCGACCATGCGCGCATATCGGTACATGAGTTCGTTGATCGCGAGGCGATCGGCAACCGTTGCGATGTCGGTTTCAAGCATGACTTGTTCCTCTCGGGCGAATTGATCGCGCGCTAGTCGAGGCGTACTTGTAGCTCGATCTGTTGGCCCGCGGTGAGAAGGCTGGTGGACACGATGTCGGTCCTGAGAAAGGCCTGGATCACGCGAGGGTCGACCGAGCCCGGATCGCCGGGGCGGTAGACGCCCGTGACCTTGAGGCGCCCATCGAATGCGGGAGTCGCGGCAATTCGATCGAGCGCGGCGTCGAGTTGTCGTTCGTTCATCGCGACGCCGAAGTGCGTCATACCTTGCGGATAGCTTTCGAAGCTCGCATTGAACGCGTCGTAGGTCGAGCGCAACGATTCGTCGCTATCGAGGCGGGCGCGCAACTGGGTTTCGAGCGCCCATTGCGTCGGCGGAACCTCGGACGCGTACAGCACGTTGTCGATCAGATCGGTGCTCTCCGGCTCGACGAAGACGATGAGGTACGGCCCCGCAGCGGCGCCCAGGTCGTCAGGCCCGGTCTCTTCCTGTGGGTCGAGCACGCGGCATCCGATCGCGCGAAAGAGCTCGCGGGCAAGTGCCCGATCGCCGGGTGCGTACACCATCTCGGTGTGGTTGAGAATGCGAGCAGACGGTTGCAGCACCGAACGTCCCATGGGTTGCCTTTCGTTTCAGTCGAGCGCGTTCAACGGATAGTGACTGACGGGGTCGGGCGCGCCGTTCGGTAGGTTGCCGTCGACGTCGGTGAACCCGTACGAATCGGCCATTTGCCGCGTGGTGTAGATGCGACCGGCTCGCGCGAGTACTTGTGGGTCGGTGGCGAGAGCCACGACCCCGCGACCAGGAAACCTCGGCGTCTCGGCGTTGCCGAGATCGAGTCCCCATTCATCCGCGTCGAACGCCAAGATCCGCTCGGTGAGGACGAACGACGGCCACAGCGTCACGACCGCGATGCCATGCTTCTTCAACTCGCGGCCCGTGTCCTGACCGATGCGATCCAAGGCGGCCTTGCTGATGCCGTAGGTCGCATGGACGAAGTACTCACGCGAACCCTGCGAACTGATGTTGACGATCAAGCCACTGTTCTTCGCCAGCATCAGCGGCGCGGCATGCCATGTCGTCACGTACACCGAACGGGCGCTGATCGCCATCATGTCGTCCCAATACGAAATCGGTGTTTCGTAGAAGGGATCCTCGTTGCCGCATCCGTCGGGCAGGTCGAACGCGCTGTTGACGAGGATGTCGAGACGGCCATCGTCGGACCGAACTCGCTCGAACACTGCGGCGACCTGCTCATCGGATCGCAAGTCGCAGACGATGGGCACCGCGGTGCCGCCGAGCTCAGCCGCTTCTTGCACCGTCTTGTCGAGACTGCCGGGCAGCGCGCCCGCTCCCTCGGTGAGGGTGCGGCCGAGCACGTAGACCTTTGCCCCTGCGGCTGCGAGTTCGATCACACAGCCGCGGCCGACTCCGCGCGATCCACCGGCGACGATCGCGACTCTTCCATCGAGAACCCCCACGGCCACCCCCCGGTGTCCAGGGGACGGTAACACAGCGTCACGTCGGTCAGCCGATGGCGCCCGTCTCGCGCAGCGCGGCGATGTCGTCCCACGTGTGGCCGAGCTCGAGCAACAGTTCTTCGGTGTGCGCGCCGTGTTCGGGGGCAGGGCGCAGGGTCGGTGGCCGGTCGTCGAATTGCACTGGTGACGTCACGAGATCGAGCGGTGTGCGACCCTGCGCGAGCACGGTCGCGAGGTAACCGTTGGCGATGACCTGTTGGTCGTCGTGCACCTCGCGCGCCGTCTGCGCGATGGACCAAGGTGTTTGCAGGCGCTGGAACTGTTCGACCCAATGCGCGAGGGGGTGTGCGCCGAAGATCGCGTCGAGCGCCGCTATGAGCGCGACGTTGTTGGAGCTACGAAGGACGACGGTGGAGAATCGTTCGTCGTCGGCGAGTTGCGCATGACCGAGGCACTCGCAGAGATTGCGAAAGTCGGAGTCGGTGCGCACGGCCGCGATGTAGACCTCGCGCTGGTCGGAGGTGCGGTAGGCCGCGATGAGCGGCATGCCTGCTTCGCGGTGGCGTTGCCGCGGCAGCGAGTCGATGTCGTAGAGCTTGGATGCCACGATGGCCGGCGCGAGCATCCACATGCCGGTGCCGAGCAGTGAGGCGTCGACCACGCCGCCGATGCCGGTTCGCTCGCGCCGGAACAACGCGCCGGCAACGCCCGCGGCGAGCGCGAGGCTGCTGGTGAGATCGCCGAGCGCCGGGGCGATCAACACTTGGAACTCGTCGGCCGTCAGCGACGCGGCATGCCCGATGCCCGATCGGCACCAGAACGCGGTGTGGTCGAACGCACCGCGTTCTCGCTCGGGCCCGCGATCGCCTTGACCGGTCGCCCGCGCGTAGATCAATCGCGGGTTCACGGCGCACACATCGTCGGCGTTCAGGCGCAGCCGGTCGCGACTATCCGGTAGGAGGTTCGTGACGAAGACGTCGGTGGTCGCGAACAACTCGTCGAGCACTGCTCGGCCCGCGTCGGTCGCGACGTCGAGGGTCATGGACCGTTTGTTGCGGTTGAGCTGTTCCCACATGAAGGCCAGGTCGTCGTCGCGGGGCGGCAGGCCGGCAACCGGGTTGCCCCGCATCGGGTCGGCGAAGCTCGGGTGCACGACCTTGATGACGTCCGCGCCCCAGTCGCCGAGCACGGCGGCACACGCCGGGCCGAACGCGAACATGGCGAGCTCTACGACTCGGATGCCTTCGAGAACAGGTGGCGGATTGTCGATCACGCGGGGAATGTACCGTTGCCGGCGCGTAGCGTCGTGGTCGATGGAGATCGCAAGCACGCCGGCCGATCCGTTCGGCCTCCTCGATTGGCGGCGCCGCGTTGCCTCGCTCTACCAGCGGGTGCGGGCCGATCGAGACCCCGCGGGGGCACACGAGCAGTGGCGCATCGGGCGCGACGACTTGTTGCGTAGCCACTCGCAATCGCCCATCCCGGTGTCTGAACGCTCGTCTTTCACTGGCGCGCCCGTCGCCGCCTACGATCCTTCGCTGCGATTCGACGCGCCGATCGAGCACGACGTCGAGCCCCGCTCGTTCGAAGTGGTCACCGGTACCGACGGCACGGTGCGTTTCAGCCGCGTCGGTGTTGCCCGCCTCGGAGATCTCGGGTCGCTCGACGTGTGGTGGCTCAATCAATACGGCGGGGGGTTGTTCGTCCCGATCAAGGACGCGCTCGCGGGCACCCGCACCTACGGCGGTGGCCGCTATGTGATCGACACCGTCAAGGGCGCCGACCTCGGGTCGAGTACTGACTGCCTGATCATCGACCTCAACTTCGCCTACAACCCGTCGTGCGCATACGACCCTGCGTGGGCGTGTCCTCTCGCACCGCCGGGCAACGTGATTTCAGCGCCCGTGCTGGCGGGCGAACTCTCGCCTCGATGACCGCGCTCGGGCGACCGGCGGTACGCTGCACGGGCGGGCGGTCCGAGGATGTTCATGCGCGCACTGGTCCGGCTGTTGACGATGGTCGTCGTCATCGGCGCCCTCCAAGTCCCTGCGAGTGCCGGCTACACCGTTCGTACGGGCGAAACGCTGGGTCGCATTGCCGCGGAGTTGGGTGTGTCGACGGCGGAGCTGGCCAAGGCCAACGGGATCGCCGACCCTGATCTCATCCTCGCCGGTCAGGTGCTCGATGTGCCGGGCCCAGCGCCGGCACCGGAGATCTCGTCGTACACCGTGCAACCGGGCGACACGCTCGGTCGCATCGCCGGCGAGTTGGGAGTGTCGCTCGCGGAGTTGGCCAAGACCAACGCGATCGTCGATCCGAACCGCATCCAAGCCGGACAGGTGCTCGACATACCGGGTCGGGCGCCGGCGCGCGACATCTCTGCGTATCGTCAACTCGGCACGTGGGTCGACGTGTACGACTACGACCCGGCGTTCGCCGGCGGGTCCGACGTCGCGCAACTTTCGCCCTCGTCGGTCGACGCCATGGCGGCCGCGGGCATTCGCACACTGTACCTACAGGCGTCGATCGATTCGCCCCGAGCAACGGGCACCCTCGAGGCACCCAGCCTTCTCGGCGCGTTCTTGAACCGAGCCCACAGTCGCGGCATGAAGGTCGTGGCGTGGTACCTGCCGACCTTCACCGACATCAATGCCGATCTCCAACGGCTGCGGGCTATGCGTGACTTCCGGTCGGCAGGACAGGGATTCGACGGGCTCGCGGTCGACATCGAATGGACGAATGGCGTGACCGACACGGCGCGCCGCAACGCCGCGCTCATCGAAATGTCGCGGCGTCTACGAGCGGAGACCGGGACAGCGATCGCCGCGATCGTGTTGCCACCGGTGTTGCTCGAAGTCGTCAACCCTCAGTATTGGCCGCAGTTTCCGTGGCGACAGCTGGCGTCGTACTACGACGTGTGGTTGCCCATGGCGTATTGGACCGACCGCACCGTGGCGTCGGGCTATCGCGATCCTCAGCGCTACACCTCCGAGAACATCGCGCGCATCCGCGCCAACCTCGACCAACCGAAAGCCGCGGTGCACGTGATCGGCGGCATCGGCGGTTCATCGACTGCCGAGCAGTATCGCCGCTTTGTCACCGCTGCCCGCCAAGGCGGCGCCGTCGGGATATCGCTGTACGACTATCGCATCACCGAGCCATCGGTGTGGCCGATCCTCGCGGCGAAGTAGCGCGCGTCGCTGCCGAACGTTCGCTCGTAGCCGAGCCTGAATGTTCAGTTGATCCACTCTGGCCCGGCCTCCGGCACGCCCCGTCCACGAACGGGTTGGCACCGACGCGAGCAGTGATCGGTCGAGGAAGGTTCGGGGAAGGTCGCCTCGGAAATATGCGGCGAGGGGGTGCATCACCTCCCGCTACCAAGGGGCAACCATGAATCCGAACAAGGCACTCTGGGAGAAGGGTGATTTCACCCGCATCGCCGCGAGCATGCGCGACAGTGGCGAGGCGCTCGTCAAGGAGTTCGGCATCACCAACGGTCTCGAGGTCCTCGACCTCGGCTGCGGCGACGGGACCACCGCACTGCCGGCGGCAATGCTCGGGGCGCAGGTGCTGGGTGTCGACATCGCGGCCAATCTGGTGGCCGCGGGCAACGAGCGTGCCCAACGCGCCGGTCTCACGAATTGCCGGTTCCAAGAGGGCGACGCGTGCGATCTGCACGAGCTCGACGACGACCGTTTCGATCTCGTCGTCAGCATCTTCGGAGCGATGTTCGCCCCGCGCCCGTTCGATGTCGCCCGCGAAGTCGTGCGCGTCACTCGACCTGGCGGGCGCGTCATCACGGGGAACTGGATCCCCAACGACCCGACGTTGGTTGCGCAAATCTTGAAGGTCAGCTCGGCCTACTCGCCGCCATCGCCAGAAGGTTTCGTCAGCCCCATGACATGGGGTACCGAAGCAAACGTCATCGAGCGATTCGCGGCCGCCGGCGTCCCCGCCGCGAACATCTCGTTCGAGAGGTGCACCTACACGTTCGATTATCCGGGAAGTCCCTCGGAGTTTCTCGCTGATTTCAGGAGCTATTACGGCCCGACGATGAACGCATACGAAGCGGCTTCCGCCAGCGGCCGCGAAGCGGAGTTGCACGCAGAGCTGACTGCACTCTTCACCGCGCACAACACGAGCAACGATGCGACGTCTATCCCGGCAACTTTCCTGCGAGTGACGGTTGTGGTCTGAGCCGCACGCCCTCGGCGATCGCCGACTGCAACAGGGCGTGGGCCGACCATCGCATGAGCTCGCGGGCCTCGTCGCGTGACAGGCCGGCAATATCGGTCAGCCACACGAACGCCTCGATGCCGGTTGCACTTCGAATCGCCTGAGTGAGGCGGTGGACGTCGGCCTGGCACATCTGATCGTGCAGAGGCGCCAGCGCTTCTTCGATCCATTTGATCGCGCGGCCTTGTCGTAGGGGCAGCTCCGCGCGGTGCGCCGGGTCGGCTTCGAGCGAGAGGCGCAACATCGTTCGTTGCTGCGCCTCGTTCTCGATCAACGAGCGGGTGAACGCGTCGACGACGAGGTCGAGCCGGCTGGCAGCGTCGTCGGGCGGGTCGTCCGGCAGCAACGACACCGCGCCGGTCTCCGGGTGCGCGGCGACGAGCAGGGCGCGTTGATTGGGGAAGTAGCGATAGGCGGTGGTGCGAGAGATCGACGCCGCTTCGGCGGCCGCCTCGACCGTCGGGGTCTCGCCTTTGGCCACCAGATCCCGGGCGGCCCCGACCAGCGCGTCGCGCGTGCGGCGCTTTTGACCGATGCGTCCGTTGAGCTCATAGGGGATTGACATTCCCATGATGGTACCGTACATTCGTCATGGGACGTAAGTCCCATAACGGGGAGAAGGCGCCATGAAGACTCGAACACCGATTATCTGGGCTGCGGGCGAAGGAGAGCGGCGGTCGTTCCTCGGCGGCGGGCTCCACACGTGGAAGCTCACCGCCGAAGACACCGACGGCGCGTTCTTCATGCTGGAGGACGTGATGGGGCAGGGAAAGTCCACGCCGCTCCATCGCCATCCCGAAGCCGACGAGACCGTCTACGTGCTCGCGGGCGAGATTCTCATCAATGTCGACGGTCGTGAGAGCCGTGTCGGCGCCGGCGGGATGACATTCACGCCACGGGGTGTACCGCACGCCTTCGTGGTGGTTTCCGATGAGGCGCGTGTGCTGATGCTGCAGACACCGGGCGTTGGCCAAGGCTTCTACAGAGGCGCCAGCGAGCCGACGACCGACCACTTGTCCGAGTCCGTTGACATTGCCCGACTGCAGATGTCGGCGAGTGAGAACCCGCGCGGGATCGATCTGCTCGGGCCACCGCCGTTCGCGACGAAGTGATACACGACAGCCGCGAACCGGCGGTCGCGTGCATCACGCGGGCGACTCGGTAAGGATGTGCCCAACGACCGGTATCAGCCGGTCGCCACGAGGGGGATATTTATGCGGCACAAAAACGTTGGTCGCGCCTTGGCGTTGATCACTGTGATCTCGCTCGCCGCCGCGGCATGCGGCGACAGCGGAGGAGACAATGCGGCAACGACGACCGCTGGGGGAGCGTCGCCGACAGCCACCGCCGCTGCCACCACCACCACGCTGACGCCCAAGTCGGGCGGCGGCATCACGATGGGTATGTACAGCGAAACTGCGGGGCTCGATCCCGTCGTCAGCAACGGTGGCGGCACGACCGGCAACACCGAGCTCATGGCCATCTACGACACGATCATGCGCTACGACACGACCACCGGTAAGTACGAGCCGCAAACGGCCGAGTCCCTCAGCGCCAATGCCGACAACACCGAGTGGACGCTCAAGTTGAAGGCCGGCATCAAGTTCAGCGACGGCACCGACTACGACGCCGACGCCATCGTCTACGGATTGAAGCGTCACGTCACGTTCGGCGGCCGCTCGTCGAGCCTCGTCTCCAACATCAAGACGTACACCGTCGTCGACAAGCTGACGGTCAAGTTCACTCTGAATGCGCCGTGGGGCAACTTCCCCTATCTGTTGGCTTACATGCCGGGCATGATCCCGTCGCCGACGGCCATCAAGGCCGCGTGCGGACCGACCGACGACTACAAACCGGCCAGCTGCAGCTTCAACTTGAAGGGAGTCGGCGCGGGCGCATTCAAGGTCGATTCGTACAAGCCCAAAGAGTCGATCAACCTCGTTCGCAACGATGCCTACTACGGCGGCAAGCCCTACCTCGACACGTTGAAGTTCGTGGTGCTCGCGGGTGCGCAGGCAAACTATGACGCGCTCCAAACCGGCACGCTGCAGGTGGCGTTCCTCCGTGAAGCGGCAGTCGTGAAGAAGGCGCGTGACGAGAAAAAGGTCGAGGGCTACCTCAACCTCGTGTGGCTGGGTGGCGTGCTGCTGCTCAACAACGGCCAACTCACGTGCAAGGGCGGCCTGCCCGCCGCGTTGTGCGCAGGCAAGCCCGACGGCGTCACCAAGCTCGACACGATCACCGCCGACAAGCGTGTGCGCCAAGCAGTCGGCTACGCCATCGACGTCAACCAGATCAATGACAAGGCCAACGAGGGCGCATCTTTCCCGGGCACCGATATCTTCCAGAAATCGTCCAAGTGGGCGTCCGGCGTGACGACGGCGTACGACCTCGCGAAGGCGAAGGCCTTGGTCGATCAGGTGAAGGCCGAAGGCAAATGGGACGGCACCATACGCTTCGAGTGTCACAATGCGCCGGCGCGCATAACGTTCGCCGAAGTCGTCAGGACGCAGTTGACCGCGGCGGGTTTCAAGGTCGTGCTCAACAACAGTCAAGATGTCAACGGGCTCGTGGCGAAGGTCAGCAACACCAAGGCGTTCGACATCGCCTGTTACGGCCTGAGCATCTTCGAAGAGGCACCCGACATCGCGATGGGTCTGTCGTTCCAGTCGACCAATCCGGGGCAGAGCATGATGATCCCTGATCTGTTCGACGCACAGGTCAAGATCGTGCGCGAAGCCAAGACCGACGCCGAGCGCAAGGCTGCGATCGACAAGATCAGCGAGATCTGGAAGACCGAAGTCCCGTCGGTGGTCTACGAAGCCACTCCTGAGTTCATCGCGTGGAACAAGAACGTCCACGGCATCCGTCCGACGGTGAGCACGTCGATGATGTTCGACAAAGCCTGGGTCGGCTGACGATTGCGTGAGTTCCGAAGCCTCTGGCAGCACAACGTCGACCCACCGTCGACGTTGTGCTGCCAGTTCGGATTGTCGGGCGTTGGCGACGACGAGTGATCAGGTGAAGATGATCTGTCCGCCCGCGGCCATCTCGTAGAACTCTCCGACCGTGATGATGTCTTGGACCTGGCCGATGAAGTCGTTCTTCTCCAACCCGAAAAGGTCGACCGACGCCTTGCACGCGTAAATGCCGGCACCGGTGTCGGCGATCATCTCGACGAATTCGGGGATGGAAGGGATGTCGAGCCGATCCATTTTGTGGTTCATATAGCGCGTCATGAGCGTGGAGACGCCGGGCATACCGCCCGCCATTGTCGCCAAGTGGAGACCGGGGTTGCCGACAGTGGCCAGCTTGATGTGGTTCTGTCGCTCCTTGTGAATGGCGTCGAGGCCGAAGAACGTGAAGAACAGATTGGCTTCGATGCCCTCGGCTCGTGCGCCGTTGGCCATGATCAGCCCGGGATAGACCCCCTCGAGGGAACCTTTGGAGATGATGATCGAGATCTTGGAGATCGGCTCTGGGTGGATTTTGGTGGTCATGCTTGGTCCTTCTTCCGTGCGTGCAGTGGCACTAGATGCAGCCGCGCGGCTTGGGGATGCCGGCGATCTTCGCGGCGATCTTCGCGGGGCCTTTGGGAAAGAGTTGGTAGAGCTGTTTGACCGAGACGCCGGACGTCTTGCCGAGGATCCGCACAGTGGGACCCGTCCCCTTTTCGAAGTACTCCGAACGCATGAAATTGATCACGCGCCAATGGTCGGGTGTGAGTGCATCGATGCCTTCGGCAGCCGCGAGCTCGACCGCCATGGACTCGTTCCACTGACGAGGATCGGTGAAAAAGCCTTCGTCGTTGCGGTCGACAGCGGTGCCGGCGATTGTCTGGTTCGACATGTCAGTCCTCCTCGTTGGCAGGCGGTTGCTTGCCTGCAATGGGCATTGTCGAGTGCACGCCGGGTAGGTCGTGCCCGGGCAGCAAGCTGTGCCAATAGACCGACTGGAACAACAGCTTGCCGAGATGGTTGAGACGCGATTCTTTGAGCAGCGGCAAACCCATCTTCGTCGGGTAGTGACCCGTCAGCGGTTCGGTGTCGTAGTTGAAGTCGATGAGCAGGGCCTTGTGGAACCCGGTCTCGATGAAGCAGTTTGCGTGCCCGTCAAAAGTGTCCTCGAGTGGCTCGCCCGCGAGGAAGTGCCGCACATTGCGTACGAGCGTCTCGCCTTCGAAATGCGTGACCGAGCCGGCCTTGGACGCGGGGACGTTGGCGGCGTCACCGATGACGAAGATGTTCGGCGCGGCTTTGGATTGCAGCGTGTGCTCGTCGGTGGGCACGAAGTCGAGCTCGTCACCAAGCCCGGGTGAACGGCCCACGTACTCGGCCCCACTGTGCAATGGGATCACAACTGCGAGATCGAATGGCACCTCACGGCCGTCGTAGCTGACGAGTCGACCGCCGGCACTGTCGACTTCGCCGGTGTTGAACTCTGTAGCCATCGCAATGCCGCGCTCGTCGAGCATCCCACCGAGGTGCTGAGAGGCGATGGGCTTGGTGAACGCGCCATCGAGGGGTGTGGCGAACGTGATCTGCACCCGATCGCGGATGCCCCGCTCGGTGAAATACCAGTCGGCCAGGAAACAGAACTCCAGTGGTGCGACGGGACACTTGATGGGCATGTCGACCACGTTGACCACGAGATGGCCGCGATCGAATGTCGCGAGTGCCGCGCCCAACGCCGCCGCGCCTTCGGGGGTGTAGAAGGTGAAGACCTTTTCCATCCAGCCGGGGCCGGTCAAGCCTTGGGTCTCTTCGGGTACCAACCTCGCGCCGCTGGCGACGACGAGCACGTCGTAGTCGAGCGTGTCGCCATTCGCGAGATGGACTTCACGCGCGTCGATATCGACGCGATCGATGCGGGATTCGACGAACTCGATGTCGTCACGCAGTTGACGATGCCGTGGCCGCACGATGTCCTCTGAGTGCGCGAGCCCGAATGGCACGAACAGCAGACCCGGTTGATACACGTGCCGGTCGTTCTGGTCGACGACGGTGATCTCGGCTTCGCGCGGCCGATACGCGCGTCGTAGTCGGTTCGCGGTCAACGTCCCACCGGTTCCGGCGCCGAGGACGACAATGCGAGAGGTCATGGCATCTACGTAACCGCAGCGGCTCGCCGGCGGATAGGTACCAAGGTCACAACCTTCGGCTCGTGTCGTGGGGCGCGGTCCATGAGCGCAACATCTGCATGTAGTTCGCCCGCTCGAATGCCGACGGATCGCCGGACGTGACCTGAGTGGCGCTGCCCCGCAGCTGATCGACCGATTCGTAGCCGTGCTCGACCATCCACGTAGTGAGGCCGCTTTCGACCGAGCGGAGGTGGTCAGGGCCGTGACGCAGTAGCGCCGAGGTGAGCATCGCGACATCGGCACCGACCATCATCGCCTTCACTGCATCGGTGCCCGAATGAACGCCCGAGGTGGCGGCGATCGATACGGCATCGCCGAGTTGAGGGCGCAGTATGGCGATCCATCGCAGCGGCAGTCGCAGTTCACGCGAGTCGCTCAACTCGACGCGGTTGACCACCTCCAGCGTGTCGAGGTCGAGATCTGGTTGGTAGAAGCGGTTGAAGAGTACGAGCCCATCGGCACCCGCCTCGATGATGCCTTTCGCGAAGTGGGCCATCGATGAGTAGTAGGGGCTGAGCTTGACGGCGAGTGGGATCGTCAGCGACCGCCGCACCGAACGGACGATCTTCACGTCGTCGGACTCGACGTCGACGGCGTGACGCCACGGGTCGCCGGCGACGCGGTACAAGTTGAGCTCGAGCGCATCGGCACCGGCCTGCTCGATGAGCGACGCGTAATGGCCCCAGCCGCCGCGACTGGTGGCGTTGAGGCTGGCGATGACCGGCACTGACAGGTGCTTCTTGAGCGACTCGATGGTCGCGAGGTAACGATCACCGGCGCTCTCGAAGGCCCCAACGCCGGGGAAGTAGTCGAGCGCCTCCGCGAAATGCCCGGAACCGGCCTCGAGCGATCGGTTGACCTCGATCTCTTCGTGGAGGATCTCTTCTTCGAAGAGCGACGGCATGACGATGGCCGAGGCACCCGCTGCTTCGACCAACCGCGCGGTGGTCAGCTCACCGTTGAGCGGTGATGCCGACGCGACGAGCGGTGTGCGCAGATCGAGTCCGAGGTAACGCGTCGTGAGGTCGATCATGCGAGGTCCTCGCTCTCGTAGCGGTACCCGGCGTCGCTTTCGACATCGGGCTCGATCGCGGGATCGATATGGCCGTGCGGCACCGTGCGCTGCACGGTCGCCAATTGCTCGTAGTAGCGCCACCGTTCGTCGATGTCGGCTTGGAGGGTGCTCGACAGCTCGCGGGCCCGGCTCGGGTTCGTGCGTTCGAGGATCGCGTAGCGCATCTCGGTTGCGACGAAATCGCGCACGGGCACCGACGGAGCCTTGGAGTCGAGCTTGAACGGATGCCCGCCATCGACGTCGCTCGGATGGAAGCGGTAGAGCGGCCAGTAACCGCTCTTCACGGCGTCCTTTTGATGAGTCATCGACTTCGACATGTCGATGCCATGAGCGATGCACGTGCTGTACGCGATGACGAGGGACGGGCCGGGCCATGCATCCGCCTCCAACAGAGCCTTGGTGGTTTGTAGTTCGTTGGCGCCCATGGCGATCTGCGCGACGTAGACGTTGCCGTAGGACCGGGCGATCGCGCCGAGGTCCTTCTTGCCGGTGGCCTTGCCCGCCGCCGCGAACTTGGCGACTGCGCCGCGCTGCGTGGCCTTGGACGCTTGACCGCCGGTGTTGGAATACACCTCGGTGTCGAGCACGAGGATGTTGACATTGCGACCAGAGGACAACACGTGGTCGAGACCACCGAAGCCGATGTCGTAGGCCCACCCGTCGCCACCTATGAGCCACACGCCGTGGCGCACGAGACTGCTCGCGATCGAGGCGAGGCGAGTGGCATCGGCGGCTTGTTCGCCGCTGACACCTTCGAGGCATTGCTGCAACCGTTCCACGAGCCGGCGCTGGTGCACGATCTCCGGTTCGCTGTCTTGCGGATTGTCGAGGATCGAGCGCACGAGGTCGTTGTCGAGCACCGGGGCAAGACGTTCGAGAAGCGTGCGGGCGAGGCGGTCTTGCGCGTCGAGGCCGAGGCGCATGCCCAACCCGAACTCGGCGTTGTCCTCGAACAGCGAGTTGTTCCACGACGGCCCGCGGCCTTCGCGGTTCGTGGTCCACGGCGTGGTCGGCAAATTGGCGCCGTAGATCGACGAGCAGCCGGTGGCGTTGGCGACGATCATCCGGTCGCCGAAGAGTTGGCTGACGAGCTTGATGTAAGGAGTCTCACCGCAGCCCGCGCAGGCGCCGGAGAACTCGAACAGCGGCTCGAGTACCTGCGAGCCCTTCACCGAGTCGTGCGGCAACAGGTCGCGGTCGAGGTCGGGGATCGTGAGGAAGTGCTCCCAGCGATCGCGCTCGATCGCGCCGTGCAAACTCATCGGTTCCATGTTGATGGCCTTGTGGCCGATCTCGGTCTTGCTCTTGGCCGGGCACACGTCGACGCACACACCGCAGCCGGTGCAGTCATCCGGCGAGTTCTGGATGGTGAGGTGATGCGCGGCGAGATCCTTGGACCGGAACGTCTTCGTGAGAAACCCCTCGGGCACTGCGGCCGCAATGTCACTGTTGAAAACCTTCATGCGAATGGTGGCGTGCGGGCAGACGATTGTGCACATGCCGCAGTCGATACAGACCTCGGGATCCCAGATGGGAATCGATTTGGCAATCGCTCGCTTTTCGTAACGCGCCGTGCCGGTGGGAAACGTGCCGTCGACGGGGAGGGCACTGACCGGCAGCAGGTCGCCGTCGCCGGCCAACAACACGGCGGTGACCTGCTTGACGAAGGTCGGTGCGTCGTCGGGGATCCGCACCACGTTCGAGCGTTCGCTGGTTGCAACGCCGGTCACTTCGACTCGATGCAAGTTGGCGAGGGCGTGGTCGATGGCTTCGAAGTTGCGCTCGATGACCGCGCGCCCGCGACGGGCGTAGGTCGCCTCGATACCGGCCTTGATGTGCGCAATTGCTTCGCCCGCAGGAAGGACGCCGGCGAGCTGAAAGAAGCAGGGCTGCATCACGGTGTTGATGCGGTTGCCCATCTCGGCTTCACGCGCCACCGCGTACGCGTCGATGACCCAGAAGGCGATGTTCTTGTCGATGATCTGGCGCTGCAATTCGACCGGCAGTCGGTCCCAGACTTCGTCCGGGCCGAAGGGCGCGTTGAGCAGGAACGTGGCGCCGGGGCGAGCGTGATCGAGAACGCGTAAGTGCTCGAGCAATTCGAACTGGTGACACGCGATGAAATCGGCGCCATCGATGAGGTATGTGGAACGGATCGGTTCGGGGCCGAAGCGCAAGTGCGAGACCGTCACCGAACCGGACTTCTTCGAGTCGTAGACGAAGTAACCCTGGGCGAACAGGCTGGTGTTGTCGCCGATGATCTTCACCGAACTCTTGTTGGCGCCGACGGTTCCGTCAGAACCGAGGCCGAAGAACATGGCTTGCACTTCGCCCACGGGACGCGGATGGATGAAGCCGGCGTCGATCGGGAGACTGAGGTGCGTGACGTCGTCGTAGATGCCGATGGTGAAATGGCGCTTTGGGCGTTCGGTCGAGAGTTCGTCGAACACTGGCTTCAGCATCGAGGGCGTGACCTCTTTGGAGGACAGGCCGTAGCGCCCGCCGATCACCCGGGGCATGCGATCGAAGGGTGGCTCGTCGCTGTCGACGGCTTCGGTGAGCGCAGCGAGCACCGAGAGGTAGAGCGGCTCGCCGACTGCTCCCGGCTCTTTGGTGCGGTCGAGTACCGCGATCGAGCGAACCGACGGTGGAAGCGCGGCGATCAGGGCCTCGCTCGGGAATGGTTGGAAGAGCCGGACGCACACCATCCCCACTCGTTCTCCCGCGGCGACCATGTTGTCGACGGTTTCCTCCAACGCGCCCGCCGCCGAACCCATGAGCACGACGACACGATCGGCATCGAGCGCGCCGTGATACTCGACGAGCCCGTAGCGACGGCCGGTCCGTTCGGCGAGTTCGTCGAATACCTCGTTCACGATTCCCGGCACCGCGAGGTGGTGGAGGTTGGCGGCTTCCCGCGCTTGGAAGAACACATCGGGGTTCTGCGCAGTGCCTCGAAGGTCTGGCGCGTCGGGCGTCATGCCGCGCGAGCGGAACGCCGCTACGTCGCTGTCGCGTATCAGCGCGGCAATGTCCGCGTCTGAGAACGTGACGATCTTGCCCAACTCGTGCGATGTGCGGAAGCCGTCGAAGAAGTGGAGGAATGGCACTCGTGATCGCAACGTCGCGGCGTGGGCAACCAGCGCGAAGTCCTGCGCTTCTTGGACGGAGCCGGCAGAGAGCATCGCCCAACCCGTGGCGCGTGCGTGCATGACGTCGCTGTGATCCCCGAAGATCGAAAGCGCGTGGGTTGCGATCGAGCGAGCGGCGACGTGGATGACCGCGGGGGTCAACTCACCGGCGATCTTGAACATGTTGGGGATCATGAGCAACAGGCCCTGCGACGCGGTGAACGTGGTCGCCATCGCCCCCTTTTGCAGTGCGCCGTGCAACGCGCCGGCGGCCCCCGCTTCTGACTGCATCTCGACCACATCGG
Source organism: Acidimicrobiales bacterium (assembly GCA_039934635.1). Lineage (GTDB taxonomy): Bacteria > Actinomycetota > Acidimicrobiia > Acidimicrobiales > WLNW01 > DATLFA01. The sequence continues at coordinate 39,231 of JBDTLT010000005.1, forward strand.
GCACCGCGCCCCACAGGTTGAGTCGCTCCGCCGCGGCCCAATCGTCACAGTGCTCACCCATCGGCGAGGCGGGCGTGATGGGGTAGACCGCGATCACCTCGCTGAGGGCGTACGCGACGCGCGCGGCGGCCTCGTTGCCGTCGACGATCGCCTCGGCGTTGATGGTGATGGTCGTCATGGTGGGAGCCTCCCCAAGCCGTCGGCCCGGTCGCGAGGTGAGCGGGCCGGGCGCGCCCGGTTGTCCCAGGGTGCTTGCGCCGGGGCCGAGCACCTAGGGACCAAGGTCCCGACCCCTGCCGACCACCACTGGAGAAAGGCGAAACTACGCTCCGTCGCGGACCGGGCACGAGGAGCATCGATGGTCGACTACGACGACACCGTGATGAGCTACGCCACGGGCGAGCGGCCGCACCGGTTGCGGGCTGATCCGCCACCGCGCGAACGACACTACGAGTTCATCTCTGTCGACGACCATCTCGTCGAGCCGCCGACGACGTTCACCGACCGACTACCGGCCCGGTTCGCGGAACGCGCCCCTCATGTCGAACGGCGCGAGGGTATCGACTACTGGATCTTCGAAGGGCATGCCGCCCCCTTGCTCACCACCGACGCCCACCAGAGCTGGGATGCCGCGCAGTGGTGCGTGGCCCCGGTCAACTTCGACGAGATCCGCCGCGGCACATGGGACATTCACGCCCGCGTGCGCGACATGGATATCGCCGGCATCAGCGCGTCGCTCAACTTCCCGTCGACGATGTTCGGATTCAGTGGGCAGCGATTCGCTCGGTTCGCCGACCCCGATCTGGGCCTGGCTTCGTTGCGTGCCTACAACGACTGGATGCACGAGGAGTGGTACTCGCCCTACCCGACGCGGATCATCCCGTGTCAGGTGACGTGGCTACCCGATCCCGTGCTCGCCGCCGCCGAGATCCGGCGCAACGCCGGCCGCGGGTTTCGCGCCGTGGCCTTCACCGAAAACCCCGAACGGCTCGGGCTCCCGTCGCTCTACAGCGGTGAGTGGGATCCGTTCTTCGCGGCTTGTGAAGAGACCGACACGGTGATCAATCTCCACGTCGGTTCGTCGTCGCAGACGTTGGTGCCTTCGAAGGACTCGCCGCCGCAGGTACTCGGCGCGCTGTTCCCCATCAATGCCATGCAAGCCTGCCTCGACTGGATCTTCGCGAAGATCCCGATGCGGTTCCCCGATATCAAGATCGTGTTGTCCGAAGGCGGTATCGGTTGGATTCAAATGGTGCTCGAACGATTCCGCTATCAGCGGCACATCTATGTCGCCGACGGGCTCGGTCGTGAATGGGCCAACGAGGCGTACACGCCCGAAGAGTTGCTGCGCCGCAACTTCTGGTTCACCAGTTTCTACGATCCTCTCGCACTGACGCAGCGAGACGAGATCGGCATCGATCGCATCATGCTCGAGTCCGACTATCCGCACGCCGATTCGACGTGGCCCGACTCACAGCAACGGCTGCAGGAGTGTGTGGGCTCGTTTCCCGCCGACGAGATCGCAAAGTTGACGCACCAGAACGCAGCCGCGCTCTACCAATTCGCGCTCGCGACGCGAGTCAGTTGATCCGGGCGACGACCTCGAGGTACTCAGAGGGGACCGCGAGCGCGCCATTGGTGGCGCGGTTGCATTCGTCGGCCAGCGCGATGAGTTGGCGGGAGAATGATTCGCGTCCGGGCTCGTCCAACGCGCCCCACGCCCGCAGGACCGGCCCGTAATACGTCTTGAACGTGTCGAAGAGTTCGGCCGCCGACCGAAAGCGAAAAACGAAATGGCGACGCGTAATTTCGATCCGGGTGCGGCTGCCGAGCAGGTCGTCGAGACCGGCCTCTGTGCCCCACGCCAACGGCGACGGAACCCCGGCCGGTGGCGGTACGTGCGCACCCACGATCTTGAACATCCGGCCGACGAATCCCTCGGGGGTCCAATTGGCGAGCCCGACGGTGCCACCGGGACGGCACACCCGGACGAGCTCCGCCGCGGCGCGCGGTGGGTTGGGCACGAACATCACGCCGAACGTCGACAACGCGGCATCGAACGCACCGTCATCGAAGGGAAGGTTCTCGGCGTCCGCGACACGGATGTCCATCGCCAGACCTTCGGCATCGGCGCGGCGCCGCGTGCCATCGAGCAGTTCGGGAACGTAGTCGGTTGCTGTCACCGCGCAGCCCCGGCGCGCTGCGGCCAACGCGACGTTGCCGTTGCCGGCCGCCACGTCGATCACCCGCGACCCCGCGGGCAGGTCGATCGCTTCGCACAGCGACTCGCCGACGATCTGCAATGTGGTGCCGATCACGGCGTAGTCGCCGCTGGCCCACGTCGCCTGCTGGCGACTCTTGATGGCCTCGAGATCCTCGGCGGTCATGGTGGATGTCATTGCGTTGCCTTTCCGTTCGTGACGTGGCGCCCACTGAAGGCGACCAGTTGTTCCAACACGCTCGCGGCGGCCGGCACTTCGGTCTCTGCGGCGAACGTGTCGCCGTCGCGCATGCCGGGCGCGAGCGCCTGGCGGGCGAATGCGTCGACTTCACGCACCAACTCATCGCGCGGCGTGTAGCGCTGGCCCGTGGCGGTCGCGAGATCCCATCCGTGGACGAGACCATCGAACGCAACGAAGCGGGCGAATACCGAGCCGGGCACCTCGCCGAACGGAGCGGCGATGATTCGCTCGGCTGCGCCATCGGAGTGCACCGCGTCGAGCAGGTCGGCCATCGCCGCCCGCCAACGATCCTGCAGCGTTCCTGTCGGGGCGGTCGTGCCGGGCGAGGCCGGTTGACCCTCACCGCGAAACAGAGGAGCGAACGCAGTGGCTCCGCCGATCATGTGCTCGAGCACGCCGCCGACCGTGAAGTTGGTGCACGGCGTGCGGCGGTCGATCTGCTCGGGCGAGATGCCATCGACGAGCCCGTGCAATACGGGCATGAGTTCGTCGAGTTGTTGGGCTCCGTCCATTGGCGCTCCTTGTTGTTTCACGTGGCTGTGTTGGGTGATCGCGGCCGCCACTGCTTCTCGATCACGGCCGAGCGTCATGAGCAGCTCGGCCCGCGACATGTTGGGGGCAGTGGCGTCGGTGCGATCGGGCATGGTGCCATCTTGCGCTCGTTGCACGACTGCCGCATCGGGAAGATACGCCGTTATGTCATCCACAGCTTGGCGTGAATTGCCCACGCGCTGTCTCCGGGCGCGCCGAAGTTGGCGGACGTGCCCGATGCGGGCGCGGCCACCGCCGACCCACGATCAGTACGCGAACCGGGCAGCCGCCCGACGACAAGGAGACACCGATGCATTTCACCGAGAAGGAAATCCCTGTGGAAATGGAGCTCGACGGGATCGAGACCCGCGGCATCGAGTGCGGGGACATCTACACCCGCCACATCCGGCTGCCGGCCGGCGTGGACTTCACCCCGTTGTTCGTCGGGCTTCCTGACGACCGTTGCCAATGCCCGCATTGGGGCCAGGTAATCGAAGGATCGATCACCCTGCGTTATGCCGACGGCACCGAAGAGACGAGCCGTGCCGGCGACGTCTACTACTGGCCCGCCGGTCACACCGGATGGACCGACGAAGGCGTGACGTTCCTCGAGTTCAGCCCGATGCGCGAGATCATGCCGGTGCTCGACCATCTCGCCCAGCAGCTCGCCGCCGGTTGAGGCCCGGGCTGTATCGTCAAGGCGCATCCGATGGCAGGGTCGAGGCGGTGGCTGATCTGACGGACAACCAAGTCGACGGCGGACGCAGTCGCATCGAGCAGGCGCAGGCCGCGCTCGACCGCTGCGCGTGGGCCGAGGCCCGCGACCTTGCGCTCACCGCGGTTGTCACCGAAGCCCGTCACGAGGCCGATCGGCTCGATGTCGTGGCCGAGGCATCGTGGTGGCTCGGAAGCCTCGACGATTGCATCGGGGCCCGCGAGCAGGCGTACGCCCGCTACGAAGCGCTGGGCGATCAGGTGAGCGCGGGCCAATGCGCCGTGTGGCTCTACGAGCACCACATGATCAAGACCCGCACGGCGATCGCCGGCGCGTGGCTGCGGCGGGCCCGTCGCGCCCTCGACACCCAGCCCGGTACCGAGGCGTTCGGTGCATTGGTGCTTCGCGAAGCAGAGCTCGCGCACGGCAGCGGCGATCTCGAGCGCGCGATGTCGCTCGCCCGGACATCGCTCGACCTCGGGCGGCGGTTGCCGTCACTCGACCTCGAGGCGCAGGCGCTGCAGACGATCGGCCGCGTGCTCATCGACTCGGGACAGTTGGCCGAAGGGCTCGGCCATCTCGATGAGGCGATGTTGTCGGCGGTCGAAGGTCGGCTCAACGCGTACACGACGGGCAAAGTGCACTGCAGCATGATCAGTGCCTGCGAGCAGCTCGGCGATCTTCGCCGCGCCGCGGAATGGACCGACGCCACTTCGCGCTGGGCGGAAACCCACCCGTTGGCGATGTGGCCGGGCATCTGCCGCGTGCATCACGCTTCGCTGCTGCATTTGCGGGGCGATTGGCAGGCGGCGGAGCGCGAGGCGCGCCGGGCGTGTTCCGAGCTCGATGGGTTCCACCTCGGCAATCTCGCGGCCGGTTACACCGAGATCGGCGAGATCCGGCGCCGGCTCGGTGACCTGCAGGGTGCGGAAGAAGCGTTCGCACAGGCCGAAGCGATCTGCGGCCAGCAGAGCGCCGGCCTTGCGCTCGTGCGGCTCGCCCAAAACCGCATCGACGCCGCGACCGCGATCGTTACCCGGCTACTCGGCGAGCAGACGTGGAACGAGCTCAACCGGGCCAAACTGCTCCCCGCCCGCGTGCAGATCGCGGTCGCAGCCGACGATCTCGCCACTGCCGACGCGTCGGTTAGCGACCTCGAACGCATCGCAGCCGAGTACAAGAGCCCGGCGTTGTCGGCCGCCGCGTTGTCGGCGCGCGGACGACTTCAGCTCGCACAGGGAACCACCGCCGATGCCTGCGCGACGCTGCAACGGGCCCTGCAGCAGTGGACCCAGCTCGAAGTGCCCTATGAGGTTGCGACCGCCCGGCTGTTGCTCGGCCAGGCCTGTCGCAACTGTGGCGACGAAGATGGCGCGAGCCAATCGTTCAAGCACGCGGCCGACATTTTCGACCGATTGGGCGCAGCGATCGATGCCCAGCAACTGCGCGACCTCACGACGCGATCCAAGCTTCCCGCGGGCCTCACCGAGCGAGAAGCCGAAGTGCTCGGCCTCGTGTCGTCAGGATCGACCAATAAAGAGATCGCGGTGGCGCTCCACCTCAGCGAGCGAACGGTAGCCCGGCATTTGTCCAACATCTTCACCAAGATCGGCGTCACGTCGCGCACCGCGGCCGCAACGTTCGCCTACGAGCACGACCTCCGGTGACCGCCAGCACGCACCCGACCTTCCTCGTTCTCGCTGTCAAACGTCGCGAATAATCCGACGTTTGACAGCGAGAACGGGCGGTGTTCACCGGGGGCGCCCGCGATGGGTCGATACGGGGCGCGTCTGAGGCGCCGTCGAAGCGGCGCGCCGAGGGCGATGGCTATGAAATACTTACGCCGCGTTTTCGATCGATGGGAGCAAGCATGAGTAGCGACCAGACCGCGACGGTGGCACGGGGGTCATTGTCCTTCCCGCCCTTGAGCCCGACAGTTGCGGTTCCTCCCACCAAGATCGCCGAGGACACTTGGGTACTCCATCAAGTGCAACCCGCGCTCGGCCAGCCGCTCGACATCTACATCAATTCGATGGTGATCCGCGGGTCTGAGCCCGTCATCGTCGACACCGGAACTCCGGCGAATCGCAAGCAGTGGCTCGAGGATGCGTTCGCGCTCGTCGAGCCGAAGGACGTGAAGTGGATCTTCCTTTCGCACGACGATGTCGACCACACCGGCAACCTCGACGAGGCATTGACGGCGTGTCCCAACGCCACCGTCGTGTGCAGTTGGGCCATGGTCGAGCGCCACTCGAATTGCTTCGACTTCCCTCTTCACCGCTGTCGCTGGGTGACCGACGGTGAGTCGTTCGACGTCGGCGATCGCTCGCTGGTCGCGCTGCGCCCACCGGTGTTCGATTCGCCCACTACAAGAGGCCTCTACGACCCGAAGACCAAGGTGTACTGGGCCGTCGACACCTTCGCGACGCCGCTGCCCGACAAGTCGATGGGCATCGCGGATCTCGATCACGACTTCTGGTACTTCGGCTTGATGTTGTTCGCGCTGGGTGCGGTGAGCCCGTGGATCACGTGGTCCGATCCCGCGAAGTACAACAAGATCGTCGACCGCGTGCAGAGCCTTGACATCACGACGATCGCGTCGTGTCACAGCCCGGTCATCGAGGGCGAGTTCATCGCGAAAGCGTTCGACCGCATACGGCAGCTGCCCACCGTCGATCTGCCCGAACTGCCGGACCAATCGGTACTCGATCAGATCATCGCCGCCACCTCGCAAGCGCCCGCGTAGCGACCGGGGGTACCGCGGGAGTATCACCCTCGTAGTAGGGGCGATCAGCCTTTGCATTCCTTCTCGACCCACGCGTCGACATTCGCGTTTGCTTTCTCGAACTCGGGCGAATCGAAGACGGCGTTTGCTTTTTCCATCGCTGTGATGAGGTTGGCGTCAGGCATCGCGCCGGGCTTGTAGCCGGCGTCCTTCAGCGCCTTGGCGTAGGACGTATAGGCGGCGGCCACGACCTTGAGATCCTTTTGAATCGCGGCCGGTGCGGAGCCGGCCCATTTGTTGAGTTCGGCGACAGAACTCTCGAACTTCTTGTCGTCGCCACCGAGCATCAGTGTCAGGCTCGATGACGCCGCGACGAATGCGTTCGACCCCGCGACGCAGTCGGCGCTGAGCGCCCCCAACCCCGCAGGCGAGCCCGAAGCGGAGTTGGCACTGCCGGATGTGCTCGTGTCGCCGCTGTCGCCGCAGGCTGCGAGCACCACTAGGCACAGCGCGGCCGCGCTTACACGTCTCCATCGTGCCTTGAACATGCCGCCGCGTTCGATCGGGCGGCCGACGACCCTTTCAACCGATGAGACCCGAGACTCCATAGGCACCCGCAACCGTTCACCGCAGCGGCGGTCGACACCCTAGATCTGGGGTTGGCGTAGTCGAGGAAGTATCTCGGCGCCGATGCGCGTGATCTGTTCGCGTACTGCGGCCGGGCCGATGCCGGGCAAGTTGAGTCGCAGGCTGAGGCAATCGGCGTGCGTCGCGTCGCGCGCGGCGATGAGGAGGTCAGCGAGCTCGCCTGCGTCGCGGTGCACGACCATCGAGTCATCGGCGGTGATTCGCTGATGTGTGGCACCAGGAGTGAAGGCTTGATAGCGCTGCACGTCGTCGGCTGCCGCTGACGACGGCGCCTCGCCCAACCACGCGCGCCGGCTGAGTACGATCGCGCCGTGGCCACCCGCAGCTCGGTATGTGTCCGCGAGCTCGACCGACCACGACAGCGGCGACAATCCGTCGAGCATGATGCCGGCGCCGGCCTTTGCCGCGAGCCGCACGCCGAGCTTGGTGGTGGTCGCGCTCACGACCGGCACAGGGTGGTCGCGGCAGTATCGCACCGCGCCGTCGTCGGCGAGCGCACCCGCGGCAGCACCGCTCATCGCGCGAACCAACTGGCCCAGCGCGGCGCGATAGCGGGGCGACCGTTCTTCGAATGGCACACCGGCAATCTCGAAGTCGGCGGGAGCCGCGCCGACGGCCACTCCGAGGCCTACTCGAGTCGGGAAACGAACCGCGAGCCACGCCGCTTCTTCGGCCACGACGCCTGTCGGTCGCAACGGCAACAACAACGGACAGGGCGCGCCCCATGCGTGTTGTGTCTCGGCGAGCGCCCAGCCGATGAACTGCAACGGGTTTGGGATGTAGCCCGGCAACCCGGCGTGATGCTCGCTGATGAGGAACCCGTCGAAGCCTTCGCGATCGACCAGCCGAGCGTCGTGCAGCATTTCTGCGACGATCTGTGCCACGGGCGCGTCGTGCGGCGAGAGCAGCACCGCGACACTGCCGCGCTGAAAAGGTTGGGTGTTGGTCACGGCGGCCAACGTAGCCCTTCGCCGCCAGGACGACTGCTCAGACAAGTAGGTCGTAGCGATCGGCCGGCCAGCACAGCATCGCGATCATCCCCACGATTGCCGCCTGCTCGATCAGCCGCGCCGGCTCTCGTTCGCCCGTGTCGAGGTCACCGATGAACCTCGGCAGAAGCAATTGGAGGTAGTCCTCGGCTCTGCGACGGACACGGGCGGCCAACGCGGCGTCGTGGTCGACAGTCGTCAGGAAGAACAGGTTGCGGAAGAGGATCACCGCAAATTCGACCGGCTCTGCGTGGAGGCGAGCGAGATCGAACGCGGCGAGCGCGGAATCTGCGATCGCCCTGGATTCACGGTGATAGCGAACGTCGTCGGTTGCCCGGAAGAGCAGCGCGTTGACGCCGATCATCAGGCCCTGGTTGTACGACCATTGGGTCGTGTCGACATGATTCTCCGGCGGCGTGAGGTGATCCCAGAACAGGTTGGTCGACGGATCACGCATGAAGTCGTTCACCCACGCGCTCATGCTCAGTGCGACGTCGAGGAGATGCGGCTCACGAGTGACGTGATACAGGCGCAGCGCGACTTGCGCGTTCGCGGCGTTGGCCACGGTGCCGAGCTCGGGCGAGGCGTTACCGACCTGCTGTTGCCAGTGGATGGCAACGGAGTGCTGGCGACGGCGGTCATCGAGCGCGAACTGGCTGACCGCTGACGATTGCGCGACAAGGTCCGATCGCGATGGATCCATCCGATGAAGGCGCATCAGGTTGAGACCGTTCCAGGCATTGTCGTCGTAGAACTTGGCGCCCGTACGAACGCGCTTCACCACGGTGCTGCTGTATGCGGGGACGCCGGTGTGGGGCCGGTCATCCCAATAGCGATCGAGACCGGCCAGGAGGTCGTCGATCTGCACCTGTGTAGGCCCACCATCGAGTCCGTACACGTCGAGTGCCGCGGCGAACGCGTGAGCGAACGACCAATTGAAGGCCAACGAACGGTGTCGACCCGCGTGGGGGCTCTGCTCGTAGAACAAGCCGCGACCGCGGCGACGGTCGACCGCAAACCGACGGCACAACGTTGCGTACGCCTGCGCGGCGAGCGCCACGGTTGGTTCGATCATTCGTGTGTCCGGTCAGCCACCGGGCGCGAGCACCTCGAAGAGATCACGCCATTCGTCGAGTTCGCTCGGTTGTGACGGCAACGGCCGCATCACGGGTAGCCAGTCGTCGGGAAAAGCCGCCAGGTCGGCCTCGATGAGGTCATGCACATCCGAGCGCGCCGGCAACGCGGTGCCGAGGAGGTCGCGCCCGTTCGGGGGCGGCGTATTCGCCGGCCACGCGCCGTGGGCCACCATTTCGGCGTGCACCCGGTTGAGCGCGCCAGGGTCGAGCGCGACGCGGTGGTACGTATACGGCGCCGCGACGCGTGAACCCGACGCAGAAAGCTGGCGCGCGATTGACTGTGCGTGAGCTGGCTGGAGAATCGAAAAGAGGAGCGCGTCGGCGATCTCTGCCGCGAGCGCGACCATTCGCGGACCTTTGCATCCGACCGCGACGCGCGCCCGAGGCAGAGTGGCCCGAAGCCGAGCGATCCCGTCGCGCACTCGCTCGAGCGAGCCTTGACGCGCGCCACCTGAACCCACGCCGATCAGCACCCGCGGATCGTCGGCGCGACCGCCGGCGAGACCGGCCGCGAGCGCGGCGGGTGGGTAGCCGGCGAGGGGTATGACGCCGGTGCCGATGGCGATGTGCTCCGTGGCGGCAAGGGCGGCGTCCAAGAGCGCGACCGGGTCGGCATCGGGGGCGACGCAGTTGAACCAGAAGCTCTGGTAGCCCGACTGTTCGGCCAGCGCCGCGAGATTGCCGATGGCTTGTGTGCCGAGCGCGCCCGGCACACCGATGCCCCACCGTGTTGAGCTCATTGCCCTACGGTACGCGAGACTGAGCAGGCTGTCCCACAAAGGCGGTCGTATGGACATCCACCTGTACACGCAACCTGGTTGATTCAGTTGCGCGACGATCGCTTCGTTGCTATCGGCGCGAGGTGTTCGGTTCGAACACCATGACGTCTCGGTCGACGAACAAGCTGCCGAGTTCCTACGCGCGAACGAGATCAGAGCCGTGCCGGTGATTCGGGCCGGCGATGAGATCATCATCGGGTTCGACGAAGCTCGTCTGAAGCAGGTGCTCGGTCTGGTCGAGATGGCCGACGCACACGGCAACGAATGGCTGGCGTCGAAGTACGAGGTCGTGCTGGGCGCTCTGGCACGCGCCGTGCGTCAAATCGGTCCCGCGGCGATCGACACGCAATTCGCTCAACGCAAGATGTCTGTCCGCGCACGTCTTGCGCATCGTCGCCTTCGCCGAAGGCGGCTACGCCGCGCAGGAGCGGGGCAAGTTCGATACCGACGACATGTTCGCAGTCACCGCACGAGCCGGTCGCTTCACCGATGTGGATGACATCTGCTCGTACATCGCGAGGGTGCGCGATGACATCGCGACGTTCCTCAGGCGTGGTTCAGCAGAGAGTCACGAACGCGTGGTGAGGTCGCACTACGGTGGAGAAGTAGCCGAAGTCGAGCTCCTGCGGATCATGTTGCGTCACAGCACACACCACCTGCGCCAGCTGCACTGGTTCATGGAGCACGTACTGCTCGTGCCCTCAACTGCTCCGGCACCGGAAGACCTCGCCGGCATCGTCACGCCCGACGAGCTGTTCGAGGTGCGGTGAAGGTCACGACATCTGGCGTCCTGCGCCGCATCGAGCTGACATCCGCGATCGATCTGCTCCCCGCGCTGTTTCAACAGTGGAACGATCTGCAATTCGATGACACGGGGCGCGTGGTCGATGCACCCGCCGGCTGCCCGATAGCGAAACTATTGCTCGTCGAAGGCGGGCATCGTCAGCCCGGCGCGCGCTACGAGGTCACGATGGAGCAGCCGATCTTCGCCACGCTCACACACGACGACTCGCGCCGCATCGTTGCGATGATTGGCGACGAGCGGCGGCGCTGGACAGCAGACGTCGAGATCGCGCGGGAACGACTGCCGACCATCGACCTGACCCTCCGCGTGGATACGGCGGCCGCAGCATCGAGCGATGCCAACCCCGGGCGCATCGACCGTCTCCTCGGTGGGAGGGGCGCAGGCCAAGTGAGGATCGACTTGCGGACGATCGAAGGCAACGGCGGCACACTCGTCGATGCACGAGGGCGCGTGAACCGTTTCCGGATTTCGGGCCGCGGCGACGTCGACACCGACCCGGCGAGTTGGGACGTCGAGGCCGCGCTATCCGTCGCAGGACGAGGCCTGGGAACAGTGGTGATGTTGCTCGCGAGCCGACGTCTGCGCCGGTACTTCACCGGCCGGTTTCAGCAGTTCTGGCTGACAGCTGACTCGCGAATAACTCGAGCCGAGAGTGCGCTCGGAGAGTTGGCGCAAACTGTCGCGCGAGAGGGAGGGGAGACAGCGTTTGTCCAGCGCGCGTTGTGGGACCCCGACCGCGAACCCAGGCCGCCAACTTCTGGCTAGAGCCAACTGAGCGACCGGTCTAGGGTCTCGCGATACGAGAGCTCATCGCGAAGAAGGCAGAAGCCCATGCAGATCGGTGTCGTCTACCCGCAGACCGAGCTTCGGGGAGATCCCCAAGCGGTTCGCCGCATCGGGAAAGCGGTCGAGGATCTCGGCTTCGACCATCTCCTCACCTATGACCACGTACTCGGTGCCGTGCACGCCGATCGAGCCCGTCCACTCACTGGCCCGTACACCGAGCGTGACCCGTTCCATGATCCGTTCGTGATGTTCGCGTATCTGGCCGGCATCACCGAACGACTCCAGTTCGCGACCGGCGTGCTGATCCTGCCGCAGCGCCAGACCGCGCTCGTGGCCCGGCAGGCAACCGATGTCGACCTCTTGTCCGGCGGCCGATTGCGTCTCGGCGTGGGTGTCGGTTGGAATCACGTCGAGTACGAGGCACTGGGTCAGAACTTCCGCACTCGTGGCGCACGCGAAGAGGAGCAGATCGAGTTGCTGCGGCGATTGTTCAGCGAATCGGTCGTCGACTTCTCGGGCCGCTTCGACCGCGTCGACCGGGCTTCACTCGTGCCGCAACCGGCGCGGTCGATCCCGATCTGGCTCGGTGGATTTGGTGAAGTGGCGTTCGAACGGGCCGCCCGGCTCGCGGATGGTTTCATCTTCGGTGGGGGTCTCGAGTACTGCATCGACGCCTGGCACCAGATGCGCGATCGACTCGGTGTTCTCGGCCGGTCGGTCGACGACTTCGGTGCGGATTACACCGCGCTCACTCGCGAGGGGCCGAGTGAGATCCCCGCGAAGGTCGACGCGTGGCGTGCGGCCGGTGGCACCCATGTCTCGGTGGTGACGATGGGCCTCGGCTTGGACTCCATCGATGGCCACATCGACTACATCGCTTCGGTCGCCCACGCGCTCGAATTGTCGTGACCGTCGTCTGACTCAGGCGGCGCGGGCGACGATCTCTTCGTCGAGGAGATGGTCGACCCAGTCGAGTGCGAGCGCCCCGCTGTCCGAGGCGATCGCCATGATGGCCTCGAGGTCGGCCCGCATGTCGTCGGCGAGCACCGCGGTGAGGTGGCTGATATCGGTCAGGCGGTCGGCGATCGACCAGCGCAGCCCGACATCGTCGGTGGCGCAATACAGATCGAGGAACACGTCGACGCATCGACCCTGCGACAGCAGGACCTGGTCGCCGATCGCGGCGATCGCCGGTCGGGCAATGCGCTCGATCTGGGTGGAGTGAGTCATGGTTGTCATCGGATCCCCTTTGAGATGTCGGCAGCGGCCGTATCGACACCATGCGCCGGCGCGCTGTGTTGGCCCTGACGTCACGCTGAGACCGAACTTCAGCGCGGCCCAAAAGGGGTTGGGAGTCGTCTCCCGCCTGGCTTGGAGCGCAGGCCAGACGCGTCCCTAGGCGGGAGCGGCGCTCTTCGCCGCGTTCGCCGACTTCTTGATACGCGGGCGCATCGAGGGAGCGGCGTCGGCGTCGCGAATGATCTGCGCCGCGAATCCACCGATCAATGCGACCAGTGCGGCGACGCGGAACACCGTGCGGAACGCACCGAGGCTGGCGGCCCCTTCGATCCGGGCGTCGGGCAGTCGCGCCGCGAGCACCGTCGCCATGAGCGCGACACCGACGGCCGCGGCGACCTGACGTTGTGCGTTGAAGATGGCGGTGGCGCGGCCCGTGTCCGCGGGGGCGATCGTGGCAAAGGCCGCGGCTTGCACGCACACCATGCAGGGACCAACAGCGAATCCAACGGCAAACACCAACAGGCGGATCAGCCAGGAACTCGTGTCGAGGGAGATGAACGAACACATGAACATCGTTATCGCGACAGCGAAGAGGCCGTATGACATGAGCCGGCGGGGACCGACTCGCGGATACAGCCGAGACATGAACTGTGACGAGACGAGAACGCCCAACGCTTCCGGAAAGATCGTCAGTCCGGAATGAAGCGGTGACTCTCCCCGTGCATCCTGCAAGAACTGCGGGACGATGAACAGGAAGCCGAAGAAGGCAGAGAACGTGAAGAACGAGACGATGTTCACTGCTCGGAAGAGCCGATCGCGCAACATGCGCAGTGGCAGCATGGGTCGGCTGTGACGCAACTCGACGAACACGAGCGCAACGAGCGCGGCGATGCCGAACGCGGCGCTGGTCAACACGATCGTGGAGGTCCAGCCGCTGCGCGGGCCCTTGCCCAGCGCGTACAGCAGCAAGGCAAGCCCGCCACCCGACAGGACGAAGCCCGCCGTGTCGAACTTGCCCGCAGAAGCCTCACGATGCTCGCGCAGGAAGAACATGCCGAAGAGCACCATGACGATGCCGATGGGGACGTTGACGAAGAACACCCAGCGCCACGTCAGATGGTCGGCGAACAGACCACCGAGGATCGGCCCCGACGCGGGCGCAACGATCGTCGGAATGATGATGATCCGCGCGATACGCGCCCGTTCTTGGGGCGGATACGCGCGGTAGAGCATGGCCGAGCTCACCGGCGTAAGCATGCCGCCCCCGACGCCCTGCAAAACGCGTGCGGCGATCAACTGGTTGAGGCTCTGTGATGCGCCGCACATCGCGGATGCCAGCGTGAAGATCGCCATCGCCGTGAGGTACACCCGCTTCGTGCCGAAGCGATCGCCGAACCAACCGGATGCGGGGATCCACATGGCCAAGCTCAGCAGGTAGCCGACCACCACCCACTCGATGGACGACGACGTGGCGTCGAGGCTTCGCCCGATCGAGGGGAGCGCGACATTGACGATCGTGATGTCGAGGGCGCTCATGAAATTGCCGGCGACGTGCATCACGATCACGACGTGCTTGGGGTCGATGCGGGAACGCGCACCAGAGTTCCCGCCCATCGATGTCCCCATCGCCCCCACTCTGCCCCAATTGGAGTGGTCAGGCGAACGCCGCCGGTGTGCCAGTTGTTGCCGATTCGGCTATATCCGACTGCCGAATGCCGAGAAGGTCGCGTCAGCGTCGATAGACGTTGTTCGACCAGTCGCCCGCCATCTCGTAGTTGGTGTTGAACTGCTCGAACTCGACCCAAAGGTCGCCGTTCCAGGGGTCGTAGACGTGGACCTCGACGGGTTCGCACACTTCGCCGGTGTCGCCACCTTTGATCCCGGCCACAACGATGCTGTGGTACGCGTTGCCCGGTACCTGGATCAGCATGGGGCCGTTGCTAGCGAGCCACTGTTCCCATCCGTCGGCGCCTTGACAGACCGGATAGATCTGAGTGAGGCCGTATTGAGACGCAACCTGCCCAAGCTCGAGTTCGGTCGCACCGTCGTCCCACACGCTGGTGGGATTGCTCTGTTGCATCTCGCGGACGATTTCCATGTCGGAGCTACGACCCGTCATCATTGCGGTCGACGCGGCCCAACAGGTATTCGTCGTGGACTGCTTGACGTAGTTCAGCGGAAAGTCGATGGCCATCGCGTCCCCCTATGGTTGGTGGCGATTACCGCAAACAGTAGCGATGCCGCAACTCTGGGTCGACGGCGATCACGCCTTGACGTGCTTACCCGGTGTTGCGGAGCGAACGTGAATGCGTTCGCCGGGCCGGCCGAGGATGCTGAGGATTTCGACCGGTTTGTTGCCGGCCGGTCCGAACCAGTGCGGTTGCGCGGTGTCGAATTCGGCGACTTCGCCGGGCCTGAGTGTGATATCGCTGTCGGCGAGGATCAGCCGTAGGTCGCCGGCGAGAACATAGAGCCATTCGTCGCCCTCGTGAGTGCGAAGTTTGGGTGGGCCTTTTTCGGGCAGGATGATCACTTTCCACGCATGCATTCCGCGTGGGTGTCGCGTGAGCGGCACGACGATGCGTCCGTTGCGTGCTTGCGGCGTGAGCCGGATGCGGGAGTTGCCGTACTCGGGGGCCCCGACGAGGTCGTCGAGGGGCACGCGATGCGCGTGCGCGATCGGTAACAGCAACTCGAGGCTGGGCTTGCGTTCCCCGTGTTCGAGACGTGACAAGGTGCTTTTGGAGATGCCGGTCTCGGCGGCCAACTCGGCCAGGGTCACGCCCCGCTGGGTGCGCACCCGTTTGAGGCGGGGACCCACCTCGGCCAGTACGGCGTCGATCTCCGCGGAGGTCTTCATTCGCGTCAGTCAAGTACGCGTTCCCGGAAACAGCAACAAATCTTGCGGAACGCGAGCCGATGAACCACGCTGCAGTGGAGGTGATCGCTATGGAAGCGCAGTCCTATGACGTAGTGGTGGTTGGGGGCGGAGCGGCCGGCCTGAGCGCCGCGCTCGTGTTGGGCCGAGCGCGGCGCCGTGTCGCGGTGATCGATGCCGGAGCACCCCGCAACGCGCCTGCGGCACACATGCAGGGGTTCCTGTCGCGCGACGGGATGTCGCCGACGGACTTCCTCGCCGTGGGCCGGGCCGAGGTGGTCGGGTACGGCGTCGAGTTGATCGCCGATCAAGTGCGCGCAATCGCGCCCGGATTCGTCGTTCGACTCGCCGGTGGCCGCGAGTTGACGGCGCGACGCATCTTGGTCGCAACCGGTGTCAGCGACGAGTTGCCGGACATCCCCGGCGTCCGCGAACGATGGGGCCGCGATCTCTTGCACTGCCCGTATTGCCACGGGTGGGAAGTGCGCGATCAGCCCGTAGGTGTGTTGGGCACACTGCCCGGGTCGGTGCTGCATGCACAACTCGTTCGGCAGTGGTCCGACGACGTGGTCTTCTTCGTCCACACGTACAACCTCGACGCCGCCGAACGTACGCAATTGGAAGCACGCGGCATTCGAGTCGTCGAGGGCAACGTAGCGCGGTTGGTGATCGACGATGACCGATTGACCGGTGTCGAGTTGACCGACGGCCAAGTGATTGCACGGACCGCGGTGTTCGTCCGGCCGGGCAACGTCCCTCACGCCGATGGATTGCTGCCCGCTCTGGGCTGCGATCACAACGAAGCCGGCTTCGTCACCGTCGATGCCACGGGCAAGACAAGCGCGTTCGGTGTCTGGGCTGCCGGCAACGTGGTCGATCCGCGGGCACAGGTGATCACCTCGGCCGGCGCCGGCTCTGCGGCGGCAATCGCCATCAACGCGGACTTGGTCCAAGACGATGTCGAACGCGCGGTGAACGACCTCGACAGGTTGGCGGTCAGTGGACGTTGAGCTCTCGCGCCGCTTGGACCGCGGCCTTGCGGTCGCCCACACCGAGCTTGCGGTAGATCGCCCGGCAATGCGTCTTGACCGTGTTGAGCGACACGAACAATTCAGACGCGATCTCGCGCTGTGACAACTTGGACGGCAGGTACCGCAAGACGGAAAGCTCGCGATCGGTCAATTGATCGATTGTCGGAGCGTCACGGGTCTTGCTGCGGGTGTTGACGCCGTGGCGAGATTCGACCCGCGCGAGGTACCGGCCCGCGATGCCAGGATCGGGAAGCTGATCCATGACGGCGCGTGCTTCTTCGAGAAGTAGCGCGGCGGCATCACCGAGCTCGGCGCAAGTGTCGCCGCACATCGCAAGGACGTAGCCGAGGACGAGTGGCGTCGATGCGCGTCGGGCGACGTCGATGGCATGTCCGACGTCGGCCCGCGGATCGTCGGCCCCGGTGCGCGATCGGATCGCATACGCCGGTGCGACGCTGTGATACGTGTCGAGCCCATACGCCTCCGCGGTCGTGATGGCGGTATTCGCCGCGGCGAGCGCGGCTGCGGTCGAGCCATCTTCGAATTCGACGACGGCGAGGTGCACGAGCGCGTTGACCTCGACGGCTCGGGCGCCTTCTCCGAGCGCCTTCTGCACGGCGAGCCGCAGGACGCGTCGCGCGTCGTCCGATTGTCCGGCCCATGCGAAGGCGGCGCCCGCGGCGGCGGCGCGCGTGCACGAGTGCGGAACGAGCTGGTCTGTCGCAGTGATCTCGCGCGCGACGGCGAGCGCGGTGGCGACGTCGCCACGAGCAAGCGCGTTGTTCATGCGCGGCGCGATCGCGAAGCCGAGGTCGAACGAATCCGGAGCGACCTCGGCCACGATGTCGAGCCATCGATCAGATTCGTCGTAGCGGCCGGCGAGGAACTCACACCAGCCATAGAGCAGTGCGGGCCACGCGGTCGTGCGAGTGGTGTCGCCGAGCTCCTGGAGGATGTCGCGAAGCGTGTCGCTCTGACCTTGGGCGAGCAGGCGCGGTCCCTCCACGCTCAGTAACTTCGCCACTTCGTCGACGGAGCCCGCAGCCAGCCAATGCACGATTGCTTGGCCGCCATCACCGCGCGCGGCGAACCACGCCGCTGCTCTCGCGTGGAGTTCGGCAATGCGTTCAGGGTAGGTGTGCTGCGCTTCCAACCGAAGCAGATCGCGCAAGAGGTGGTGATAGCGGAACCAGGTGCCTGTGTGATCCAGACCGATGAGCAATTGATTGGCGCGGGCGGTGTCACGTAGCCACGTTGTGCCACCGGTTGCACCGGTGATGGCGTCGACGAGATCGCCCGTCATCTGTTCGAGGATCGACGTCTGCAACAGGACGTGCCGGTCGTCGTCGCCGAGGGTCGCGAGCAGTTCGTCGCGTAGGTATTCGACAACGAGTTGGTCATCGCCACGGAAGGCCTCCACGAAACCAGCACGGTCCGACGCGCGGTCCAACGAGAACCCAGCGAGCACGAGTCCGGCAGCCCAGCCTTCGGTGCGACCGCACAACTGCTCGGCCAGTTCACGCTCGAGTGGCTGGCGCGCCGACCCGAGGAGCCCGGCCGTCTCGTCGGTGTCGAAGCGAAGGTCAGCGGCGCGCACTTCGGCGAGCCGATGGCGCACGCGTAGACGGCCGAGCCGAAACGGCGGATCGACACGGGTTGCGAGCACGATCGTCACGCGCTCGGGACACAGGTCGATGAGTCGCTCCATACCCCGGTGAATGCCTGCGTGGTCGATCAGGTGGTAGTCGTCGATCACCACGACGAGCGACTCAGACGGTTCGGCGAGTGAGTTCACGAGCGCGGACACGACCACGACATCGTCGCCCTGCGAACCCGCGACGACCGATGCCAGATCGGTCATCGCCGTCGCACGGGCCAACGCGATCGCTTGGATGACATAACTCCAGAACCGCGCGGGATCGCCATCTCGTTCTTCCACCTGCAACCACGCGACCGCGCCGGGCCGGCTCGCCGACCACGAGGCCAAGAGTGTGGATTTGCCCGAGCCTGCGGGCGCACTCACGAGTAGAAAGCGCGCACCTCCGTCCACTGCGTTGTCGAGCAGATCATCGAGGCGCGACCGCCGAATCAGCGAAGGAGGGGGCACGGGCGGGCGAAGCTTGGTCGCCGCCAGCCCCATTTCGAGTGCGGTCATCGTCCGTACGCTACGCGGCCCGGCACGGAGTCACCCGGGTGAGATTGCCGATCGTGCGAGGCGCGCTCATGCCGATCGGCGTGATGTTGGTGTCATGCCCCAACCAACCACCTACGAGATCGTGCTGCGAGGCCGAGCGAGTGCTCGGGTCCTGCGGCCGCTCGTCGACGACTTCACCCTGGAATATCCCCGCGACGGAGTGACCCGCCTGGTCGGCGCCGTCAGCGATGCCGCGCACCTGCACGGCATCTTGAGCCACCTCACGTCGGTGAACGTGGAACTCATCTCTGTCCGGGCCCTCGATCTCCACGCCCTCGATCTCCATCCAATCGACCCAAAAGGAAGCGCACGCTCATGATCACGGTCTCAGGAATCACCAAGCGCTACGGCACGCGAATCGCCGTCGACGATATGAGCTTCGACGTAGCCGCCGGCCGCGTCACGGGTTTCGTCGGCCCGAACGGGGCGGGCAAATCGACGACCATGCGAATGATGGTCGGGCTCACTCGACCCGACCGTGGCGAGGTCCGCTACGACGGCGTCGACTTCACGAAGCTGCGCACACCCGCTCGCGTTGTCGGATCGGTCCTCGATGCGCGGTGCATGCACCCCGGTCGCACTGCTCGCAATCACCTTCGGGCGACGGCCGCCATCAGTGGTATCGATGGCCGCCGGGCGAATGAGGTGTTGGCCGAGGTCGGGCTCGAGACCGCGGCCGACCAGCGCGCCGGTGGCTTCTCGCTCGGGATGCGGCAGCGGCTGGCGCTTGCCGGCGCACTACTCGGCGATCCCGAGGTGTTGCTGCTCGACGAACCGTCGAACGGTCTCGACCCCGATGGCATCCGATGGCTGCGCAACTACCTCCGCAGCTTCGCCGATCGTGGAGGCACGGTCTTCGTCTCGAGCCACCTCATCAGCGAGCTCGCCATGTTCGCCGATGATCTCGTGGTGGTCGGTGGAGCAAAGCTGCTCGCTGCGGAATCGGTCGACGCGATCACCGCTCGCAGCGGCATCGCAGTGATCGTCGAAACCCCGGAACCGGCGGATCTCGTCAGCGCACTGTCGGTGCATGGCCTTGTCGCCGAAGTCACCGGCGAGCGACTGCTCGTGCGGGGCACGACGAAGGCGGCGGTTTCGCAGATCGCCTTCGATGCCCGCATCCGTGTGCTCGGCCTCACGGAAACCTCGCAATCCCTCGAAGACAGCCTGCTCGAGATGACGAAGGCGTCTGCCGAGTTCGCCTCCGCTTGATTTGCCCGACAACAACAACTCACAAAAGGAACCGACCCATGACTATCACCGCAACTCCATCGATCGACTCATCACACGCGCCCACCGGCGCAGCTCGATTCTCGCGAGCGACCCGAACCAGACATGACGACGTGAGGGCGGTGCGCACCGTGCTCCGGAGCGAATGGATCAAGCTCTCGTCCGTTCGTGTCAACACCGTGATCCTCGGGGGCACCGCCGCCATCGGAGCTTTCGTTTCGTGGGCATGCGCCACGTTCGTGACCGACGAAGTGCAAACCGTCTCCGAAGTCTTCATCTTCTCGACCGTGCTCACCGCAGTGATTGCCGCGGTCGCGGGGATCGTGTTGTTCACCGCCGAAGCGCAACACGGCACTCTGGCCACGGCCCTCGCGGCGCAACCGGCGCGGTGGGTCCTCGTCGCGGCGAAGACGGTTGCGGCGGCGGCGTTCGGGCTTGTGCTCGGGGCCGCCGGTATGACCGCCGGCTTCGCCGGCGCGGTACTCGGTGGTCTCGCCATGGGCGACACGTCCACCATGGTAGTGACCACGCTGTGGGCGCTGCTGTTCACTTCGCTGTCTGCAGTGCTCGGGTTGGGTTTCGGCCTGATCGTTCGCCACACCGCGGGAACCATCACCGGTGTGTTGGTGTGGGGGCTCGTCATCGAGAACATGCTCACCGTGTTCACCGCCGAGCAGGTCTCGCGCTTTCTCCCCTTCGTCGCCGGCAACAACCTTCTCGGCATCGAAGGCGAAGGCGCCTTCGCCGAGAATCCCGCGCTCGCGCTGACCCGCCCCCAGGATGCGCTCATCTTTGGTGGGTATGCGATCGCCGCACTGGCCATCGGGACCGTCCTGCTCTACCGGCGTGACGCGAACTGATCTGAGCGCGCGGGCCTCACGCCGTAACATCGAGTCGTGAACATCGCTGCGGGGATCGACGCTCTACGTCGCGACGGGTTCGTTGTGTTCGACAACGTGGTGCCGGCGAGTTTGTGTGATGCCGTCATCGACGCGATTGGTTCGGAATGCGGGGTTCGACTCGATGACTCGGCGACCTGATCGCGGATATCGACCGAGAACGACCAGATCCCGTTGTGGGCGCACCAATCGCAATGGAACATCCGTCAGCTACCCGTCCTCTACGAGATCTGGTCGAGCATCTGGAATCGTCACGACCTGTGGACCGACATCAATTCCTGTCGTGTCACTCCACCGTGGCGTGAGGGGAATGCCGACGCGCTGCCCATCCATTTCGACGTCGATCCCCACGACTCGACGCAGCAGTGGTATCCGGGCATCGTCGCTCTGACCGATGCCCCGCGTGGCCAAGGTGGCTTCCGGTGTGTGCCATCGATGTTCCGCGATCGTGCGAGTTGGCCGACGGCCTGGCCTACATCTCGTCACGGCGTCGAGTACCGCCCGGCGACCGAAGGCCATGAGGTCGTCGAGGTGCCATTGCGCAAGGGCGACCTGCTCATCCTCGACTCCCATTTGCCGCACGGCACGACGCGCACTACGGGACCTTCACCTCGAGCGGTCTTCTACCTGCAATTGCATCCCTGCGGCACCGAGTCCGAGCGTCGGACTCGGCTCGATGATGTGCGACTGGGGCGGTGTCCGTCATGGTGGCGATGGAAGCCCGGGCACGACCGCCTCGATCCTCGAACGCCCGAACTGACCGCAATCGGACACCGCCTGCTGGGTACGATCGCCTGGCACGGAGCCGAGATCGCTACCGCGCGCGAGCCATCGGTCGATAGGTGACCACGACGTTGCCGTTGGCAAACGCCCGAGTGTTGGTGCGTTCCATTTCGAATCGGTCTTCGATGCCTTCGAACAAGGTGCGCCCGGCGCCGAGCACGATCGGCACGACCACGAACTGATAGCTGTCGATGAGATCGGCGCGGGCCATCTGCGCCACGATCGTGCCGCTACCCATGATCACCATGTCGGGCCCGTCCTCGGCCTTCAGGCGGCGGACTTCGTCCTCGATGCCGTTGCTGATGAGCGTGGTGTTCTCCCACGTCACCTTGTCGAGCGTGTGTGAGAACACGATTTTCGGCAGCGCGTTCATCTGCTTGGCGATGACGGGTTGCACTTCGAACGCGGCCGGTGTCGGCCAGAACCCGGCCATCAATTCGTAGGTGACCCGACCGAACAGCAACACCCCACCGCCGCTGGCGTTCTGGTTGCCGAATTCGTCCCACTCGGGGTCAGGCCGATCACCTTCGCGGTGTGCCCATGACATGTCTCCGTGCGTATCGGTGAAGTATCCGTCGAGTGAAATCTGATTGAACACGTCGAGTTTGCGCATTGGTGCGCTCCTGACGCGTTCAGTCATACGCGTGCGCGGCGCGTTGCATGGCGCGGTACACGAGTTGCGGATCGTAGGGAGCTGCGTCGCCCGGCAGGTACGTCACTGATGAGAGATCGCCGCAGTAGGGGAACGAGCCGTGTCGTTCGTAGAGCGGCCACGATACCGGGGATCGGCGATCGAGGCCGATGTCGATGCCCTGCAGTGGAGCGATCCACAACAGCATGTTCATCCGATCGAGGTGCGCCGCCGGCAGGCCATCGACGAGCACGACGAAGTCCCAGGCGAAGGTGTCGACGGCGGTGGCTCGCAGTGTGACGACGTGGGCGCCGGCCTTCATCGCGCCAGCGTCGATGTCGTGCAGGCTGCCGTAGTCGTTGTACGCGAATCGAAGGTGTTCGTCTTCGATGTAGACGCTGTAGCCGCCACCCTGGTCGCCGTGCGCGACCAAAACGCCTTGGTCTCCCGGCAAGAAGTCGAGCTCGATGAGGACATCGAAGGAACGCAGTGAAGTCAGGCGCGATGCGACGTAACGCTCGATGTGCGGTGTCCCCGGCAGAAGTGTCATCGGCCGAGCGATGTCGGTTGGTGCGCGCGCGTCACGCATGTACCCGGTGCCATCGTCGAGCGGGAAGACGCAGTTCTCCCACGCGGCCTGCTCCCATGAGTCCGCGAGTGCGGCAACGACGTCCGGGTGGTCAGTCGCAACGTTCGTCGTTTCGGTCGGGTCGGCGTGAATGTCGTACAGCTCCCACTGCTCGTCGGCGGCGACGGCGCGGGCCGCCCGGCCCGTCATCACCAGCTTCCACTTGTCGCGGAAGTAGGCGCGGTTGCCGACCATCTCGATGTACTGCTCCGACCGATCGTCGAGGGTGTTCGATCCGCGCAACGCGTCGGCAAACGAAACTCCGTCGATCGGTGCGCCGTCGCGCGGAGCCCCGGTGAGGTCCAAGAGGGTCGGCAACAGATCGGTGACGTAACGGAACTCTCGGTGCAACTCGCCCACTCGCTCGGGCAGGCCGCTCGGCCACGACATGACGAAGGGAACGCGCACCCCGCCGGCAAGTGTGTGCGCCTTGTACATGCGAAACGGCGTGTTGGACGCCATGCCCCATCCGCGGGGGTAGTGCACCATCGCTCGCGGGCTGCCGATGAGGCTCGGATCGCGATCGATGTCGCGCCGCCAGTCACGGGGCAGCCCGGGCAGGTGGGCGAGCTGCGCGAAGTAGCTACGGGTTCCTCGCAGGCCACCTTCGCCGGTGCCCCCGTTGTCCGACGTGAAGATGACGATCGTGTTGTCGAGCTCGCCGAGCGCCTCGAGCGTGCCGAGGAGGCGGCCGAGGTTCTGATCGACATTGTCGACCATCGCGGCGTACACCTCTTGGTAACGAGCGAACAACGCTTGGTCTTGCGCGTCGAGATCGTCCCATGCGGGAACTTCGTTGAAGGGTTCGTTGTTGCGGGGCGGCAGTTGCGTGCCGGGAGGAAAGAACCCGTCGGCGATCTGTTTGGCGAATCGACGATCGCGCAATATGTCCCAGCCGGTCGCGTATTTCCCTGAGTACTTCGCGATGTCGGCCGGCTTCGCGTGAAGCGGACCGTGCACGGCGAGGTGGGCGAAGTACATGAAGAACGGCTTTTGCGACTCGGCCCGGTGGGCCAAGATCAGCGAGATCGCTTCGTCGGTGAGATTGTCGGTGAGGTAGAAGTCCTTCGGATATTCGTCGATCGCTACCGGCGAGTTGTCTCGGATCAGCCGGTGAGGATGATGCAAGTTCGTCAGACCTTCGAGGACGCCGTAGTAGCGATCGAAGCCACGTTGCGTTGGCCACGACGACCGATCGGAGGCGTCGCTCATCGAAGATTCCTTCGTGAGATGCCACTTGCCGATGGCAAATGTCGAATAACCGGCGGCGCGCAGCTGTTCGGCCATCGTGGGCACGTCGCGCGAGATCTCGAACGTGAAACCCGGGAAGCCCGGGTCGGCGTTGGCGACAAAACCGAAGCCGGCGCGGTGCGGATTGAGGCCGGTGAGTAGCGCCGCGCGTGACGGTGAGCAGACAGGGCTTGTGTGGTAGTTGGTGAATCGGACACCGCGAGCAGCCAAGCGATCGAGATTCGGTGTGTCGATCTCCGATCCGAACGGCCCGATGTCGCTGAAGCCCATGTCGTCCATCAGGACGATGACGACATTCGGCGCATCGCGCGGAGCACGGTGAGGCGTTGGCCACCAAGGCGTCGATTCGCCAAGGGTGCGCCCGACGGTCGCGCCGTGCCCCGGATAGGTGCGCTGCGTCGAGGTCATCTACGCGCTCGCCCCACCCGCGATCTCGGCCACCGTCGCCGGCGGCAGGTATTGGTCGCACACACGGGAGCCGAACGGTTGCAACGCGTCGTCGATGGCGTTCGTCAGCGTTGCGGGGGCGACGACCGCGCCGCCTTCGCCGACGCCGCGAAAACCGAACGCGCCATCGGGATCGGTCTCGAGATGGTGGATCTCGATGTGCGGGATCTCGGCGCTCGTCGGGAGCAGATAGTCCATGAACGTGCTCGTGAGGAAGTTACCCTCGCTGTCGTAGGCGGCCCGCTCGTAGAGCACCGCGCCGATGCCTTGGGCGACTCCGCCGCACACTTGACCGTCGACGACCGCGGGGTTGATCACTCGTCCGCAGTCTTCGACCACGACGTAGCGCAGGATCTTGACTCGTCCGGTCGCGACATCGACCTCGATGGTGCAGGCGTGCGTCCCTCCCGACCATCCACTGCCGGTGATGCCCTCGCCGGTGAATCGCTCGTGTGTCTCGAGCGGGCCGTCGGTGCCCGGCGGCAGGCTCGCCGGGTCCATCAGTGCCTTCATCGCGATCTGCGCGAGCGGAAGCCCCCTTTGCGGAACCCCCTTCGGCGTGACGACACCGTCGATGATCTCGAGATCTTCGGGGCTGATCTCGAGCATCCCCGACGCGATCGCGAGTACGTGCTCTCGCAGCTTTCGCGTCGACACGATCGTGGCGCCCGTTGCCCACGTGGAGGCGCGACTGCCACCAGTGCCGATCACGCTGAACGGCGTCTGCCGGGTGTCGCCGTGCACCACCCTGACGTGCTCGAACGGCACACCCATCTCGTCGGCCGCCACCTGCGCGAGGGTCGTCTCGTGGCCTTGCCCGTGCGGCGCCTGGGCGGTTGTGACGACGAGGTGACCGTCGGGCTGTAGCGCGACTTTGGCCCGCTCGCCGCCGAACATGCCGCCGCCGGGGCGCATCTCGGCGGGCCCGGGCGCGGCCTCGATGAACGTGGCGAAGCCGACGCCGAGGTAACGACCTTGCGCCCGTGCCGCTTCTTGCTCTTTGCGAAACCCTGCGTAGTCGATGTATTCGAGCGCCCGATCGAGCGACTCGCGCGACGAGATGCCCTTGACCGTCAGCCCGGTGATGAGCCGGTCGTCGGGCGCGCCGAGCATCATGTTCTTGCGGCGGATCTCGGCGGCATCCACGCCGATCTCGTGGGCGACGATGTCGACCAACCGCTCGCGAACCCACGTTTCCATCTCCCACGGGCCGCGGTATGCGACATAGGCCGCTTTGTTCGTGGAGATCACCGACGACTCGAAGCGGTAGCCCTTCATGCGATAGGGACCCGGCATCAGCAGTTGCATCAACCCGACGAACATTGCAGAGACGAACGGGACATTCGGGTACGCGCCGGCGTCCATTATGAGCTTGGCCTTCATGCCGAGGAACGTGCCGTCGGCTTTCACGGCCATCTCTATCTGCACCATCTCTTCGCGCGCCTGACCCGACGCGATGAGATGCTCGTTGCGGTCTTCGATCCATTTCACCGGACGGCCGAGCTCTCTGCTTGCGGCCGCGACACAGAAGTCCTCCCGCACGACGCTGCCCTTCAAGCCGAAGCCGCCGCCGACATCGTTGGCGAGCACGCGAAATCGTTCCATCGGATGGCCGAGGGTGTTCGCCAGCTGCAGCCGCAAGCTGTGCGGGCTCTGGGTCGACGCGTAGTACGTCAGCTCGCCCGAGGACGCGTCGTAGTCGGCGACGGAACCGCGCGTCTCCATCGGAACGGGGGCAACACGATGTTGTCGCAACGATGCAGAGACGACGCGATCGGCCTCGGCGAACGCGGCGTCGACGTCGCCCCAACTCACGGGAGCGTTCGTAATGACGACGTTGTCGCCGAGCTCGTCGAACAGGGCCGGCTTGGTCGGATCGATCGCGTCGTCGTAGTCGGCGACGGCCGGCAGCTGGTCGTAGTCGACCGCGACGAGCTCGCATCCGTCCTCTGCTTCATAGCGCGACTCGGCGACGACCATCGCCACCACGTCGCCGACGAAGCGCACCTTGTCCGAGGTGAGCGGATAGAACTCGGGAAACTTGACGCCGAACGCCAGCGACGTCGAGACGGGGTTGCAAAACCTGCGCATGTCATCGCCGGTGAAAACGGCCACGACTCCGGGCGTCGCACGCGCCGCGCTTACGTCGATACTCTTGATGCGAGCGTGCGCGAACGGGCTACGCACGAACGCCGCGTGCAGCATCTTGGGCAGGGTGAGGTCGTCGACGTACTTGCCCCGGCCGGTCAGGATGCGACGGTCTTCGACCCGGGGAATGCTCTCTCCGACGAATCTCACGACGACGCCCCTTCTTGTCGCTTGCCGAGTCGAACCGCCGCGAGTTGTACGCCGGCGACGATCGATTGGTAGCCGGTGCAACGGCACAGGTTGCCCGAAAGCTCCTCGCGGATCTCGGGCTCGCTGAACTCATGGTCTTCTTGAAGATACGCGTACGCGGTCATCAAGAACCCCGGCGTGCAGAACCCGCATTGAAAGCTGTGACAGTCGCGCATCGCTTCTTGCAGCGGATGCATTTTGCCGTCCTTCTCGAGCCCCTCGATCGTGAGGATGTCACAGCCGTCGGCTTGCACGGCGAAGAGGAGACACGAGCGCACCGCGTCGCCGTCGACCATGATGGTGCACGCACCGCAGACGCCATGTTCGCAGCCCAGGTGGGTGCCGGTCAGTTGCAGATCTTCCCGCAGGAAGTCGGCGAGCGTCTTGCGCGGTTCGGCGGAACCTTCGCGCTCTCTGCCGTTCACCGTCAGCCGAACCGATTGTTTCGTCATCGTGCGTCCTTCGCTCGGTCGTGGGCTTCTCTCAGTGCTCGCTCGGCGAGAACGGCGGCGAGTTGTTTGCGATATGCGCCCGAACCGTGGATGTCGCCGCCCGGCTCGAGCGGCGCGGCCGCCGCGTGCGCCGCGCTCTTCCAGAGGTCATCCGACGGCGTCGCGCCCGCGAGCAGGGATTCGGCCGCGGTGGCCCGGACCGGCACTTGATCGACACCGGAGAACGCCAGCCGCGCCTCGGCCACATTGCCGCTGCTGTCGATGCGCACCGTCGCTACGACACCGACGATCGCGAAGTCGCCGCTGCGCCGGCTGAACTCTTGAATCGACCAGCCGGTGCCCGTCGACCACGCGGGCATCCGTATCGCGGTGAGTAACTCGTCCGGCTCGAGCGAGGTCGTGAGGAAACCTTCGAACAGCGCGGACGCGGCGATCGTGCGAGTTCCTCGCGCGCTGCGCGCGTCGATCTCGCCGTCGAGGGCAAGCAGGACCGCGGGTAGCTCGGCGGCCGGATCGGCGTGCGCGATGCTGCCGCCCACGGTGCCTCGGTTGCGGATCGCGCTGTGGCCGATGAAACGCACGGCGTCTGCGAGCAAGGGGTTGGCGGTACGCACGACATCGCTGCGCTCGATCGCCCGGTGCCGTACCAACGCACCGACGGTCAAGCCGTTGCCGTTGCCGTTGCCGTTGCCGTTGGCGATCGTGGCGAGATCGGCGACACGGTTGATATCGATGAGGTGCGCCGGACGGGCGAGCCGCAAGCTCAACAGCGGAACGAGGCTTTGCCCGCCGGCGAGCACCTTGGCCTCGTCGGCGTGCTCTGCGAGGAGCCCGACGACCTCATCGGTCGATCCGGCGCGGTGATACTCGAATAGTGGTGGCTTCACAGATGCCGCTCTAGCACAAAGACATCACTGCGCGCGTCGGCGGTCGAGTACACCCGTCCAAAGCCGGTCGTACGACTCCGCCATTGCCGTCGCAGTGAAGCGCTCGCCGGCCAGCGTCAAAGCATTGGCCGTCAGCCGATCCGCCAGACCGGGTTCGTCGAGGATTCGGCGTACGGCGGCAACGAGCGCGGAGAGGTCACTAGGCGGCACGAGCAGCCCGGTGACTCCGTCGATGATCGCCTCCCGGACGCTGCCGACGTCGGTTGCGACTACCGGAGTCGAGTTGAACATCGCTTCGACGATCGTCAACGGGAATGCCTCGTCCCTGGAGGGAAGTACGAACACGTCGAATCCGGCGATGTAAGGCCGGGCGTCGGCGACCCAGCCGATGAAGTCGACCCGATCGAGCATGCCCAGCGAGGCAGTCTGCCGCTCGAGATCGCTGCGCCGGTAGCCGTCGCCCACGATGACCGCGCGGGCGTCGTCGAGCTCCGCGAGCGCGTCGAGCAACAGGTCGACATGTTTCTGGTCTTCTAGGCGAGCGGCGCAGCCGACGACAGGCCGTGCCGCGAACGCGACGGGCTCGACTGCCTCCTCGGTCACGCCGTTGTGAATCACCGTCACGGAGGACCGGCGAATGCCGAAGAAGTTGTGGAGGTCGTCAGCCGACGCGGAACCGACCGCGACGTGCGCCGCCAGCGGGAGAGCGGTCGCATGCTTGAGCAACGCACCGCGTCGCCGCTGGGCGGGCAAGACCAGCTGCTCGACAGCGATGGTCGGTAGGCGCAGCGAGTACCCGGCGAGAAGGGCCGGACGCGCCGTGAATGGGTTGCACAGCGTGACCTGGAGCAAATCCAGCTGCAGTTCGCGGAACGCCCGCCTGTGATCGAGGATCCCCTTTGCCAGCGAGACACGCGACGAGATCAGATGGGTGAGGACGTCAGGCATGGCCGACGCGCACTCCGACAAAAGACCCTCGGACGGGCTACACACGACGAGTTCGGCGGCGCCTCTATACGCCTTGACGACGTTGAGCAGCGAACGCTCGGCTCCACCGACGAACGCACTGTCGCTGTAGAGGCCGACCCGTACCGGAGCAGCTCGCATCAAGTCATCCCGTCCCGGGCTTCGTACGTTCGCCTCGCAACGTCTGCCTCGTTCATGTTGTTCGGTGCACCTTTGACCCGACGTTAGGCGAGTCGCCACAATTTTGGCCTCCGCGGGGTACAGTTGGGTTTTGGCGGGGCGTGGTCGAGCACGACGTGGAGTTATTGGACGTTGACGAAAATCAACGAGAGTTCGCCACGGGGTCCGCGGATCCTGTTCGTGACCGACCGTTATCCGTCCAACGACAACGGCCATGGCATTCGTACCGCGAACATCATCGATGGTCTCGTACAGGTGGGTTCGGTTCACGTCTGCCTCATCGACTCGAGCGTCGACGGTGTCCATCCGCCATCCCACCCCCGGTTCACTTCGACCGTCATCCGAGCGCATGAGTGGCCGCGCTGGATCAAGCCGGCTTGGGCCCTCAGCCGAAGGCCCGCGGGGCTTCGGTACCGTCACGTGAGAGCGCTACGCGAGCAAGTCATAGCGCTCAACGCTTCACAAGCACCCTGGGATCTGATCTGGTGCAGCCGAGCGCGAGTCCACACGCTTACCCAATCGCTCATCTACGGCCCCCGCATCGTCGATTTCGATGACCTCAACGATCGCTTGTTGCGAAGCGTGATGCGGGATCGGCGCGACCGCTTCGGCCGCCTAAGGGCGGGCCCCCGCAACGTCATCGACGGGCTCGGCGCTCGCGCCTGGCGTTTGTTTCAACAGCGCATCGCAACCGAGGCCGAGCGGGTCGTCGTCTGCAGCGCACAGGATCGCGATTACCTGGCAGTGTCCAACGCGACCGTTGTTCCGAATGGCTATCCACTTCCTCGTTCGTCGTCGGCCGTGTCCGCCGAACTCGTCAATCCCCGCACCCGCCCCGGCGGACCCCCTTCACTTCTGTTCGTCGGCGCGCTCACCTACGAGCCGAACCGACTCGCCGTCAAATGGATCATCGATGAGGTACTGCCGCGCATCCGTCCTCAGGTTCCGGACATCTCGTTCATCGTGGTCGGCAACCACGAGGGGGTTTCGTTTCCTGGCATGCACGCGAGCGGCGTGTCGTACCAAGGGCGAGTCGACGATGTAGCTCCGTATTACAAACAGGCAACCGTGGCAGTGACACCGATCCATTCCGGCGGAGGGACGCGGCTGAAGGTGATCGAAGCGTTCGCTCATCGTGTTCCTCTTGTGTCGACGTCGTTCGGCTTCGAAGGCCTCGATGTCCGGCCCGGTCGGGATCTCCTGGTGGCCGACGATCCCGCGATGTTCGCTTCGTCTTGCGTCGCCGTCATCAAGGACGACGACTATCGGCGCCGCCTCGTCGAGTCGGCGTTCGAGCGGTATCACGCTCGGCTGACGGCATCGGCTACGAGCGACGCGGTGCGCAAGCTCGCGGCCGACATACTGACGATGGACCATCAGCTGTCGCGGGTGTAGCCAAAATGCAACGGACGACCACGGACGACAATGCGTGGGTCGAAAACGCGGCGCCGACCAGTCGCTGGCCCAGGCTGAAGCTGGCCCAGCTCTGGACGCATCACGAGCTGATCTATTTCTTCGCCCTTCGAGACGTCAAAGTCCGCTACAAGCAGGCGTTTCTCGGAGCGGCGTGGGCGGTGTTACAGCCGCTCATCGGCGCGCTCGCCTTCACGGTGCTGTTCAACCGATTGGTGGACGTCGAAGTAGACGGCGATTCGTACTTCGCGTTTGCGCTCGTCGGCTTCGTCGCGTGGACGTACTTCTCGAGTGGGCTCAGCAGCGGCACCTTCAGCCTCCTCTCGAACGCCGAGCTTCTCACCAAGGTTTCTTTGCCCCGCATCGCCCTCCCTTTCGCCGCCCTACTACCGCCGCTCGTGGACCTCACGGTGGGTGCGGTGGTGGCAATCATCGTCACGCTGTTCTGGGGCGGCGGACTGTCGGTCGTCGGTTTCGTCGTCGGCGTGCCGCTCGGAGTGGTGCTGCTCCTCGTGACAACGATGGGTCCCGTTTTCATCTTCAGTGCATTGATCGTGAAGTATCGCGATGCTGCCGTCTTCGTCAGCTTCGGGCTGCAACTGTTCTTGTTCGTCAGCCCCGTGGGCTACCCGCCGGAGCTGGCACCGGAGCCGTGGCGCACACTGCAGTACTTCAACCCCGTTGCCGGCTGCTTTGCCCTGTTGCGTTGGGGCCTGGCCGGCACCGCGGCGCCTCACCTCGGCAATGTCGCCATCTCCGCGGCAACGGCCACGGTCGTACTGATCGCGGGCGCGTATTACTTCCGGGCGAACGAGCGACAGTTCGTGGACATCATCTGATGGGCACGCCGGTCATCGAGCTCGACGGCGTCAGCAAACGCTACCGGCTCGGCGAACACCACGGTTCGGGCACCGACCTGCGCGAGACGATTGCTCGCATGGCCGGGCGCCTGCGAGGCCGACCGCGTGCAGCGCCCCGCGAGTTCTGGTCACTTCGCGACATCTCTTTCACTGTTGGCGAAGGAGAGGCGATCGGCATCATCGGTGCGAACGGAGCCGGCAAGAGCACACTTTTGAAGATCGTCAGCAACATCACCACTCCAACGAAGGGCCGGTGTCGCACCCGCGGTCGCATCGGCTCGCTGCTGGAGGTCGGCACCGGCTTCCACGGAGAGCTGACCGGGCTCGAAAACACGTATCTGAATGGCGCCATCCTGGGCATGACGCGGCGCGACGTCACACGCCGCCTCGACGAGATCATCGAGTTCGCCGGGCTCGCCGAGTTCATCGACACGCCCGTGAAGCGCTACTCGTCCGGGATGTATCTGCGCCTCGGCTTCTCGATCGCCGCCCACCTCGAAGCCGACATCCTCGTCGTCGACGAGGTGCTCGCAGTCGGTGACGCCGAGTTTCAACGCCGGTGCCTCGGCAAGATGAGTGAAGTCGAACAAAGCGGTCGGACCGTACTCTTCGTCAGCCACAACATGGACGCGATGGCCCGCTTGTGCCCGAACGTCATCTGGCTCGACAAGGGCTCGATGCGCGCCAGCGGGCCAGCGGTGGACGTCATCGCCGAGTACACCCGTACGTCTGCCGGACCGGCGAGCATGTTCTCTTTCGAGCTCGATCCGTCAGCGGCGGCCCAGATCACCGCAGTCGCACTCGTCGATGCGCACGGGCAACCGCAGGCCGTCCTGAACACCTGGTCCGAAGCCTGGATCCAGATCGACGTGGTGGTCAACGACCCCGTTCCCGGCCTCGACGCATCCGGAATTGTGAGGACGAAGGGCGGCGTGGGCCTGCTCCACGAAGGGTTGAGCGACTCCGGCCAGGCGGGACTCTTCGCGCGCGGTCGACATCGCTGGCGGTGTCCGGTGCCGCCGCACTTCACACCGGGCGAGTACGTCGTCGGCGTATGGCTCGGCACGGCCTTCGAGACTCTCCAGTTCGACGACAACGTCCTGACCTTTTCGATCGATGGGGATGACGGTGGTCGACCGGAGCGCCTCTTAAGGTTCGGCAACTGCTGGGATCTCGAGCGTCTCGACGCCGATTCGGGCGACGACGATTGACCTTCACCCACCACGCATACGACGGGCGGTCGACCGCACGTGGCGCAGGCCGATTCGCAGAGCGCTGCGCGGAGTGCTCGAGCCGAGCTTGCCGATGAACGCCGCCAGGTCGTCGCTCCCGGCCACCTCGATCCTCGGTATCGCCATCGGGTCGTCCCACACGGTGGCGAAACCCGACGAGGTTTCAAGACCGATCCGATAGCCCGCAGCGCGCATCGCCTGACGAGTGACCTCGTCTACATCGCCGAAAGGGTATGCGAGCGACGTGATCGAGCGACCGATCTCACGGCCGAAGGTCTGCCGGGCCGCTCGTTCGTCGGCGAGAGCCTCTCGGGGTGCCATCGTGGTGAGTGCCCGATGGCTCCTGGTGTGCGAGCCGAACTCGATGCCATTCTCTTGAAGACGGCGGATAGTGGGCCAGTCGAGTAGCGCCATGGGTTCACCGAGGTCGCTGTCCCAATCCGACGACTTTCCCACGAGTTCGGAAACGAGGAAAACGGTCGCAGGGAACTTGTATGCCTCTAACAAAGGCCACGCGTTGGTGTAAAAGTCTTCGTAGCCATCATCGAACGTCAGCATCACGGCTCGTCCGTTCGGGGCCCGCCGCGTGGCCAAATGATGCGCCCATTGCTCGAGGGTTATGCCGTAGTACGCATTCTGTCGGAGATACTGGAGTTGTTCCTCCAAACGGTCGGGATGTATTCGGTAACGCTCGAGGGCCGGAGCGCCGGAGACCGCAACACTGTGATACATGAGGATCGGTAGCCGATCGGTAACTTCGTGCCGCCATACCTGGTCGCGATCGGCATGCATGCCACCCCAAACCACCATTCGCGAAACTTGCGGCTCAAGTGGTTGCGCGTAGGGGATGTACGCAACCTGGGGTGCTTCGCCAGGGCCACTCTCTGGGTCCGTTCGTTCAAAGAGTTGGATGCGGTAGAGGTCACTGCGGAGTTCACGACAGAAGCGCAGACCACTCGTGCCCGCGAAGATCTCCCCGAGTCCCTTTGCGCCATACGGGTGGCCCCAGTCAAACCCCGTGTCGGTGGTTTGGTCGGTCAACACTTGCGCATGAGCCATCACGAGGACGCCGTCTGGGCGAAGCGCGTCGCGGATACGACCGGCGAGATCACTGACCTCCTGCGGCTCGAGGTAGTACAGCACCTCGCTACACATGATGAGGTCGAGGTCCTGGGGAAGTGCACCGTTGCGAAGGTCGAGTTGCTGGTACTCGACGTTTGTGTGGTCAACACAGCGGAGCGCAGCGCGCTCGAGCGCGGTGGCCGAGATGTCGGCAGCGACCAGGTGACCGACATGCGGAGCCAGTCGCATCGTGAAGTGGCCTTCCGCGCAAGCCAGCTCGAGCGCTCGGTCGATCCGCATACCCTCGATGAGACTCAAGGTCTGGGTGTATTTCAATTGCTCATAGTTGTTGGTGTAGCCCCACGGATCGGGAACGTCGAAAATCGATTCCCAGAACGCTTGGTCTCCCGAAACGGGGGCGTTGTCGCCGACGATCGCCGCGTCACCACCACCGACCGACAGCGGCGCAATGCGGGAACCGCTCGCCGCGGCTCGGGCAAAGCGCTTGATCATCTCCCGGCCGCCCGCGCCACGGCGTGCGGGAAGATCGAGGAGCAAATTGACCGCGTCTCGTGCGACTCGGGAGTTGACCGTTAGCGCCAGCCGGCGGAGGTCCCCGGGTTGTTTCAGCGCTCGGCGGACTAGCTGTGTTGCAAGTTGTCGTCGAATTGCGTCGACGATTTCCTGACCCGTCACGGTTGAGTCCAACACGGCGACGGTCGCGAAGCCAATCACGTCCGACCCCCGCGCGACTCGCAAGACCAGCTGTTCGACGCCGTCGGGGACGTTAATCGTCCGAGGTGGCTCGGCGATATCGACGAGTTGCGTCAACGTATGGCCGATGCGGACAGCCGCGGGTTCTTCGATGGTCGTGGCCACGAGTCGCTGGAGCCGCCGACGGACGCTCCGAGCCGCTCGAGGAGCGTTTCGCAGCTCGAAGAAGGCCTCAATGGCGGCTTCGATCTCTGATTCGACGGACGGCCATAAGGATGGCCACTCGGCGACTACGCGCCCGCGCCCCAGTGGGACCGTGCTGAAGAGTTCGTAAGCAAGTTCGTTCGGCCCGAACTCCGGACACGGGCTTAATTCAGGGCTGCCGAGCAGCTTCGCCACGCTATCGAAAGGGCCACCGGCGGCCAGCGCAAAAGTCCACATCACGCAGTCGCAGATCGCCGCAGCAAGTCCGCTCGATGGAGCTCCGTGGGTCCACTCCGAGAGTGGATTTCTTACACGCTCGTCGGTTGAGTGTCCCCGACGGACGACGCGCGCCATATCGCTGATCTCGCGAGCGAAATCGCGTCGAGATGCAGAATTGACTCGCAGCACATAAATAGCCTGGACATCGGGGATAACACCGAGGCGGATGCCGGTCCGCGCGAGTCGTTGCCAAAGATCCCAGTCCTCACCGACGACGAGATCTTCGTCGAATCCGCCCACATGAATCACCAGTCCGCGGCGCACGATGCAGGCGTGGATCGCGAATGGACAGGTGCGCGCGGTAACCGAGAACAGATTCGCGAGTTCGGCCGGAGCAGGGTAGGGCATCGGCTGCACGACCCCCGTCGACGATTCGTACGCCCACCCACAGCGCACGCCGTCAAATCTCGATCCACTCAGTTTGGTGAGCGCATGTTCGAAGTAGCGTGACTCGACGCGATCGTCGGCGTCAAGGAAGAGCACCCACACGAAGCGCGCCGCACGAAGCCCGCGATTTCGGGCCGCGCTCACGCCGTGTGGCGCCTGCCTGATGAGCTGCACACGGGAGTCGCTCGCAGCCCACTTCTCCACGACGCGAGTCGTGTCGTCGGTGGAGCCGTCGTCGACAACGATGATCTCCCAGCACGCCGAGGTCTGCCGGAAAACGCTGATGAGGGTTTGCTCGATGGTCGACGCCGCGTTTCGCGCCGCAATCACAACGGAGATTGAATCGGGATCTGGGCTCATGGGCGATACTTTCCCACCATCTTACTGACTGCCCGACGGGCCGATCCGCGCCGTCGAGAGGTGATCGGTGACCCACTCGCGATACGCCGCTGACACATGAACGAAGCCGAGGTCGACGAGCTGGTCGACACCAACGTACCGCTGCGCGCTCGCGCGGTGTAGCGACAAGTCGAGGTCGTCGGCCAACACCGACCAGTACGCCCGGTACTCATGCGACGCACCGAGGCCATAGCGGCCGCTGCGTACCGCTTCCTCCGCTTTTTCGTAGAACGCTCGGTTGAACGGGTAATGCAGGAGCACGCAAGAAATGTCGGCTATACGGGCTTTTCGAACGTGGTGCCAAGCCACAAACGTCTCGATCTCGTCGTCGACGAAGATCAAGGCCGCTTTCGTCAGTAGGTTCTCCGACCCGAAGACGCTGCGCCGGATGCCGCCATGATGAGACTGCAACGTCGAGTCAGGACGAAGGTCGAACTCGTATGGTCGTTTCGAGATGTCAGTGATGTCGAAGTAGGGAAATATCGACCCGAGATCCGAGGGCTCGCTCGGGGTGCGAGCGAGCGGCTCCGCCGAGAACATGTCGAGCATCTGCACCACCACCGCGGTGTACCCATGGTGCGCGAGATAGCCCAGCAGCCCGCGCACATCGAGCCGGTCTGACTGTGGGTAGTCGAACAGCTCATCGACATCGAGAAACACGTTCCATTTGCGATGGGAGTGTTTGCGCACCATGTAGCGCTTCATCAAGTTCTCGTGCGTTCGGTACGGGACAGAAGTGCGGAACACGCTGACGTCGTCCTGGGCGCGGAGGAACTCGATCGTGCCGTCGGTCGAACCGTTGTCGAGGAAGAGGAAGTGGGCGATTCCCAACCGGCGGTGATGGTCGAAGAACGACGGAAGGTAGAACTCCCCGTTGCGAACCGTGGTGATCGCCAGCAGGTCGTCAGGGTCGCGTTCGATCGCGCGGGGTCCGTGTACGTGGTGGATCCTCAGCGGCAGGATCGCCGCCCGAACCCGGTCGGCGATGTTCTCTTGCCACCACCGCGCGATCCGGCTGCGAGGGATGCTGGCTGCCGTGAGCGACGTCGCCATCGACGACCGTACCAATCGTCGAGCATCCGCGGTCGTGTCACTTGCCTCGACCACGCCGGCGTATAGCGCGCACAGTTCGGCGAACCGAGTCAGCGTCGGCGCTCCGCGCCTTCCCGGCGGCGACGTGGCGGTCCAGGCCAAGCCGCGCGCCGTCGGTCGCAAGACGAGACCGAGCAGCCCACTGCGACGCCGGCCGACGAAACGACGAAGACCGCGTTCCGTCGCACCGGGGCCCGTGTGGAACACCACCTCGGGCTGGTCGGGATGGCGCGCGAGAAACCGAACTCGGTCGGCCCCTTGTTGGTGCATCACCCGCCAGCGGTCATCCGAGCTGGCGCCCGTAACGGTGCGGACCGCAGCGGAAGCATCGAACTCGATGACGACCCCCGCATCGAGCATGCGTACACCGACCTCGAGATCGGCCATCTCGACGCGGCGAAAGCCGTCGTCGAACGGGAACGACCGCAGGACCTCGGTAGGGCCGGATGCATTACCGAACACGCAGTCGCGCGGATCGCGTATGAACCTGCTCTCGGCCAACCGACGGTCGCGGAGGTCGTACCACCAGTCGGCGTCGAAGGCCTCGGGGTCGGCCGACGGCAGGGCGCATGGGCCGATCAGGATCTGGCCGGCCGCCCGGTCGTGGGAACGGTGACGGTCGAGTGCATCGGAAGTCACGACGGTGCGCTCGTCCAACAACCAGACCACCTCGCCGGTTGCGGTGGAAATTCCATGATTCCGGGTGGCGGCGATGCCCCGCGGTGAAATTTCGCGCACTTCCACCGCGGTGGGGAACTCGCGCTCGCGCTCGACAAGGTACTTTTCGACACCCTCGACCGGCCCGTCGCGAACGACGAGAACGTCGATGTGCGTCGCGATGCCCGTCGTGAAAGACGAACGGATCGCCTGATCGATGGAGTCGAGCAACTGCTCCAGACCATCCGTGGCTCCGCACGAGCACACCACGATCGTCATCGAGCTCGCTGAGCTCAATATCTGCATCCTGATAGTTTGCCCCGCGTGACCGAGGCCGCGACCCTTCCTTCGGTCAGCGTCGTCGTCGCCTTCTTCGACGAGGAGCCTTACCTGGCCACGGCGATCGACACTGTCCTTCGCCAGAGCGTCGTCGACTGGGAATTGTTGCTCGTCGATGACGGCTCCCGGGATGGGTCGGCAGCGATCGCCGACGCGGCGGCTGCCTCCGACCCGCGTGTGCGGGTGCTGCGCCATCCCGGCGGCGTCAACGCCGGGCTCCCCGCGAGTCGCAACCTCGGCCTTGCCGCGGCGAGAGCCCGATATCTCTGCTACCTCGACGCAGACGACGCGTGGGTGCCGGAAAAGCTCGCCCGCCAGATGGCGATGATGGTTGCCAATCCATCCGCTGCCATTGTGTGCGGCGCGTCCTGGCGCCAGCCGATCGATCCTGGCGTTCCCGCACGGCTCGCAGTGGTGTCCCGACGCGCGCCGCGTCTCCTGCGACGCGGCCAGTTCCCCCGCCTGATGGTCCGAGGGGTCGTCCGTACGCCACCGCCGTCGGACGTGATGTATCGCACTCATGCGCTGCGCCAAGCCGGTGGTGTGCCTGCTGGCCCCAACATGCACGAGGACCAACGCACGTTCATCGCCGTGACGCTCCGTTCACGGGCCATGGTCTCCGCCGAGGCGTTGACGATCTATACCGTTCGATCTGATTCGGTCTACGGGTCTCAGCTGAGCGACCCGATGCAGCAGGTTCGCCAACATGCGGTTTTCGAGGCGTGGGTCACCGCCTACGGTCTTCGCCAAGGCCCCTTCGGCCTAGCGCTCGTCGCGACCCTTCTCCTTCATCGCTTCCGGCGCGGGTTGACTCGCCGCATAAAGCTCGTCTTCGGGCGCTGAGGCTGCGGCGCCTCTACCGCTACCCCGACCGCGTGCTGGCGGCGCGCCTCGACTCGCCGCACCGAACGGCCGTAGGCACCCGTCCAGCCCACGACGAATCCAACGCCGAGGAGGGCACAGTGCCCGCGGCGGTAGCGCCCGGTACGGCGCGGGCCGCGAACGAAGTCGGCGACGAATCCGCGGATCGTCCATCGAGACACGCCTCGGATGCGTGCACGGAAGTCGGGTCTCATCCGATACCACTTGTCGAGCACCGCCGCCCAGCCCTTTCCCCATGTGTAGTACTGGTAGCGCAGCTCGGACCATGTTTGGCGGTGTTCATGGAAGACAACGGCCGATGGCTCATAGATCACCCGGCCGGTGATCGCCATCCGAATCATCATGTCGAGGTCCCCGCCGCCCGGAAGCGGTCGGCCCGTGTCGAGCGCGTCGTCGAACGGACCGACGTCGGCGAGAGCGTGTCGTCGGAACGCCATGTTGCAACCCACGCCCATGCCCGGGCGGAACGGGAGGTCCGGACTGTCGGACTCGGAGAACCCCATCGCATGCCAGCCGAGCGAGAACCCGCTGGACCGCTCGAAGTCGACACGGGCGGGGGTGTCGAGACTCATAGCGAGCACCTGGCCGCTGACGGCCGAGGCTTCGGGATGGGCGGCAAAGGCGCGGGCCAGCGTGCGCAGCCAGAACTCATCGACGACCACGTCGTCGTCGACGAAGGCGATGAGCTCGCCGCGACTTTCGCGGACCGCACGGTTACGCGCGAAGTCGAGCCCCGGAATCGGCTCGCGCTCGCATCGCGCTCCGCCGTCCTCCGCCGCCCGACGGGTGGCGTCGTCGCGTGAGTCGTTGTCGACGACGAGTAGATCGAGTTCGACCTCTTCGGCGGCGTTCGCGGCGGCGACGATGGACCGGAGACAACGCGCCAGCAGTTGGGGGCGGTTCCGGGTGCACACGGCGACGGTAATCCGCACGCGGCAGTCCGTCGGACCTGGCGGATCGTCATCGCGCATCGTCAGCTGTTCGACAACGAGGGCGATGCGCTCGGGTAGTGGTCCGTGGAAGAGACGCGATCCGACCGGAACCCCGGCTCGTCGGGCGACGACCAACGCGCCATCGACGGCACCGAGGCTGACGTCCTTGTCGCCGGCGGTTTCGAGATCGAGATCGACGACCCGATAGTCCACCGTAGCCACGAGCAGCAACGGTACCTGACGAGCGCTGTCCCAAGAGTCCTCGCGGTTATGCCGGGCTCGCGCCGAAGGAGTCGTAGGACTCACCGGTTTCGTCGGCGCGACGGCGTCCCGCCGCGTGTTGGTATTCGGACATACCGCCGGGTTCCCACGGGGTAACCGAACCGGCGGCGATCGCGTAGGGCGATTTGCCCACGACACCGAGACGGTCGCGTGCGTCTTCCACCGGGAGTTCGGCATAGCTGAACCAATCGACCGACAGAAAGTCGATGCTGTGGTTGCTCGCGGCCGACAGCGCGCCGCGCCGCATCGCGTCGGCAAGGCGGGCCGCCATGCCTTCATGGGAGAGATGCCCACGGTCATACTCGAAGAGCCCCATCCCGGCCGCGGCGTAGCCGGTTTCGAACAAGCTCACGATCTGCGCCAGAAGGGAGAAGGCCCGCGGATCGTCGTTGGCGCGCGCGATGAACGCAAACACTTCGATCTCTGATTCGACCGTCGAACCGTAGTCGGCGAGCACGTGCACCCAGTCGTGTTGTGCCAGCAGCGGCGGCGCGCTGCCCGTCTGGCCCGGGAACGCGAAACCGCGAGCGTCGTAGAACCGCGACACGCCGCGGCCGAGTGTGCCCTCCGGAAGATCTCGCAGCGATTGCCACCGCTGCGCGAGCGCGGCGTCGCGCACGCACTGCTCCCATGCGTCGTTCAGCTCACGAGAGCTGTGCAGCGCGCCGCTGCGCGCCGGGTCCCATGTCGCCATGTATCCGCTGCGCTGGAAGTCGACGAGCGCGAGCCCGAAGCTGCCGCGTGCGAACCGGTGTGCCACTCGCAACATGTCATTGCTGACCCCGAGCTCGTCGGCGTAGCGATCGATGCGGTCGACAACCGTTTCCGGCAACGGGTTCAGTACGAGTGCGGACAGCAGCATGAACTGCACCATGCGCGAACGAAACAGCTCGTTTCGTCCTCGCATCGCCGAGGCGAATTCTTCGGGCCCGAGTCGCGGGACGGCCACCACGGGCACGGCGAAACCCGTCATCGAATCGGTGATCGCTTCGATCATCATGCGCTGCAGGCTCGTCAGACCAACGGCCGCTGCGGTTGCACCGGCGACGCCGCCGGCGATGATTCGAGATTCGGCGGCGTCCGGCGGACCGATCTTTTCTTGTCCGACGTCTGGGAACGGAATGGGCATGTCTCATCTTACGGAGATCGGCGATTGCGGCACCGCGCGGGCGTGGTTGGCCCGTCCGGAGTGATTGAATGGAGGTTCGGTCATGGGGATGTGAACCTCTAGCCAAGAGAGGACACCGTGAGCGGAGTTCCGATCGGCGACTACGCATTGTTGTCCGACCGGCATTCGGCCGCGCTGGTGAGCCGCGACGGCTCGATCGACTGGCTCTGTATGCCGCGTTTCGACAGCGGATCGGTGTTCGCCCGCTTGCTGGGTGACGAAGCCGGTCACTGGTCGATCGCGGCGGTCGGCGCAACTGAAGTGTCGCGCCGTTACGTCGATCAAACGATGGTGATCGAGACGACGTTTCGCACGCCCACCGGTGTCCTCACCCTCGTCGACGCGCTGGCGACCGGCGAAGGAAATCAAGGTCATGAACTCGGGCATGGTTCGCCTCACGTTCTGCTGCGCCTCGCGACGTGCATTGTGGGCGAAGTGGAGATCGAAGTCGAATACGCGCCTCGGCCGGAGTACGGCTTGATCTATCCGTTGCTTTCGGCGGTCGAGGGTGGTGTACGCGCGACCGGCGGGGCCGACGTGCTGGTGCTGTCGAGTGCGCTGTCGATCGACATCGCCCATTCGACTGCGCGCGGTAGTGCCGCATTGGTGAGCGGCGAGAGTCTCGGATTCGCGTTGCATCACAGTGCAAGCGATCGACGCGACGACGCCCGGATCTGGAGCCAACCCGAGATAGCCGACCGGCTCGAGGGCACGATCGCCGCGTGGGAATCGTGGGCGGCGCTGCATCAATCGTACGAGGGGCCGTGGCGCGAGCTCGTCCATCAGAGCGGCCGTGTACTGCAAGCGTTGTCGTTTGAGCCGACGGGCGCGATCTGCGCGGCGGCAACGACGTCGTTGCCCGAACTCGTGGGCGGGAGCCGCAATTGGGACTATCGGTACTCGTGGGTACGCGATGCGAGTTTCACGATCGAGGCGCTCTGGGTTGCTGCGTGTCCC
This sequence comes from Acidimicrobiales bacterium, assembly GCA_039934635.1. Taxonomy (GTDB): domain Bacteria; phylum Actinomycetota; class Acidimicrobiia; order Acidimicrobiales; family WLNW01; genus DATLFA01. Next base: position 81,699 of record JBDTLT010000005.1, read on the forward strand.
GACGAAGTGAACGAGTTCTTCGACTACATGACGACATCGGCCGCCGCATCGATTGGACGCGGTGACGACCTCCAGATCATGTTCGGAATCGGCGGAGAGCACGACCTCTCGGAGCGAGAGCTGCCGCACTTGCCGGGGTGGCGCAACAGCGTGCCCGTGCGGGTGGGCAACGGTGCGTGGAACCAGCGGCAGCTCGACGTATACGGCGAACTCCTCAACACGGTCTACCGACTCTCTGATCAGTTCACCGATCTTGCGCCCCACACGAAGACGTTCTTCGTCAATCTGGCCGACGCTGCGGCGCGCCGGTGGACCGAGCTCGATCACGGAATCTGGGAGGTGCGGGGGGAACCGCGTGACTTTGTGTATTCGAAGCTCATGTGTTGGGTTGCGCTCGAACGCGCCGTCGCGCTCGCCGATCGACTCGACGCGCGCAATCACGTCGATGAATGGGAGCGTGTCCGCGGTGAGATCCACGATGCGATAGTGACCAAGGGTTGGAGTGACCGCGCCAACGCGTTCACCCAGTCGTTCGGGTCCGACGATCTCGACGCATCGAATCTCACGATGGCGCTCGTCGGTTTTCTACCGGCCGACGATCCCCGCTTGCTGGCGACGATCGACGCCACCGAGCAGCGACTCACCGACGAGCGCGGTCTGGTCTACCGCTACCGATCGCCCGATGGACTCGAAGGCGAAGAAGGAACGTTCCTCGTGTGCACCTTCTGGTTGGCACACGCGTTGGCACTCACCGACCAGCCCGAGAGGGCGCGCGCGGTTTTCGAGCGGGCCGTCGGCTACGTCAACGACGTCGGGTTGCTCTCCGAAGAGGTGGACAGCGAGACCGGTGAACTGCTCGGCAACTTCCCCCAGGCCTTCAGCCACATCGGTCTTGTGAACGCGGCGTGGGCGATTTCGGAAGCCGAACGTCGCCGAGACGCCTCATGAATGGTGAGTACGAGAGAGGGCGTCCGCAAGCCGTGACGAGTCGGTGAGGTCTCCGGGGAGCAGCATGCGCTCGAAGGAAGCGCACGCTGCCTGTACCAACTCGAGCGTCGCGTCACCGATGCAATCTGCCGGCACCACGACGAAGAAATCGTGCTCGATTGCGTCTCGCACCGTTGATTCGACACACCCGGTAGCGGCGACGCCGGACACGATGAGCGTCTCGACGCGCAGGGTGTGGAGCAGATCGACGAGATTCGTACCGACGAACGCGGAGCGACGGTACTTGCGCAGCAAGATGTCGCCAGAGGTGGCGGTGATCTCGTCGTGGAGCTGCCAACCCCACGTGCCCTCGATGCAGTGGACCGGCTCGAAATTCGGATAGCGGAGGTTGTCCGCGATCCAGCGTGGTGATGCGTACGCGCCCTCGGAATGCTGAGTGACGAGTGTGTAGATCACGGGTATCCCATGCTGTCGGGCGAGCGAGACCAGTCGCGCGTTCGCGGGAACGACACGGCTGATGTACGACACGTCCATCGACTTCGCGCAATGGCCGGCCGGATGAACGAAGTCGCGCTGCAGATCTACGACGACGAGTGCGGTGCCGCGCGCCAGTCGCTCTTCATGCGTTTCCGGAATGTTGTGCCCGAAGTATTCGAACGCCATGTCTTACCCTCCCGGCCGAGACCCTTTCCGCCACTACGACGCCACTAACTGACCGAGGATCGCCGCGAGGCGCTGCTCCACTTGATGCCGCGCTCGTGCCTTGTGCCCGAACGCAGCGAGGAGTTGATCTCCGAACACCGTCCAACCGTAGATCAGTGCAAACGCGGCGAGTAGGTGGAGTTCTTGTTCTTCATCGGCGGCGAGTCCGCGCAGCGCGTTGATCGTCGGGTATTGGGTTTGAAACTGTTCGAGCGGTGCGTTCTCGAGAAGCAGCCAGGCCAACATCTTGATGTACTGCGCGCCGTCGGCGTCATGCCCGAAGATCTGTTGCACCGTGCCGGCCAGGTCGGTCGAGCGCCGGGCGAGCCCTGCGCCGGCGTTCGCGTGCGACTCGAGCACGGCGCGTATGAGGGCGTCCTTGTTGCCGAAGTGGCGGTGGATGAGACCGAGGTTGACGTTGGCGTCGGCGGCGATGTCGCGCAGTGATGCCGCCGTGCCGTGGCGGGCGAAGTGGCGCCCGGCCGCGGCGAGTATGGCGGCGCGGACTTCGTCGCTTCCCGACGGTTTGGGGCTGGGCTTGCTGGTGCGGGCGGTGCGGGCGTTCACACTTGACAAATGTAGACGGTCGTCTACTATGTAGACATGCGTCTACAGGAAAAGACCCGATCAACGGTCACCGCGCTAACGACGACGATCGGCGCGGAGTTGGCGGGGATCGATCTCTGCGGCCCGTCCACGGACGACATCGCCACGATCAACGATGCGCTCCTTGCCCACAAGGTGGTCTTCTTCCGGGATCAGCAGCTCGACGATCGGGCCCAGCGCGACGTTGCGGCGGCTTTTGGCCAGCCGCAGCGCTTTGCATTCGGCGTGCCGGTCGATGAGTCGGTGCCAGAAGTGCACGCGATCACCACTGGTGGGGCGGGGCCAAAGATCGGCAACGCCGATATCTGGCACAGTGACGCAACGTTCATGCAAGAGCCGCCGATGGGCTCGGTTTTGCGGGCGGTGCAGGTGCCACCGTGCGGTGGTGACACACTCTTCGCGAACACTGAAGCGGCCTACGACGCGCTGTCGTCGCCGATCCAACGCATCGTCGACGAACTCTCGGCCACCCATGACTTCACGCACTCGAGCGCGCATCGTCGCGCGCTGCAAGATCAATATCCGCCCGTGACGCATCCGGTGGTGCGCGTGCATCCCGTGACGGGGCGCCGCTCGCTGTTCGTCAACCGCATCTTCACGGTGCGCATCAACGAGCTGAACGACCGTGAGAACGAGGCCCTGCTCTCCTTCTTGTGCGACCACGTGCGGTCGCCTGATTTTCAGTGCCGATTCGGCTGGCGTCCCGGCTCGGTTGCGTTTTGGGACAACCGCTGCACGCAGCACTACGCAGTTGCCGACTACAGCGACCCGCGGGTGATGCATCGAGTGGTGATCGCCGGCGATCGTCCGAGAGGCATTGTTGCGCGCGACACTGGTTTCATCGAGGAGGCATCGGCATGATCACCATCACGTCCAAGGACGCCCCATTGGGCGCGACCGTGACCGGACTCGATCTGCACGAGCCGCTCGACGAGACGACCGCCCAGGCGATCCGTGCTGCGCTCGTGCGTCACGAAGTGCTGTTCTTCCCTGCGGCGGAGCTGTCACCGGCCGAGCAGATCCGCTTCGGCGGCGCGTTCGGGCACCTCCAGTTGCACGCGGCGCTCGACGCGCTGGCGGACAATCCCGAGATCGTCGTCTTCGACACTGCTGTCAGAGCGAACACTGCCGAGTGGTGGCACAGCGACGTGACCTGTGCACCCGCGCCACCGATGGGCGCCATCCTGCAGATCGTCATCGCGCCGCCGAAGGGAGGGGCAACCCACTGGGCGAGCATGACTGCGGCTTACGACGCCCTCGCCACGGCGACGAAGCAACGTCTCGAAGGCCTGCACGCGTTGCACCGTTCGTGGTGGCAGCCGGTGCAAGAGAGTGTGCATCCGGTGGTGCGCACACATCCCGAAAGCGGCCGCAAGGCCCTGTTCGTCAATCAGATCTTCACCAAGCGCATCGTCGAGCTCGACGAGCAAGAAGGCACTGACCTTCTGGGTTCGTTGATCGATCACGCTACGAACGATGCGTTCACGGTGCGTCATGATTGGCAAGCGGGCGACATCGCGTTCTGGGACAATCGCTCGACGCAGCACCGGGTCGACAACGACTTCGGCGATGCGCGCCGCCGAGGACACCGCGTCGCGATCGACGGCGACCGGCCGCGCTGAGCGACGCCGGCCAAGCGCATCAACACGCCTGGGCTCATCCCCACCGGACGAGCTCCGCGTCGAGATCCAGCGGCGCTTTGATCGGCGCGTCGGTCCCCCATGAGCCCCAGTCTTCGCGTGGCATCGTCCACATGATCTCGAAGGTGTTGCCGTCGGGGTCTGAGCCGTAGACGGATCGGGTGGCGCCGTGGTCGGCCTGGCTGTCGAAGCAGCCCCCGTCAACGAGTTGCTGCCGCACGGCAGCGAGGTCGCCGATTCGGTCGACCTCCCACGCGGTGTGGAAGAGACCAACCGCACGGGGGCTCGCGTCGGCTGCGTTGGGACCGATCTTCAGCAGGGCGAGGTCGTGGTGATTGGTCGAGCCGGACGCCCGCAAGAACGCGATGGTGTCGCGTCCGAAGCGCTCCACCTCCTCGGTGAACCCGAGCACGCGTTTGTAGAAGTCGACGGATTGGTCCAGGTCACGGACCTTGAGCGCGACGTGGTTGAGGCGCTGGACCGGTGTGAAGTCGTTCATGTCAATCCTCCATAGATTGCTGAGTTGAACAGTATTGATACAGTGTCACTGTATCAATACCTTGTCACTATACTGATGCGATGGAAGATGTCAAGGCCCCCCGCGACCGACGTGCCCGCCAAGTCGCCGCCACTCGGGCCCGCATCGTCGACGCGGCGGGTCGCCTGTTCAGCGAGCGGGGCTACGGCGCAACGACGATCGACGCGGTCGCAGCAGAAGCCGATGTCGCAGTCGAGACCGTGTATGCGCGCTTCAAGAACAAGCGCAATCTGCTCGATGCATATCTCGACGTGTCGATCGTCGGCGACGCGAAACCCGTCGCCCTGCTCGACCGTCCCGAAGTTCAGGCGGTCGCGGCCGCGCCCGACCAACGGACACAGCTAGAGATGCTCGCTCCAATAATGCGAGGCGTGCTCGAACGCAACGCGGCTGCCCATGCCGTACTGCGCAGCGCAATGGGTACCGATTCAGAGGTCGAGGGATTGGTCGCGCAAGACGACGAACGGCGCAAAGCGACGCACCGGTCGTTCGTCGAGATCCTGCGGACGCGAGGGCCGCTGCGAAAAGGATTGTCCGTCGGCGACGCGGTAGACACGATGTCGGCCCTCGCGCATCCCGACACCTACGCGTTCATGACACGTCGACGCGGCTGGCCTCCAACGCGCTACGAACGATGGCTGTCGGACAATCTGCGACTACTTCTGCTCGGCCAGGCCGAGACGTAGCCTCGCCGCTCTATGCCGCATGACGCCGTCGTCGATCTCGCCGCGAACGTGGCCGCCACCCGATTCGAAGACCTCGCACCGGGCGATGTCATCGCGACCAAACACGTCGTGCTCGACACGCTGGCCACGTTGCTCGCCGGGTCGGGCGAACCGCCATTTGAACAGCTGGTGTCCTTCTTTCGCAACGAGGGTGGTCGGCCCGAGGCGACCATCCTCGTGCACGGGGGCAAGGTGCCGGCGCGCAACGCAGTGGTCGTGAACAGTGCGATGGCCCGGGCTATCGATCTCGACGACGTACACGAGGAGTCGATCGTGCACACCGGTGTCGCGGTGGTGCCTGCCGCGCTCGCCGTGGCCGAGCGCCAAGGTGCCATCTCCGGTCGCGAGCTCGTCACCGCGGTGGCGCTCGGCCAGGATCTGATGATCCGGTTGTCGGCGGCTTGTGACATCCCGCCCAACCTCCAGGGCCGCCCCGGCACGTACGTGTTCGGTACGTTCGCCACCGCCGCGGTCACGGCGAAGTTGCTCGGGTTCGATCGCGATCGTGTGGTCGATGCGCTGGGCAACGCGTACTTGCGGGCGACCGGCAGCACGATCGGCTACCACGATGGCGCGCTCTCGCAACGCGTGCTCCAGGGCACGTCGGCCAGCGAGGGTGTCCTCGCCGCACTGCTCGCGGACAACGGCGTCGGTGGCATCACGAATTGCCTCGAAGGACGTGGCGGCTACTTCCCGCTGTACGAGGCCGGGCGCTACGACCGCGACGTGCTGCTGCACGACCTGGGTCGCACGTTCCGCGGTACCGAAACGAGCCTCAAACTCTTTCCCGTGCACCGCGGGCTCAACCTCGAGATCGAGGCAGCGCTCCTCATTGCGACTTCGAACGAATATCGCGCCGAGGACATCGTCCACGTCGCGGTGCGCTACCCGTCGATCTACGCCGAAGGTCACGCGAACATCGGCGCATTCGATCCCGCGCGAGCCGACCCCAGGGGACCAGTCGAGCCGCACTTCGCCGACGCGTGGGGCGTCGCGGTCGCGCTCGTGCGCCGGCGCGCGACGCTCGATGACTTCACCGAAGCAGGCGTTGCTGCAATCCGGGCCGAAGTCGTGCCGGTTGCGCGGCGCGTGGTCGGCATCGCTGACCACGCCCTCGCCCCCATCGCCGGCAGTGTCGGACCGAAGATCGTCGAGGTGACCCTCACCGACGGCGCCGTACTCTCGGCGCGCGTCGATCACGGCAAGGGTAGCCCCGCCTGCCCGTTCACCTGGGACGAGTCAGTGGCCAAGTTCGAGGATTGCGCGTCGCGCGCGGCCCGGCCGATCGAGCCCGCAGTTCGGCGCGAGGTCGTCGATCTCGTTGCTCGGCTGGATGAAGTCGACGATGTCGCTCGACTGGCCACGCTGCTCTGCCCTTGAAACCGCAAGCGTTCGCGGGCTCACGATCACGTTCGGATCGGCGGTTGCTGGCCTTGCACCGAGCGCACACGGTGGCGGCCGCGCCCGCTGCCGCCGACTTCACCAGCTTTGTTATTGCGGGTCTCCGGTTCAGGCGACGCCACCGGCCCGACTCGCCTGTGTGGCGTCCAGAGT
>JBDTLT010000006.1:0-87188 GCA_039934635.1 Acidimicrobiales bacterium
GGTGTCCAATAGGCTCGACTCCGATCTGGACAAGGGGGACTGCATGGCATCGAGCAGTCATCACGTGGCCTGCACAACTGATGACCCCGAGGCGGTGCACACCTTTCTCACCGAGGTCATCGGGCTCGACGCGCACCTCGCGTTCAGGACCTCGGGCGACGCGATGACCCAGTCGGCCGGTTGGCCTCCGAGTGGTGGTGCCGCGGTGAGGATGTACGGCAAGCCTCCGGCCGGCATCGTCGAGGTCATCGCGATTCCTGACGAGCTGCGCGGCCAGGTTGCGGCGAAGATCTGGCTCGTCTCGTTCGCCACGCCCGATCTGGCCGCGAGTGTCGAGGAGACGCGTCGCCTCGGGTTTGCCGCAACCGACCCGACCCACGTCAAGACCGACGAGATCGACATCTCGGTGTCGATGGTCGATGTCGGTGGGATCTGTTGGGAGATGGTCGCCTTTCACCACTGATCCACCCCACGCATGCGGTGGGGGCGCGCGTTCAGGAGAAGATGAGCGGGAGCACCGCGGGCCCACGAACCACCCTCGAGTGATGCTGCATCACCGTTGCCCCGCCGCGTTCTACTGCGGAGAAGCGGTCGAGGAGCGCATTGAACGTGAGGCGAGCCTCCGCGCGCGCCAACCAAGCGCCCACACAGAAGTGGGCGCCGATGGCGAAGGCAACGTGACGGCCTGGCGGCCGATCGAGCACGAAGGCGTCAGGGTCAGGGAACACGTCGGGGTCGCGGTTGGCCGCGGCATAGGCGACGGCGATATTTGCGTGCGCCGGTATTGCGTGCCCGTGAAAGTCGACCGCCCGCTTCGTCCACCGATTGAGGACTTGCACGGGGCTGTCGAAACGCAGCGACTCTTCGACGAACGGTTCGATCAGGCTGCGGTCTCGACGCAACAAGGACCACAGCTCGCGACGATCTGCGAGCACGTTGAGCCCGCAGCCCAACAGGTTGCGCGTCGTCTCGTTGCCGGCGAGAAGGATGAGGACGCAGAAACTCACGGCCTCCCAGTCCTCCAGCGGACGACCTTCGATACGCGCGTTGGCGAGATGCGAGATCATGTCGTCGCGGGGCCGTGCCCGGCGATCGGCGACTTCGCCGGCGAAGAACTCTTGCAGTTCGATGATCTTCGCCAGGTTCTGATCGAGCGACGCCGGATCGGCCGCCGCGATCATGGCGTCGGACCACATCTTGAATTGCTGATGCAGCTCGACGGGCACACCGAGGAGCGCGGCGATCACGGCGATCGGCAGGCTCTCACACAGCTGGGGCATCACGTCGACGCTCACACCGCCTTCGATGGCCGCGACAAGGCGAGTCGCCATGTCGCGCACCATCGGCTCGAGTTCGGCCACCTGACGCTGGTTGAAGGCGCGATTGATCAATTGCCGCAGGGCGGTGTGGCGCGGAGGGTCCGAGTTGATGAGCACGAGCCGCCCTTGCTCGAGTTCGGTCTGCGGTTCGCCGGTGGGCGACGGCAGTGCCGACGAGAACACATCGGTATCGCGCAAGGCGTCGCTGACTGCGCTATGGCCGGTGAGGATCCACGTCGTCGCGCCCGTCGCGTTGATGACCTGGGCTTGCTCGAGGTTGAGATCGAACGGCAACTCGAGCACGGGATCTTGTTCGCGCATCGATCGATAGGTGGGATAGGGATCTTGGAAGAACTCCGTCGTGAAGATGTCGTGCGGGCTTTTCGCAGTGATGACCGGCATGCCCGCATCTTTACACGCGTCACAGGGCGGTAGCGGACCTCGACCTTGCCCCCGTTAGTTATCCTGCTGAGCTTCGCGTTACTCCTGATCGGTGCGGCCCCGGCTGAACGCATTTCGTAGGTCGTCGCTGACATCGGAGAAGGTGGACTGGAACGCGTTCATCATCGAATGTCCCACTTTGCGCAGATCCTCGGTGATGGCCGGATCTTTCGCCGCACCGGACACCGCCTCCATCGCATCGTCGAGCGCGGCGCCGAGCTTGCGCACCGCTTCGCGCATCGCATCGCGCGCTGCCGCGTCAGAGCGCTCGGTGCCGTTGTCCGTCGAGCCGGACGCGGATTGGGCGAAGTGCTCCTTCAGCTTCAGGCCGAGCGCCGAGAACAGCGAGCCCACTTCTTCCCAGGCCGCCTTCGCTTCTTGCATGGTTGTCTCCGTTCGTGGTCCCTCTCGTTACCCGGCGAATACCGGTTCAAACGCATGTTCGCCGCGTTGGGCTACGCGACAGCCCCGTTTCAGCGCCATGGCAGCCGCCCCGCGCACGATCGCTGCATGGCCCGTCGATTGTCCTTCGCATGACCGATTGGAACGAGATCGTCGACGTGGGCGCCGGTGTTCTCCTACGGCGCATCGTCGTCGGGCCACTCTCGACCAACTGCTACACCGTGACGTCACTCACCTCGAAGCAGACGCTGATCGTCGATCCGGGCGCTGACGCTCGTGTGATCCTCGACTCGGTAGGGGATCTCGACGTACGCATGATCGTGTTGACGCACGCGCATTTCGATCACGTCAACGCGGTGGCGGAGGTGGCAGAGGGCCTTGGGGTACCCATTGCCGCCCATCACGCCGATGCGCCCGTGTGGCCCAAGGAGATTGCCCATCTCCGCCGGCACGGACACTTCGATGCGGGTACCGCGACGGCGGATCTTCTCGCCGCCGGATGTTCGCTGTGCCCGACACCGGGCCACGTTCTGTGGGACGGCCAGGTCGATCTGCTCGTACGCGACAACGGCACACTCCCGCTCGAGGGGCTCGACTGCCGGGCGTTGCTGACGCCTGGACACACGCCGGGCGGGATCTGCCTGCGCATCGGTGACCACGTGCTCACCGGGGACACACTTTTTCCGGGTGGCCCGGGGTTGACCGGTTGGCCGCTGTCGGACTTCGACGCCGTCATCGCGTCGATACGCGATCGACTCTTCACGTTGCCCGACGCCACGCTCGTGCATCCGGGACACGGTCGATCGACGAGCATCGGTGCGGAACGACCGAGCTTGAAGGAGTGGATCGCCCGCGGCTGGTGAAGCGCAACTCACGGGCGGAGCCGGGCGCCTGTTCGACGCCCGGCTGTCGCTCAGCGCTGGCGGATCGTCTCGATCTCGATCTCGATGCGGATCTTCTTGCTCACGAGAACACCGCCGGCCTCGAGAGCCATGTTCCACGTCAGACCCCAGTCTTCGCGGTTGATCTCGGTAGACGCGCTGAAGATCGCCCGTTCACCGCCCGAGGGGTCAGTGGCGGCGCCGAGGTACTCGACTTCGAGCACCACGCCCCGGCCGACACCGCGGATGGTGAGCTCGCCATGGACAACGGCCATCCTGCCTTTCCAGGTGACTGCCGTGGAGCGGAACGTGGCGTGTGAATGATTCACCACGTCGAAGAAGTCGGGCGAACGAAGGTGGTCATCGCGTTCGGCCGACCCCGAGCTAACGCTGGCCATCGTGATGGTGACGTCGACGGTCGAGTCGGCGGGATCGTCGCCGATGTACACGACGCCCGCCACGTCGGTGAAGCGGCCGCGGACTTTGGTCAACATGAAATGGCGACCGATGAACGCCACCTCGGCGTGACCCGGGTCGATCGACCACGGTCCTGCGGCAGGTACTTCGGTGCCGCGCACGGTGCGGATGATTGGTTGTGTCTGCAAGAACGACATTTGGGATTCTCCTTGTTGGGGGGCGGGCACTCTGCCCACGACCACCATCGCCGAGACCGCTTGCACGCTGCTGACTTCGAACTGCATCTCCCGAGTGCCCGCCCGATCCCTTGCGGCAGCCCCATCGCAGAGCGGTTACAGGAGCGCGTCCTTGACTGTGCGCATGTCCACCATCGACGTCACACCGCACCAATTGACCCCAGGGCTCGAGCGATTCGAAGAGTTAGCTCGGCTCGAACATCACCTCGCCGTGATGATCACGCGCAACAAAGACGGGTCGCCGCAGGTGTCGGTCGTCAATTGCGGGATCGTGACGGACTCCGTCTCGGGCGAACTGCGCGTAGCCATGGTCGCGCGCCGTGGCCGCAAGCTCGACAACCTTCGCCAACGCCCGATCGCCACCCTGGTCGTACGAGCCGGGTGGGAATGGATCTCCGTCACCGGCGCGGTCACGATCGTCGACCCTGCCGAAGAAGAAAGCGGCTCTCGCTATCGAGATCTGGCACGGGCGATCTTTCACGCGGCCGGCGGTGTGCACCGTGACCTCGAGGTCTACGACGCCGTGATGATCGAGGAGGGTCGCTGCCCAGTTCTTCTACGACCCGAGCGATTCAGTACGAATCCGCCGGGCGCCGAGCACCAAGACTCTGACGGCAAGGAGTCGGAACAATGAGCATCCCCGTCCCCCCGAACACCATCGTCGTGTACAGCGACCTACTCGACCCGTTCGCGCACGTCGCGGTGCACCGCTTGTTCGCGGCGCGGACCCGTCTCGAACTCGAAGACACCGTGCAATTCGATCATCACGCGTTTCCGCTCGAACTCATCAACGGTCCGGGCACCCGCATTGGCTCGGACTCGGAGATCCCGGTGCTCGGTGCGTTGGAACCCGACGCGGGCTGGCAGCTCTGGAACGCGCCCGACTGGCACTATCCCAACACCATCCTCCTCGCGTTCGAGGCCATACACGCGGCAAAGCTGCAATCGATGCGGGCGAGTGAAGATCTCGACCGCGCATTGCGCCGTGCGTTCTGGTCAGAGTCGCGCTGCATCGGACATCATGGAGTGATCCTCGAGATCGCGGCAGACGTGCAGGGCCTCGATAGCCGTCAGCTCGCCGCAGCCTTGCGTGTCGGCACGGCGCGGCCGGCGGTTTTCGACGATCTCGCGGTCGCACTGTCCGACGACGTTGCAATGAGCCCGCATATTTTTTGTCCGGACGGGACAAGCCTGGCGAATCCGGGAATTGCAGTGCACTGGCAAGGCGACTGGGCGAAGGGTTTCCCGGTGATCGACCGCGACGATCCTTCTGTCTACGACAGCCTGCTCATCGCCGCATCACGGGGTGTCCGCGCGTGATCGATCTGGTTCGGAGCGCGCGCCGATCAAGCCAAACGCGGCGCCCAGCACCATCAAGGCGAGTACGATCCAAAAGCCGATCCCCCACCTGACATAGTCGCCCGCCGATTTGCCCGAAGGGAAGGGCACTGTCGCCTGCTCGGCAATGCGATCGACCAACGTTGCCCGAGCGAGAAGTATGCCGATCACGAGCAGCGCGGCACTCAACCCGGCCAGCAACGCGGAAAGCGGGCGTCGTCGCGCGGACACGAACGGCACCACGATGGCGGCGAGAGTCAGCAACGCCGCGACTGCGACCAACGGCTGCACTCCGAGATCGTCAGACTGTTGCTCGGCCGCCGGACGCAGGTGCTCATCGTCGACCGTAGGCGACGAGCCGATCGCCAGATCGAAACCGGTGTAGGTGGTAGTACCACCACCGCTCATGCGGCCGTATCCGCCGGGCGAGTCGCACGAGACCGACAGGAACGGCAGCAAGAAGAGGATGAACGCGAGTGCGAGTGTCACGGGTGAGCCGACGCGCGCCACGCGCCGAATCGGCGACGTGTGCGCTTCGGATTGCGACTGTGAAGCTGCTGCGTTGTCCGTACCGGCGATCGCCATGTTCGACCTCCTGAACCGAGGGTACCCACGGTGCGCGACTTCGAAGCGGGCGCGACCCGCTGATGCTACGGTTCACCCATAGCAACTACTATGGGCCATGATCCGAGGAGGGCCGATGGAGCGCTTGATCTCCTCCGACTCGCACGTCAACCTGCAGCACGACACGGTGAAGCGCAATCTGGCGAGCAAGTACCACGACTCCTACGACGCCGCGGTGGCGGAGTTCCAGTCACGGGTATTCGGCGGCAACGCGGGCAAGGCCAACACCGCGATGATGCGTGGCTATACGCATCCTGCGGCCGGGCGTGCCGGGCACAGCGACCCGCACGAACGATTGAAGGACATGGACACCGACGGCGTCGATGCCGAGGTGCTGTATTGCGAAGTGAGCGCGTTTCGCTTCCTCTATCTGATCAAAGACGGTTGGCGCGAATCGACGCGTGCGTTCAACGACTCGCTCGCTGCCTTCGGCTCGGTCGATCCCAAGCGTCTCGTCGTCTCGCACCAGATTCCCATTCATGACATCGACTTCGCAGTCGAAGAAGTCAAACGCGTGGCCGCGCTCGGCGCGAAGTCGCTCCAGTTGCCGGTCTTCCCGAACGAGTTGGGTTTTCCCGAGTACTTCGACAGCCGTTATGACCCACTCTGGTCGACCATCCAAGATCTCGACCTTCCGGTCTGCTGCCACATTGGCCTCAACACGCAACTCGAAGATCTCGCGCGGCGCGACCCCACTCCCCAACGTGGCGTCATGGTGCCGATGACTGCCTTCTGCACTGCCGAAGCCTTCGGCATGTGGATGCTGTCGGGTGTGCTCGAACGATTCGCCAAGCTGAAGCTCGTGTTCGTCGAACCGGGTCTCGGTTGGGTGGCGTGGTACCTCTACATCATCGATGACATGAACACTCGGCAGAGCTACGAATTCCCGGCGATCAGCGAACTGCCCAGCTTCTATTTCCATCGCAACATCCATTTGACCTACATCGACGAGCCCGACTCGATCCAGCTGCTGCGACACAAGATCGGCGTACACAACATCATGTGGTCGTCTGACTACCCGCACCCGGTATCCAGTTGGCCGAACTCGCGGGCACTCGTCGAAAATCAATTCGTCGGTATCCCCGAGGACGAGCGCGAACTCATCGTGTCGGGCAACGCCGCGCGAGTGTGGAACCTCTGATCATCTCCGAGTGCGGTAGCGCGCCGCAGTGAAACGATCCAGCTCGTTGCCGTGGTAGTGGCGAACGAACTCGTCGATAGCCGCAGCATCATCCTCGGCGGCCGATGACCGTTGTGCGTCGGCGATGGCCAAGAGCAGCGCATCGTGGGTCGCGACCAGTTCGTGATTGTCGGTGATCGTCGAGGCCGGCGCGCTGTCGAGCCGCAGCGCAGCGTGCGCGGCATCGATCTCCGTGCGCAGTTGGTCGCAGCGCCACTCGACGTGCTCTGCGAGATGGGTAATCAATTCGGCCGCCGCGTGCGCTTGCGCACGGACATAGGGGTCGTCCACGTGGGCGGCGACCTCGTCTCTCAGCGTGGCTGCGAGGCCATCGAGGAGCCGGTCGAGGCTGTTGTACATCATCGAATCACCCGGGGAAGCTCGTCGAGGAGATCTGCGAGAAGCTGCGTGCTGCGATGTCCTAGCATTGCCAGCCGCAGATCGTTGCTGCGCGCGTCTTCGAAGGCACGCGTCCCGCGAAGAAAGATCGATGCGGCTTTCACGTGATTGATGACGCTCCAGAATCGCATCGCCTCGGCCCTCACGTGCATACCGGTGAGGCGCTGGTACATGTCGAGGAAGTCACGCTCCGGGAGCATGTGCCCGACGAGCGTCGAACGCCCCCGAAACGCTGGGAGAGCCGCCCACGCCAGGTCGTCGACGGGGTCGCCGACGTGCGCGAGCTCCCAGTCGAGTACACCGACGATCTTCCCGTCGCGAAGCAGGTAGTTGCCGGTGCGATAGTCGCCGTGGCATAGCACCAGCCGATCAGAGACCGCAACGTTGTTGCGCGCCCACGCGAGGGCAGCTCGGATCGCCGGCACCTCACGGATGGTGCTCGACTCGTAAAAATGCTGCCATCGATCGACCTCGGCCAAAGCGGCGCCGGGGGGATCCTCCGTCAACGGCGCGGTCCTTGCGTCGAGATCCATGGAGCGCCAGTCGAGCGCGTGCACCCCGGCAATGATCGACACGAACTGTGCGCCGACCATCGCTGCGCTTTCGTCACCGAACGGCTTTCTCGCCATCGGTGACGGCACCGTTCCTTCGATGCGCTCCATCGCGTAGAACGGCATGCCCAGAACTGCGGGATCGAGCTCGAGCCAATACAGCGCCGGCATCGGAATGCCGGCGACACCGACGAGCTGGCGATGCAGCGCATACTGGCCTCGAATGTCGTAGGGGGCAAGCACGCCGTCCTCGGGTTGGCGCCGCAGCGCGTAGCCCCGCGAGATCTTGTTGCCCGATTCGTCGACCCAGCGGACCGACATCGTGTAGGTCTGCCACGAGAAGCCATCGGCGTGATGGACGAGGTCGTCGATCTCTACGTCGTTCGCGTGCAGGCGCTCGCCGAACCACAACGAAAGGCGATCGCGCACCTGGGACCTTTCGTTCGGGGCTCGCGCCGTCGTGGTAAATGCTAGAACGAGGATCCCAGCGCCCACATCGCCGGGAGGGGGCAAACGTGCCATCAGTGATACCACCGGTACCGGACGGCGATGACGAATTCTTCTGGGACGGCGTCGCACACCGCCAGCTACTCCTGCGCAGCTGCGCCGGCTGCGGACGGCTACAACATCCACCGTCGCCGATGTGTCCATCGTGCCATTCGTTGAAGTGGACGACGCGCGAGGCATCAGGACGCGGCACCGTCTACAGCTGGATCGTGTCGCATCACCCCACCGAGGCTGACGCATTACCCCGCATCGTCGTCCTCGTCGATCTCGAAGAAGGCGTGCGGTTGGTGTCGAACCTCCTCGAGGTTGCGCCAGGCGATGTTCGCAACGGTATGGCGGTGGAGTTGTGCTTCGCAGAGTCCGACGGCGTTGCGCTCCCCCAGTTCCGCTCGGCCGTGTCGGCCCGGGGGTGAGGTGATGCGCACGCTGAAAGACCAGGCAATCATCGCCGGCATCGGTCAGACCGAGTTCTCGAAGGCATCGGGACGCAGCGAACTCCAACTCGCCGCCGAGGCCGGCTTGGCCGCGATCGAAGACGCGGGCATGACACCGGCTGACATCGAAGGACTCGTCACCTTCACACTCGACTCGAGCGACGAGTTGCTCCTCATGCGCACGCTGGGTATCCCGGAATTGCGGTACTGGTCGCGCACGCCGCACGGCGGTGCGGGAGCACACACGACGGTGCAGCACGCTGCGCTCGCCGTCGCCAGCGGCGCGGCCAAGGCGGTGCTGGTCTACCGCGCGTTCAACGAGCGCTCGGGACGACGCTTCGGCCAGCCGAACGCGCGGGTTACACCACCAGGATGGAATTGGTATCTGCCGTTCGGCCTCGATACTCCCGCGAAGATCTACGCGCTTCAGTTCCAGCGGTACATGCACGAGTACGGCCTCACGAACGAAGACTTCGGCCGCTACACCGTGGTTGCTCGCAAGCATGCGGCCACCAATCCCAATGCGTGGTTCTACGAGCGCCCGATCACCCTCGAGGACCATCAGAACTCGCGCTGGATCGTCGAGCCGATCATCCGACTGCTCGACTGCTGTCAAGAGAGCGATGGCGGCGTGGCCATGGTCGTCACCACCGCCGAACGCGCGAACGACTTGCCGAATCCGGCAGCCCGCATCGCCGCGGTTGCCGATGGCCACCTCATCGACGGCAGCGTCATGTTCAACTACTACCACCCGAATCTCGCCGAGTTTCCCGAAGCGCGGTTCCTGGCCGAGCAGTTGTACGCGATGGCCGGTGTCGGCCCGCGCGACATCGACGCCGCCATGATCTACGAGAACTTCAGTCCCATCGTGTTTCTCCAACTCGAAGGTCTCGGCTTTTGCGGTCCGGGCGAGGCGAAGGATTTCATCGCCGACGGCAACATCGAGTTGGGCGGTTCACTGCCCGTCAATACGCATGGAGGGCTACTCGGCGAGGCCTACATTCACGGCCTCAACAACATTCTCGAAGCGGTGCGCCAGATCCGCGGCACCGCGGTCAACCAGGTACCCAACGCGGAGCACGTCATGGTCGCGGGCGGGCGCAGCGGCATGATCCTCGCGAAGAACTGACTAGCATCGCCGAAATTGCATCCGGGGGGAGGTGATGATGAGGGCAATTGGCCAGCGCATGCTGCATCTCGTGGCGGTGCTGTTTCTCGTCAGCGTTTCGGCGCTGATACTCGTCGACCTCGCGCCCGGTGACCCGGCGCTCGAGGTACTCGGACCCGAAGCATCCGACGAGCAGATTGCCTCGATACATCGCGAACTGGGGCTCGACAAGCCATTGCCGACTCGTTACGTCGAGTGGGTCGGCGACGCCCTGCACGGCGATCTCGGTCGTTCTTTCCGGACCAAGCTCCCGGTGGCGCACGAAATCCGCAGCCGTATTCCGGTCAATCTCGAGCTCTCGGCGCTTGCACTCATCTTGGCCCTCCTCGTCGCGATTCCGCTCGGTGCGTATGCCGCGCACGTGCGTGAAGGCCGATTCGACCGCGCCAGCAGCGGCGTGACCTCGTTGATGTTGTCCTCTCCTCCGTTTCTGACCGCGACCCTCTTGGTGTTCATCCTCTCGGTGAAACTCAAGCTGCTGCCGGTGGCGGGGTGGACGCCGATGACCGAAGACCTGCACCAGAACCTGCGCCACGTCGCGTTGCCGGTCTTCGCGATGGCGATGCTCGAGCTCGCGCAATTCGCGCGGCTGCTGAGATCGGACATGGTCGATACGCTCGACCAGGACTACATCTTGGCGGCCCGTGCGATCGGTCTGCCCCGCCGCCAAATCTTGTTTCGGTATGCGTTCCGACCGTCATCGATATCGCTCGTCACGGTGGCCGGTATCGCGCTCGGCCGTCTCATCGGCGGCACCGTCATCATGGAGCAGATCTTCGCGCTGCCAGGGTTGGGCCGGTTGGTGTTGACTGCTATCAGCGGCAAGGACATCATCGTCGTCCAGGGTGTGGTGCTTTTCGTCGGCACCGTCTACGTCGCACTCAACATGATCATCACTGTCGTTTACGCGTGGCTCGATCCACGCATCCGGGCGTTGACCGCGCATGGTTGATCAGATGGTCCCACCGGTAGAGGTCGAACTCGTCGAGCCAACGCGTGCGGCGCGCAACCGCCGACGCCAGCGCCGAGGACGCGGTCGGTTCGCCTTCGGTTTCGCGACGGGTTGGCTCGGGCTCTGCATCTTCGTGTCGGTCTTCGCCGACCTGTTACCGCTCAAGCACTACGCCGAGACACCTGACAAAGGGGTCAGTCAGTTTCGGCGCAAGCCCGGCTTCCGCCTCGATGAACCATTGGGCACCGATTCGGTCGGCCGCAGCGAATTGTCGCGCGTGATCTACGGGCTGCGGGTCAGTCTGCTATTGGCATTGGGCGCGGTCACACTGGCGATGGTGCTCGGAGTTGCCTTCGGCGTCACCGCGGGATACCTCCGCGGCTGGTTCGGCCGGATCTTCGATCTCGTCACCGATACCCTCCTCGCCTTCCCCCCACTGATGTTCCTACTCGCATTGTCGGCCGCTCTGCGTCCCGGCTTCCGCACGCTCACGATCTCCTTGATATTTCTGGCATTTCCGACGCAAGCGAAGGTCGCTCGCGCCAATACGCTGACGTTCGCCAGCCGCGAGTTCGTACTCGCTGCCCGAGCGATGGGGGCGAAGTCGCGACGCATCATCGTGCGAGAGATCATGCCGAACGTCGCGCTGCCGGTGATGTCGGTGTCGTTCCTCGCGATGGCAGGGCTCATCGTGGCCGAAGGTTCGCTGAGCTTCCTCGGCGTGGGCATTCCCGGGCCGACCCCGGCGCTCGGCGCGATGGTGGCCGACGGGCGCCCGAACTTGGCGACGTCGCCCCATCTCGTCTTCGTGCCCGGCATCGTGTTGTTGCTCACGGTCTTCTCCCTGAACACCGTCGGCGATCGCGCTCGCGCCGTTCTTGGCCTGCGTGAGCTCGCGGCGTAGCGGCCGAGACCGCTCACCCATCTCTATAGGCCTGGACCCAAACGGCATAGGTTTGCTAGGTTCCGCTCTCGAACCTTGGGGGAGGGTCACATGAAGCGTTTCCGGGGGCTGATCTCGTTTTTCCTTGCCGCGGCCTTGTTGGCGACCGCCTGCGGCGACTCGAAAGGCGACGATGCCACACCAAGCCAGACGGGCACGCCGGGCACCGGTGCCGTTGCGTCGACGACCTCGCTGCAACCGGTCACGGGGGGCAAGCTTTCGGTGCTGATCACTTCGGAGACCCGCGGCATGGATCCCATCGCGGTGACGGGTTCCTCGGGCCTCGGCGGCGAGCCGCCGCGCATGTATGCCGTGTACGACGCACTCATGCTCACCGACAACAAAACCGGTGAAGTCAAACCGGCCTTGGCCGAGTCGCTGACATCCACCGATCGCATCGTCTGGACGCTCAAGCTGCGGCCGAACGTCAAGTTCTCCGACGGCACGCCATATGACGCCGAAGCGGTGAAGTTCAACTGGGATCGTCACAACGATCCCGCGCTCAATTCCACGGCGCGCCCGCTCATCCAGTCGATGAAGTCGATCGAAGTCGTCGACGCGCTGACGCTGAAAGTCACGCTCAACGCGGAGAACGGTCAGTTCCCGCGCAACGTGGCATCGAATCTGGCATGGTCGGCCTCGCCGACTGCAGTCAAGGCCAAAGGCAAGGACTACGGAACCACTGCAGCCAACATCGTCGGCGCGGGCCCGTTCATCATGAAGGAGTGGACACGCGACTCCAAGATGGTGCTTACGCGCAACCCGACCTACTGGCAGACCGGCAAGCCCTACCTCGACGAGCTGGAATTCCGAGTCATGCCTGACGAGACGCAGCGGTTGAACAGTCTCACCACGGGTGAAGCAGATCTCGCGTGGCTCAACACATTGCCGGTGCAAAAGCAGGCGAAGGACGCAGGCCTGGTCGCGCAGCGCGTCAACGGCGTCGGGGCTTCCGGTCTTCAATTCAACCTCACCAAAGAGCCGTTCAACGACGCCCGTGCCCGCAAGGCGGTGCAACTCGCTATCGATCCGGCACAGCTCGCCCAAGTCGCGACCGACGGATTGGACGAACCCATCGCGTCGTGGTTCCCGGCAACTACACCGTGGTACGACGCGGCAGTGGTATTCCCCAAATTCAGCACGACCGAGGCACAGAAACTGGTGGACGCGTACGTCGCAGAGAAGGGCAAGAACCTCGAATTCACCCTCACCACGAGCGACGCCGGCGCCAACCCGAAGATCGCGGAGTTCATCGCCGCCGCCCTGAACAAACTGCAGAAGGTCAGCGTCAAGACCGAACTCAAACCCGGTGCGCAAACAACTTCCGACTTGCGGGCCAAGAACTATCAGATGATTCCTTACGCGTTCCTCGGCGCCGACCCCGAACCGCAGTTCTACGACTCGTGGCACTCGAAGGGCACACGCAACTTCAGTGGATACAACAACCCGCTCGTCGACGCGGCGCTCTTGCGGGCTCGCAACGCGACGGATACCGCGACGCGCAAGAAGGAATACACCGACGTGCAGAAATTGCTGATCGACGACGGCATCCCGATGATCATCACTACTCGCACCGTCACTGCGTTGACGACGAAGAAGGATCGCGTGCAAGGTATCGAGATGTGGGAAGACGGTGGCGGCGTATTCTTCGACAAGTTGTGGATCAAGAAGTAGCAGTCAGGGCTTCGGCCACTCGCCGGTAGCCATCGCGACCACGAAGAGGTCGACGAGTCGCTCGAACGTCTCGTCGGCCTCGCCGCTCGCGTAGGAACCATGCGCCTCGGCCAACGTGAACCCGCGCATCGCCGCGCTGAACGCACGGTGGCTGTGGCGCACGCGGTGCTCGTCGAGCCCGAATCCACGCAACGTTGCGCGAATCGGCTCGGCAAGTCGCCGTCCCGCCTCCTCGAACTCGGGGTCGCGTTCGGTAGGAGCCACGAAGAGCAGCCGCGCCCGCAGAGGATGGGCTTTGGCGAAGCTGCGATACACATGGGCGACGGCATAGAGACCATCGACGCCCGAGCGGCCGAGTGCGGCTTCCCACAACTGTTGGGCGAGATCGGACTGGCTGACGATCGCCATCCGCCGATGAAGATCATCGATCGAGTTCACGTGTGTGTAGAGCGACGTGACGTGGCATCCGAGGCGACGGGCGACCTTTGCCAAGGTGACTGCGGCGACGCCCTCCTCGTCGGCAATCTCGAGCGCCCCGGCCACCACGGCATCAGGACTGAGCGAGCGCGCTCTGATACTGGTCGACGCCCCATCTTCCATACGGCGACCGTAGCGCGAAATCCTATGATTTAGGGACAGAAGCGACTGCCCATGGCGTTGATCCCAGGCGCAAAAACCCCGAATCCGGGTCGCGTGCCGTCACAGATTCCAAACTCGGGTGGCATTGCCCGCCACGATCAACTGTCGCTCGTCGGCCGGAACCCCCTGCAACGACTTTTCGACCATCGCCCGAGAATTGGGCCAGCTGGAAACGGGGTGCGGGTAATCCGACGACCACATGATGTTCTCGACGCCGAGTCGATGCCGAAGGAGCTGGATCGCATCGGGCTCATCGATGTACGTCAGGAAGAGGTTGCGATGGAAATAGAAACTGGGCAGCTCGGAGAGCGCGGGATATCGATACCCGCGACGCACGACTTTGTCGTCGAGACTGTTGAGGAACCAGGCCACCCATAACAACCCCGCTTCGACAAACACCACCTTCAAGCGAGGAAACTTCTCGAGCGTGCCGCCGAGTAGCCACATGCCGATGGCCTCTCCCGAGGAGAGCCCCGTCATCGTGGCCATCAGCGCTTGCTGTGGTGTTGGATCGCGTTGCGCCAAGTCTTCGAGACGTGTCGTCAGACCGATGTGCAAACAGATCGGCAGGTCGGTTTCTTGAATCGCCGCCCAGAGCGGGTCGTAGCGCTCGTCGTAGTAGTCGGGCAGGTCGAGTTCGGTCGGGAACACGGGCAGCTGCAACGACTTGCCGCCGCTCTCGGCCACACGACGCACCTCGCTTGCCGCGAACTCGATGTCGTGAATCGGTATCTGGTACGACACGACCAGGCGCTTCGGATCAACCGCGGCGAAGTCTCGTAGGGTGTCGTTGAACGCGTGCGTCGCCTCTTGCCATCCGCGACGAATGCGATAGAGGAACCGGTAGGCGCTGACCTCGCAATAGAGCACTTCGGTTTGCACACCGTCGGTGTCCATGTCGGTGAGACGCTCGTGCGGGTCGGCATTGCCCGGCCTCCCGAACGCGGGATGACTGAACGTCTGCATCATCGATTGGTTCGCCGCGCCCGCCGGCGCGTTCATCACGCGCCGTTGAAACTGTGCAGTCGCCTCGTCGTAGTCCTCGTGGAACGTGTCCGCCAGCCGCTCTTTCACTTGCTCGTGACGAACCGTCACATGCGAGTCGGCCGAGATCAACGCTTCGTCCATGACGGACCTCCTGCTGCTCGTCATAGTAGCTACTATCGTCGGATTGGGGCACTGCTCCCGGGGGAGGTATGGCCATGACGGGGGTGCTGTCCGGCGTACGGGTTCTCGATCTGTCGTGGGGCGTCGCGGGTCCGGCGGCGGCGATGTTGTTGTGCACGCACGGGGCCGAGGTCACGCGCATCGAACGTCCCGGCGAGGATCCCTTCGCCGACTGGCTCGACTACCGCGTGTATCACCGCGGCAAGCGTTCGGCCGTGCTCGATCTGGCCGAAACGGACGATCGGGAACGCTTCCTCGCGTTGGCGTCCAACGCAGATGTCGTCATCGAGTCATTTGCTCCCGGTGTCACCGCGCGCTTCGGCATCGACTATCCGACACTGCGGGCGCGCAACGAGCGCCTCGTGTACTGCTCGATCACCGGATACGGACCCGACAGTCGACATCGTGATCGTCCGGCCTACGACCAATTGGTTGCGGCCCGCACCGGTTTCCAATGGGAAGCGCGCGCATGGCCCGGGTCGTCCGCCGACCACGTCGCCGGTCGCGACCTCTTCGGTCCCGCGACCGAGCTGCCGGCCGCCGAACGGCATTGGTTCGACCGCAACGGTCCGGTCTTCACTGCAACACCTGCACCCAGCATCTCTACCGCGTATCTCGCAGCACTCGGAGCGAGCGCCGCCCTGCGCGCCCGCGAGACGACCGGCCGCGGCCAACACGTCGAAACATCGTTGCTGCAGGGCATCGTCGCGTATCAAGGCTCGATGTGGCAGCGCAGCGAGCACGCGAGCGACATGACCGGCCGTCCCACGTCGATGGGCGAGATCATGAACCATGGCCCGGGCATCACGATCATGTCGGGTTCGTGGTGCTTTTACGAGTGCGCGGACGGTCGATGGATCAACCAATGGACCTCGCGGCCCGAGTGGGCGATCCTCGCCGGCGCCGGCGATGAGTTGCGCCATCCTGATCCAGCAGCGCTCGACGCGTTCCTCGCCGAGACCGGTGGACGCAATGCCGATCTCGAGACGCTGTTGCGCGTGCGCATGCAGGCAAAGCCGATTTTCGCGAAGTTCCCCCAAGCCGATTGGGTGCGCCTCGCGGCAGAGGCGAGTGTGGCGTTGCAACCGGTACGACCGCCCGAAGAAGTGCTGTGTGACCCAGCGCTGATCGAAGACGGCTGGATCGCCGATGTCGATGACCCCGATCTCGGGCCGTTGCGTCAGCCGGGCGTCTTCTACCGCTTGGGGCGTACGCCGGGAGCGGTGCCCGGCGCGGCACCGCATCGCGGCGAGCACACGGAGGTGGTGCGCGATGAGGCTGCCGCGGTGACCACTACACAAGGGGCCACCGCCGGCGCAGCGGTGACGCTCGCCGGCCCACTCGCGGGGATACGTGTGCTCGACTTCGGCCTCGCGGTCGCCGGCCCGTGGGGCGGCGAATTGTTGGCGCAACTCGGTGCGGAGGTCATCAAGATCGATCCACCGAAACAGAACATGTGGCTGAGCACAAACATGGCCATGAAGGTCAATCGCAGCAAGCGCCACGTGTCGCTCGACGTCAAGTCGGTCGAAGGACTCGCCATCGCATACGACCTCGTGCGTCAAAGTGACGTCGTGCTCATGAACATCCGCCCGCAGGCCGCAACCAAGCTGCACCTCGACTACGACTCTCTGCGCGCCGTCAACCAATCGTTGGTGTATTGCCGCACCGCCGGCTTCGACCGGTCGCGCGCACACCTGCCCGGCAACGACCAGACCGGCAACGCGCTCGGCGGCACCGAATGGGAAGACGGCGGCATGGCGCACGGCGGCCGGCCGTATTTCAGCGGCGCGAGCGGCGGCGACCTCGGCAACGGCTATCTGTCTGCCATCGGCATCGTGCAAGCGCTCTACCACCGCGATCGCACGGGTGAAGGGCAAGAGGTCCACACCAACATCGTCAATGCGTCGATGTTCAGCTCGGCGCGGGTGTACACCACGCCCGATGGGCAACGCTTCGAGCGGCCGACCGTCGATGCCGAGTTGTTGGGCCTCGGTGCGCTCTACCGTTTGTACGAGTGCCGCGAGGGCTGGCTGTGCCTTGCGACGTTCGGTGAGGCGCACTGGGACGCGCTCGCCCGCGCCGTGCCGGTGCTCGGCACCGACACGCGATTTGCCACACGGGCCGAGCGCACGGCCAACGACGACGCACTCGCGACAGTGCTCGCGGCGCAGTTCCGTTCCGACACCGCCTCGCACTGGTTCGACCGGCTCGATCAGGCCGGAGTTCCTTGCGAGGTCTCGTCGAACGAGTTCTCGCAGACCGTGCTCGACGATCCCGAGTTGCGCGAGCGAGAGTTGATCGTCTCGCGCGACGGACACCTCATCCACGGACGCATGGAGATGTTCGGCCGGTTGATCGACTTCTCCGACACACGGGCGGAGATCGGCGGGCCGCCGGCCGTACCCGGCCAGCACAGCCGCGAGGTGCTGCAGCAGTTCGGCTATAGCGACGCGCAGATCGATCAGCTGTGCGCCACTTCGGTTTTGTTCGAGAGCGCCGCGCCGATCACGGCGTCGACGGCGTGAGAGAGATGGGGTAATCAATGGGAGCGCTTGCCACCGACGTGAAGATCATCGATGTCGACACCCACTACAGCGAACCGGCCGATCTGTGGACGTCGCGTGTGCCGGCGAAATTCCACGATCTCGTGCCGCACCAGGTAGGCAGCGTCGAAAAGGGGTTTGCCTGGCTCGTCAATGGTGACGAAGTCCTTTCGGCCCGTGCCGGTGCGGGCAGCGTCATCAACAAGGACGGTACCAAGACCGCACTGTGGGACTGGGACATCACCGCCGGGCGACGCGTGGGTGAAGTGCATCCTGCATCGCACGATCCGCGCGAACGAGTCGATTTCATGACCGAACAAGGCATCTTCGCGCAGATCATCTATCCCAACATCGCCGGCTTCGGCGGCCACCGCTTGATGAAGCTGCCCCGCGACCTGTCGAAGCTCATCGTCGAGACGTACAACGACGCCATCGCCGAGATGCAAGCGGTATCCAACGGCCGCCTCTTCCCACAGGCACTCGTGCCGTTTTGGGACATCGACCTCGCGGTGAAAGAAGTCGAGCGGGCTGCGACCAAGCTCGACCTCCGCGGCATCGTCATGTGCAGCGAACCACATTCGGCCGGGTTCCCCGACCTCGTCGACCGGCATTGGGACCCGCTGTGGGAGGCCTGCACCGAATTCGCCATGCCGATCAACCTGCACGTCGGCGCCAGCGAGTTCAGCATGGAGACGTTCATGAACGGCGCATGGCCGTCGCTGCCCCATCACCGCCGCCACGTCGTCGGCAGCTGCTTGATCGAGTTGCACAACGCGCGAGTGTTGAGCAACCTTCTCACGAGCGACTTGCTGGTGCGCTTCCCCGCCACGAAATGGGTGTCCGTCGAGAGTGGTATCGGCTGGATTCCCTACGTCATCGAGCGTCTCGAGTATCAACTCCGCGACACCACGCCCGACGGGCGCGGCTTCGACCAGCCGTTCCCGTCCGAGCTTTTCCGCCGGCAGGTCTACGCGTGCTTCTGGTTCGAGGACATCGGTCCGCGCAAGCTGCTCGAAGACATCGGCGTCGACAACGTTATGTTCGAGACCGACTTTCCCCATCCGACCTGCTTGTACCCATCGGCTCGGGAACATGCGTTGGACGTACTCTCACCGTGGGGCGAGGAAGTGCAACGCAAGGTGCTGCAAGACAACGCGGCCAAGCTCTACCGCATCACCATCTGACGATGACGGTCGACGACACCGGATCGAACAGCAACTTCGCGGGTGTCCGCGTCATCGAAATCGCCGATGAGCAAGCGGAGTACTGCGGGCTGGCACTGGCCGGCCTCGGTGCAGACGTGATCAAGATCGAACCCCCCGGCGGCAGCTCGACCCGCCGGATCGGTCCATTCCTCGATGACATCGAGGACCCCGAGCGGTCGCTCTACTTCTGGCACTACAACCGAGGCAAGCGATCGGTCGTACTCGATCTCCAAGGCGACGAGTCGGCGCGTGACCGAATGCTGCAATTGCTCGAACAGACGGACGTCTTGATCGAGTCGACACCGCAGGGGTGGCTCGACTCACTCGGGCTGAGCCGAGACGAACTCCAGCATCGATTTCCGTCACTGATCGTTGCGCGGATGTCGCCGTTCGGTGACGACGGCCCGTGGGCGCACTTCAAGGGATCAGACCTCGTGCATCTCGCGCTCGGCGGTCCGATGATGAATTGCGGCTACGACCCGCAACCCGACGGCACCTACGACCTCCCGCCGATCGCTCCGCAGATGTGGCACGCCTACCACGTCGCCGGCGAACAGTTGGTCACGATGGTCATCGGCGCGTTGATCCATCAGCAACGCACCGGGCGCGGTCAATACCTTTCCTGCGCAGTGCACGAGGCGGTCTCCAAGAACACCGAACTCGATTTGATGAATTGGATCATGCGCCGTGTCCCGCTGTGGCGTCAGACCTGCCGCCACGCCGCGGAGAAGGTCTCGCTGGTGCCGTCGATCTCGCACACCAAGGATGGCCGTTGGTTCACGATGACGCTGCTGGGGCCGCGTGACCGGGCCAACCTCGTGCCCTTCCTCTCGCGCTATGACATGGCCGCCGATCTCGTCGACAGCGAACCCACCGGTGGCTCGTCGGCTCGTCAGATACCGGGAAGCGGTGTCGCCACCGAGTCCGCGGCGCACGCGCAGGAGGTCGTCGGCCGTTTCATCCGCAAGTACGCCTACGAGTCGATGCCATGGCGCGACGCACAAGAGGCGGGCTTGATCTGCGTGCCGCTGCGTAAGCCACACGAGAACGCCGCCGACGAGCATTGGCGCAACCGCGCGACGTTCACCGAAGTCGACCATCCCGAACTCGGCCGCTCGTTCACGTATGTCACCAGCAAGTGGGTGTCCGACGTGCCATGGCGCGTGGGACGGCGTGCGCCGCTCGTCGGCGAAGACACCGATTCGCTCCTCGGTGACCTCGGCGAGCGAGCAGCACGCGCGCTGGTCACGGTGGCCGCGCCCGAGCACCCCCGGCGCCATCCGCGCCGAGGCTCGGCCATGGCACTCGATGGTGTCCGCATCCTCGACTTCACGTGGTTCCTGGCGTCTGCGGGGGGCACCCGCTTCCTCGCCGCCCTCGGCGCGGAGAGCATCAAAGTCGAATGGCACGCGCACCCTGATACACGCCTCGGCGCAATGGCTCCCGTCGGCGGACGCGATGCTCGCCGCGCCGCCATCGGGCCGCTGGCCGGCGTCACCGATAGCGACATGGGTGGCCAGTTCAACAACAAGAACCCCGGCAAGCGCGGGATCTCGCTCAATGTGCGCCACCCGAAAGGTCTCGACATCGCCCGGCGACTGGTCGCGATCTCCGACATCGTCGCCGAAGGATTTTCGCCCGGAGTGCTCGAAGGTTGGGGCCTCGGCTACGAGGTGTTGCGATCGATCAAACCCGACATCATCTACGCGCAGCAGTCCGGCATGGGCAGCGCTGGCACGTATGGGCGATTTCGTGCAGTCGGTCCGGTGGCCGCCGCGCTGGCCGGCACCTCCGAGATGTCCGGTCTGCCTTCGCCCGCGATGCCGGCCGGGTGGGGCTACTCGTATCTCGACTGGATCGGTGCGTACAGCTTCGCCACCTCGATGCTGGCCGCCCTCTATCGGCGCGATCGCACGGGCCGTGGTCAACACATTGACGCGTCACAGTGCGAGACCGGCATCTTCCTCACCGGTGTGTCCGTGCTCGACTGGTCGGTCAACGGTCGCGAGTTCGGCCGCTACGGCAACCGATCGCCCTACAAACGGGCGGCACCGCACGGTGCGTATGCCACCGCCGGTCTCGATCGGTGGGTGACCATCGCCTGCTTCACCGACGACGAGTTCGACGCAGTCGCCAAAGTCGCACGACATCCCGAGTGGATCACCGACACCCGGTTTGCGACCCTCGAGTCGCGGCTCGCCAATCAAGACGCACTCGACGCCGCTATCGCCGCCTGGACGCGCGGCGAAGACGGGTACCACCTCATGCACGCGTTGCAGAACGCCGGGGTCGCCGCCGGCGTCTGCCAGACCGCAGAGGATCGAGTCGACCACGATCCGCAACTCGCTTCTCTCGAATGGCTCACCGAGGTCACCGGCACGAAGATCGGCACGTGGCCCGTTGCCGACATCGCAGTGAAGATGAGCGAAACGCCGGCCCACGCCGGCGGCACGCTCGATCGCGGTGCGCCGTGCTACGGCGAGGACAACGAGTACGTATTGGGAGAACTGTTGGGCATGGACTCACGCGCCATCGCCGGACTCCGAGACGACGGTGTGATCTGAGATGGTGATCGATGCGAGGTGAGGCAGCCATCGTCGGAGTCGGCGAATCGATCTATTACCGCGCCGGCCGGTCCCCGCACGACGCATTCCAACTCGCGTGCATCGCCATCCGCAACGCGATCGCCGACGCCGGCCTGCGACCGACCGACATCGACGGCATCGTCTCGTTCATGCACAACGGTGCCGACGCGGCGCGCCTGGCTTCGGTCATCGGCTTCGGCAACCTACGCTTTGCCTCGCAAGCATGGAGCGGGGGCGGCAATCTGGGGGCGCAAGCCGTGCTCCTCGCCGACGCAGCGGTGTGCGCCGGTCATGCCAACCATGTGGTCGTGTTCCGCGCCCTCGATCAGGGTCGTGCGGGCCGCTTCGGGCAAGCCCGCTCGATCACGCCCGCGGTCGAAGAGTTTGCGTACCTGTCACCGTTCGGTGCGGCCGCACCGGTTGTTCGAAATGCAATCATCGCCAACAAGTTCATGCACAAGTACGGCATCTCGCAAGAGGCGCTGGCCGACATCAGCCTTGCGTGTTACGCGCACGCGCAACGCAATCCACGAGCGGTGATGTACGGGCGGCCATTGACCCGCGACGACTATCACAACTCACGGTGGATCGCGGAACCGCTCCACCTCTACGACTGCTGCCAGGAGAACGACGGTGCCGCCGCGGTCGTGGTGACGACCAGTGAGCGCGCTCGCGACATGCGCCAGCCTCCGGCATTCATTCTCGGCGGCGCGGTCGGTGTCGAGTCCCGCGCCGGCCTGTGGGCACTCGCCGACAACGCCTACCCCAACGGACGCTTTCGCAGTGTCGGCGCCCACCTCTGGAACACGACGGGGGTCAAACCCGCCGATATCGATGTCGCGCAGTTCTACGAGAACTTCACCGGTACCACGCTCATGGCCATCGCCGATATCGGCTTCTGCGAACCGGGCGACGTCGAGGCGTTCGTCGGTGACGGCAACCTGCAGTGGCCCGACGGTCGCCTGCCCCTCAACACGAGCGGTGGCAACCTCGCCGAGGCATACATCCACGGATTTCAATTGGTCAACGAGGCAACGCGGCAAGTACGCGGGCAGTCGACGTGTCAGGTCGAAAACGTCGAACTGAGCTTGTCGGTTGCCGGCCCGGGGACGCCGCCATCGAGCGCGATCCTCCTGTCGAAGCAGGTGTAGGAGCTCTTCATGACTGACCCAACCCCTCGCTATCTGCCGGCCGAATGGACACTGCCGGCGATCACCGATCACAACGAAGCGTTCTTCACCAGCGGCGAGTTGCGGCTCGAGACGTGCCGCGCCTGCCGTTCGGTGCAACATCCGCCGATCGGCGTATGCATCGAGTGCGGTGGACTCGATCACGACTACATCGCCACGACACCGACAGGCCGAATCGACGGATTCACCATCGTGCATCACGCAGTGCATCCGCTACTCGCGGAGAAGGTGCCGTACAACGTGGTCGTGGTCGCCCTCGACGACCATCCCGACCTGCGTGTCGTGGGCAACCTCCTCGATGTCACGCCCGAGTCGGTCACGAACGGCGCGAAGGTCAGGTGCAGCTTTACCGATCCCCTGCCGTCACCCAACGGCGGGCCCGCGGTGCGGTTGCCGCAATGGGTTCTCGAAAGTGAGCAAGCATGAAGGACTTCGCCGGCAAGGTCGCGGTGGTGACCGGTGGTGCCAGTGGCATCGGCCGGGCGACGGGACAGAGGTTCGCCCAACTCGGCATGAAAGTGGTGCTCGCCGATATCGAAGAACCGGCACTCGCGGCAGCGGTAGCCGCGCTGCGCGACCAGTCGCTCGATGTCACGGGTGTCCCGACCGATCTCACACAGTGGGAGTCGGTCAAGGCAACAGCCGACGAGGCGGTGCGCACCTACGGCAAGATCAACGTCGCGTTCTTGAACGCGGGCGTCGCGTCGGGCGGGCGCGGCAACATGTGGGACGTCGACCTCAACGACTGGGCCTGGGGCATGGCGGTCAACGTGTGGGGCGTCATCCACGGCATCAAAGCGTTCCTGCCGATCATGACCGCGCAAGACGAAGAAGGGCATTGCGTCATCACGTCGTCGTCGGTTGGCGTCATCGCGCCGACCCCGTCGGGCGGCGTCTACGCGATGACAAAGGCGGCAGGGCTCAGCATGGCCGAGGTGCTCTACGGTCAGCTGCGCGCGCAAGGGTCCAAGGTGTCGGCGTCGGTGTTGGTGCCGCCGGGAACCATCAACACCGGCCTCTTCACGTCGAACCGCAACCGCCAGGCAGAGTACGCGCCGATCGAGCCGCGCGAAGAGGCACCGACGCTGACGTACGCGCAGATGCTCGAGCGCATGAATGCGAGCGGCAACCCACGACGACCGATCGAGCCCGACGAAGTGGCCGAGTATGTCGTCGAAGGCATTCAAAACGACACGTTCTGGATATTGCCCGGCAATCGCCATCCCGACATTCGCGACAACTTCGATGCGCTCGCGCAAGCGCGCAGTCACTCGCTGCTGACGCGAGGCGACCCGCTCGACTACCTGCAGAAGCCGACGTAGGCGGGTTCAGTCGAAGACGATCACCGTTTTGCCGATCACCGTGCCGTTGGCGACGGCCTCGACTGCGTCGGGTAGCGCGGAGAACGGCGCAGTGTGAGCAAAGCTCGTGAGCTTGCCCTGCGCGGCCAACGCCAACAATGCTTCGTGGTCGGCCTCGCTCTCATCACGAGAGAAGCCCCCTGCGTACACCCCGACCAACGAATAATTGTGCCGTACCGCGTGCACGGTATCGACGCGCACCCAACGCCCGCTGGCGAAGCCGACCGCCAATAGGCGACCGAAAGGGGCGATCACGCGCAGTGATGCTTCGGCCGGCTCGCCGCCCACGGGATCGTAGATGACATCCGCGCCGTGACCACCGGTTGCGGCACGCACCGCGTCGGGTACGGACTCGGCGGAGCGATCGATGACGACATCCGCGCCCATGCGCCGGCAATACGCGACCTTGTCGGCGCCCGCGGCCACTGCGATCACTCGCGCACCGAACGCCCGTCCGAGCTGCACCGCGGTCGCGCCCGAGCCGCCGGCCGCGCCCAGCACGAGTAGCCACTCGCCTTCGCGCAATGCGCCGCGGCGCACGAGACCGATCCACGCCGTGGAAAAGCCGATACGAAAACCTGCTGCGTCGACGTCGCTCATGTCGTCGGGTACTCGGAACGCGCTGACCGCGCGCGCGATGGTGGACTCGGCGAACCCCCCTCGCCCGTCGGTGAAGCTCGTCACCGCCATGATGCGAGTACCCACTGCCAGATCGACCCCGGGGCCGACCGCGTCGACGACACCACATACTTCTTGTCCCGGCACGAAGGGCAACGGCGGTGTCAGTGCGTACGTCGACTGGCACATGAACGCGTCGGGCATGCCGATGGCCGCCGCAGTCACGCGCAGCCGTACCTCGCCCTCGCCGGGCGTCGGCTCGTCGATCTCGACGAGGCGCAACGCGTCTCGAGGGGCACCATGTTGTTGAACTTGCCAAGCGCGCACGAGGGGACGCTAGTCGGAATCGATTCGGCGATGCTTCGTCAGTGAGTGGTCACAGCGGCATGCCTTGGCCGCCGTCGACCATGAGGCTGTGGCCGGTGATGTACGAGGCGTCGTCGCTCGCGAGGAACACCGCAGCGCGACCGATGTCGAGCTCGCAGTCGCCGATGCGGCCGAGTGTGGATCCGGCGAGCGCCATGGCCACCTGTGCTGGATTGGCCTCTGCCCATTCGTCGAATTGGTCGGACTTCGCAAACGGACATATCGCGTTCACGTTGATGCCGAACTTGCCCCATTCCTTTGCTGCGATGCGCGTGATCGCGCGGACGGCCTCTTTGACAGGACCGTACGACGCGTAGCCGGCCGCCGCGCCGATGCCCGCGCCGGAACCGAAGTTGATCACCTTGCCGTGCCGCTCGCGAAGCTGCGGAAGGCAGGCCTGCATCGTATTCGTCACCCCGAGGTAGCCGACTCGCCACATCTTTTCGATACCCGACATCGGAGTGTCCTCGAACGGCTGCACCTTGACCTTGGCCAAGGCACACGTGACGAGAATGTCGATGGCGCCGAACTGGCCCACGACCCGCGCGACCGCCGCATCGACCTGCGCTCGATCGGCAACGTCACACTCGACGCCGATCGCCTCGGTACCGCGACCGGCACACTCGCTGGCCGCCGCAGTGGCCTTGGCGCCGTCGATGTCGACGATCGCGATGCGCGCGCCTTCGGATGCGAACGCGAGCGCAATGCCTCGCCCGATGCCCTGACCACCGCCGGTGACAACCGCGATCTTGTTGTTCAGTCTGTCCCCCATCGCGCGCAGCTTAGAGTCTCCGAATTGCTCGCCGGCGCGGCGTTCAACGACCGCCACGGTCGCCGCCCGCTGCCGCGGCGGCCACGGCGGTCTCGGGCGACGACCCGATGCCGAGCCCACCGTGCAGTCGGGCGAGCATCGGCCACGCGACCGCGGCCGCGACCAACGGTCCGGCACCACCTACGAACATCGACCACCGCGGTCCTACGTGCTCGCCGATCCACCCGACCAGCGGCCCACCGATGGGCGTACTACCCATGAATGCCATCGACCACAGCGCGAGCACCCGCCCCCGCATCTCGGGTGGGGTCGCCAGTTGCAGCGTGGCGTTGGCGGCCACGAGGAACGTCACCGATGCACCACCCAACGCGACGAGCGCGGCGAGTTCGATGCCCTGTGTCGGTGCGGCGGCGCTCACGAACATGAAGATGCCGAGGACAACGGTGACCCGCAACAGCAGACCGCGAGTGACGTTCATCCGCGCGGCATAACCGAGACCGACGATGACCGCGCCAACGCCCATCGCCGCGGTGAACAAGCTGTATGTGCCGGCGCCACCGTGGAACGTGTCTTTTGCGAGCAGCGGCAACGTCACGCCCGTCTCGTAGGTGAGCATCCCGACGACGAACATCAAGATGACAGGCACCCGCAACTGCGGTGTGCGCCACACGTACCGCAAGCCTTCACGAACTTGTCGCCCGGCGCGCGCTTGCCGCGGTTGGATGTGGAGCTCATCTTTGCGGAGCATCAACAACGCAATGACCACAGTGGCGTAGGTGACGCCGTTCAACAAGAAGCACGGACTGATGCCGAGCTGATTGATCGTGACACCCGCGAGCGCGGGGCCGAAGACGCGTGACACGTTGAAGTTGATGTTGTTGAGCGAGACTGCATTGGTCAACAACTCGGGGCCTACGAGCTCGATGGGCATCGACTGCCGCACCGGGTTGTCGAACACGAGCACGAATCCGAGCATGAGCGCCAGGCCGTACACCATCCAAACTTCGACCGTGTCGGTGGCGGTCAGTGCCCACAGAACAAGAGCGAGCACACCAGACAGCAATTGTGTGATGATGAGCAGCTTTTGCTTGTCGACACGGTCGACGAGCAGGCCACCCGCAGGGGCGAAGAACAGTACCGGCAGCGCCTGGCACGCAATGACGATGCCCAAAGCGGTGCCCGATCCGGTGAGGCGCAATACGAGCCACCCCTGCCCGATCTGTTGCATCCACGTGCCGGCCTGCGAGATCGTCTGGCCGAGTATGTAGAGCCGGAAGTTGCGTACCTGGAGCGCGGCAAACGTTCGCTTGCGTGCCGTGCCCACCCGCACCGACGCGCTCATACGTGGCTGTGATCGGCGGTCGGCACCCGTGCAGTCTCGCGCCACGACGTCATCGAGCGTTGGTGTGTGGCGGGGAGCACACCACGATGCTCGGGCGACCATACTCAGCGCAGGTCTGTGAGCGGGAGGTGACAGTGTCGAGCAACAGAGTGCTCGTTCTCGGCGCGATCGCGGGGATGACAATCCTGCTCGGGCTGCCGGTGGGCCGTTTGCGCAACCCCGCGCCCCGATTGCGGGCGCTGCTCAATGCCGTGGCCATCGGCATTCTGGCGTTCTTGCTGTTCGATGTCCTTTCCCACGCGAACGAGCCGGTCGAGACTGCGCTCAGCGACGCGGCTGACGGCGTGGCGAGCTGGTGGCGTTTCGCCCGCCTCGCCGCGGTCTTCGTTACCGGTTTCGCGGTCGGGTTGATCGGTCTCGTCTACTTCGACCAGCACTTGAATTCGCCGTCGACGGTCCCAAAACGTCGTCGTTCATTGTCCAGTTGGACACCGTCGAAGCGCCTTGCATTGTTGATCGCAGCAGGAATCGGGCTGCACAACTTCTCTGAAGGGCTCGTCATCGGCCAGTCAGCGGCCAACGGCGAGATCAGCCTGGCGCTGCTGCTGATCATCGGCTTCGGCGCGCACAACGCAACAGAGGGGTTTGGCATCATCGCGCCGCTCACCGGCGAAGCCGAACGCCCGTCGTGGGGATTCCTCGGTGCGATGGGACTGCTCGCCGGCGGTCCGACATTCGTGGGCACCATCGTCGGCAAGTCGTTTGCAAATGACACGCTGTTCCTTGCGTTCTTGGCCCTCGCTGCTGGGTCGATCCTCTATGTCATCATCCAATTGCTGAAGGTAGCGAGCCGTCAACCGTTCACCAAGCTCATCATGTGGGGCATCTTCGCCGGCATCGTGGCAGGCTTCGCCAGTGACTACGTCCTCGTCGCGGCAGGCATCTGACATCGAGCCGCTCGAGTCCTACGAAACTGCCCCATACAACGGCGGGCGCAGCCGCGTCGTGCGCAGGCTCGCGATGCTGATCGTGTTGAGCCTTGGTGTTGCCGAGTTGCTGCGACGGGCCGATCGGTCGAGATCGGCATTGCGCATGTTGCGCTCACCGGCGCCCGGGTGGTTGGCACTCTGTGTCGCGGCGACTGCCGCCACCTACGTGATGGCCGCGATCGGCATGATCGGCGCTACCCATGCGCCACTGAGGTTCGGGCGGACACTTGTCGTGCAGATTGCATCGGCGCTCACGAACCGGCTCGCACCGGGGGGCATCGGAGGGACTGCGCTCAACGTGCGCTTCCTCCAACGAAGCGGCATCCAGCGGACCGACGCGGTTGCTTCGGTGACGCTCAACGCTGCCGCGGGATTGATCGTGCACGTCATCGCGTTCATTGCGATACTGCCGTTCTTCGGCGGTCTGCATCGCGACATCGATCCCAACGACGACATCGCGATGCTCGTCGGCGTGATCGTCGCGTTCGTCGTCGCGGGGACAGTGACGTGGGCGCGCATCGTTCCGCGCCGGTGGAAAGAACCCGTCCGCACCGTCAGACGCACGCTCGTCGCGACACTGCGCAGGCCACGTCGCGCCGCCGCGCTATTCGGAGGATCCGCTGGGGTCACCGGCGCCCACACGCTCGCTTTGTGCGGCGCGTTGCGCAGTGTGGGCGCGACGACATCGATCCTCGACGTGGCCATCATCTACCTCGGCGCCGCAGCCATCGGATCGATCAGCCCGACGCCGGGCGGACTGGGCGCGTTCGAGGCGGCGCTCGTCACCGGCTTGAGCAAAGCCGCGACGCCGGCCGGCACCGCGGCGGCCGCAGTCGTGCTCTACCGCATCATCAGCTTCTGGTTACCGGTGCTGCCGGGAGCCTTCGCATTCGGTCGCCTGCGTCGCCGCGGTCTGATCTGATCGCCGGCGCCATATCGATGCGCAGACGGTTGTGTGGCGGGGAGCACACCACCCGACACCGAGATTCGCGACCGAACCGACCGTAGCCTCCCCTCTGGGCCGCAACCCGAAGTGGAGGACCCATGAAGCTGACCGAACGCGTGCAGTATCGAGCGGAAGAGCGGCGCTGGTGGATCCTTGCGGTGCTTTGTTTCAGCCTGCTCGTGATCGTGCTCGACAATTCGATCCTCAACGTGGCGTTGCCGACGATCGTGCGCGAACTCCACGCCACGAATACGCAACTGCAGTGGATGGTCGACTCGTACACACTTGTGTTCGCCGGACTGCTGCTCACCGCGGGATCGCTCGGCGATCGCTTCGGCCGCCGTCCCGCGCTGCAAGTCGGCTTCGTGCTGTTCGGCCTCGGCTCACTGTTGTCGGCGGTCGCCGGCTCACCCAACGTGCTGATCGGGACGCGTGCGTTCATGGGCATCGGTGGCGCGTTCATCATGCCTGCGACCCTGTCGATCATCACGAACGTCTTCCCCGCCCGTGAGCGGGGTCGGGCGATCGGTGTATGGGCCGCGACCGCCGGCGTCGGCGCGGCACTGGGCCCGATCACCGGTGGCTTCCTGCTCGAACACTTCTACTGGGGTTCGATCTTTCTCGTGAACCTGCCGATCGTCGGCGCCGGATTGGTCGCCGGCTTCTTCCTCATCCCCGACTCGAAAGATCCGCACCCGCCGCGCCTCGACCCGGTCGGCGCGGTGCTATCGATCACCGGCCTGTCGACTCTGCTCTTCGCCGTCATCGAAGCGCCCGATCGCGGTTGGGGCAACTCGGTCACCGTCGCGAGCTTCGTCGTCGCGGCGGCCCTCCTTGCACTGTTCTTCATCTGGGAGATTCGCAGCGACCACCCGATGCTCGACCTCACGTTCTTCCGCAATCCGCGCTTCTCGGCGGCCAGCACCGCCATCATGCTCACGTTCTTCGCCATGTTCGGGTCACTGTTCGTACTGACGCAGTACCTCCAGTTCGTGCTCGGTTATGACGCGCTGCAAACCGGAGTGCGGTTGTTGGCCTTCGCCATCCCGATGATGGTCGTTGCGCCCAACTCGACGCGCCTCGTCGAGAAATTCGGCACGAAGTACGTGGTCAGTGCCGGAATGACGCTCACGACCGTCGGTCTCCTACTGCTCACCGGGACGCACGGCGACTCGTCCTACGCCGACCTCGTGTGGCGCATGGTGATCACGGCTTGCGGTCTCGCGCTCACCATGGCGCCGGCGACCGAATCGATCATGGGATCGCTGCCGCTGGCCAAAGCCGGCGTGGGTTCGGCGGTGAACGACACGACTCGTCAAGTCGGAGGCGCGGTCGGTGTCGCGGTGATCGGCAGCGTGTTCAATTCGTTGTACACGTCGACGGTGAGCGATCGGTTGGCCCCGCTCGCGTTGCCGGGCGATGTCGTCGACCGGGCCAAGGATTCGATCGGCGCCGCCCTCGCGACCGCCAATAGCGTGGGCGGTGCGAATGGCACGGCGATCGCGGATGCCGCTCGCACCGGATTCCTCGATGGAATGCACACCGGCCTCGTCGTCGGCGCCGTCGCAGCCGCGGTCGGCGTGATCGTCACCCTGGTGTGGTTGCCCGCGCGAACGCGCGCCAACGACGTCACGACACAAGAGGCCGAGTTCGACGATCTTCACGTCGCGGCGAACTCAGGGCTCGCCACCGAAGCGACGCGGTGACGTCAGCTCTCGCCGAGACCGGCGAGGAAATCAGGCAAAGTTCCCACCGCCACGCCGGGACCCAGACGGCTGAGGCGGCGGCGCGCCACTCGCCACTCGCCCGATTGCCGCACGACGTCGTCGTGCATCACCCCCAGCACGAGGAAGTCGGCCTCGGTCGATGTGCGCGGCCCCGCCGTGCGCACCCAGTGCCAACCTTGCACGTAGTACCGAGCGGTGCCACGATCGCCGTCAACGGTGATGTAGAGGTTCGTCACTGCGTGCATGCACGCCTCGAAGCGCTGCAACGACGCGTCGAAGCCTTCGCGAATTGCGCGGGTTCCTTGCCAGACGGCAAAGCCGAAATCGGCTTCGGGCACGACGCCGTCGTGTTCGGCGGCGAATACCTCATCCGCGAGCAACGACCAGCGCCCGCTGTCGATCAGGTACTGGCTCTCGGCGACGAGGTTGCTGATCGCGATCACGTCGTCGGCATCGTTTGCTTGCCCCATGACTGTGCATTCTCGCACAAGCGCGATCCGTCACATTATGTAATCTGTCATATTCTGACAGATGCGATATCCTGCCGGCGTGGCTCCCCCGACGAGCGTCAAGGCGCGTCCCGCCGATTCGCCTGACCCCACCGAGCTCGGTCGGCGGGAACGCAAGAAACAGGCGACGCGGCGTGCACTGGCAGATGCGGCCCTGCGCCTGTTCGACCAGCAAGGGTTCGACACGACCACCGTCGAGCAGATTGCTGATGTCGTCGATGTATCCGCCCGGACGTTCCACCGCTATTTCGAGCGCAAAGAGGACGTACTGTTCGCCGACCACGCCGAACGCATCGCCAAGTTCAAGGCGTTGCTCGCGCTGCGGCCACTCGACGAGGCACCCCTGCGCTCGGTTCGACTTGCACTGTTGATCTCGACTCGCGAGCTCGACTCGCGGTCTGATCTCGAGTTCATCAGGGCTCGTCTCATCACCGAGTCCCCTGCGCTGCGGGCGTACAACTTGCGCTATCTCGATGACTGGGCGCGTGCCATCGCCGAGCACGTGGCGCGGCGCACCAACACCAAGCCCACCGACCCGTGGCCGTCGCTGGCCGGGCGCTGCACGATGGCAGCAGTCATCGACGCCCGTCAACGCTGGGTGACCGAAGGCGGCGACAGCGAACGTCGGGTGCGCCTCGTGCGCTCAGGCCTCGATCTGCTGATCCGCTTCGGCACCGAATTGGCCCCCGAAAAGTCACGATGACCGATATCGAGCAACAGCCGTTGCATCAGACGCCCGAGTCCGCTGCCGCCGAGCACGAGGCGTTCTCGAACAACCGTTACCAGTGGCTGGCGTTGTCGGTCGTTCTCGTCGGCACCGTCATGGTCAGTCTCGACACGACGATCGTCAACGTGGCGCTGCCGAACATCCGCGACAACCTGCACGCGGGCAAGGGCATCGAATGGGTTGTGACCGCCTACCTACTCGCAGTCGCGGTTTCCCAGCCGGCAACCGGCTGGGCCGCCGATCGTTTCGGCCGTAAACGCATCTTCATCCTCTCGCTCATTGGCTTCACCCTTGCATCGTTGTTGTGCGCGCTCGCGCCCAATCTCCCCGCACTGATCGCGTTTCGCGTACTACAGGGGCTCGGCGGGGGTGCGCTCGCCCCTGTCGGGATGGCGATCGTGATCGAGCTCTTCCCGGCCCAACGCCGCGGCCGTGCCATGAGCACCTGGGGTATCGCGTCGATGGCAGCTCCGGCGATCGGACCGACACTGGGCGGCTACCTCGTCACCGCGGTGAGCTGGCACTGGCTTTTCCTGATCAACGTACCGATCGGTTCGCTCGGCGTGTTCTTCGGTCTCCGCGTGCTGCGCGACCTCGGCTACCGCGAGTCGCGCCGGCTCGACACGCTCGGGCTCTTCCTCGGCGGCGGTGGTCTCGCCCTGACACTGTTCGGCGTCACGAAGGCGAACGATTGGGGTTGGTCGAACAGCGCAACGATCGCAACACTCGTCGTCGGCGGCGCGTCATTGCTGGCATTCGTCGCGCACGAACTGCACACCGAACAGCCGATGATCGAGCTGCGCATGCTCACCATCGGCGTGTTCGCGCTGTCGATGGGCGTCACACTGTTCACGGTCACCGCGCAATACACGCGACTCGTGTTCATACCGCTGTCCCTCGAGACGATCCGCGGTTACACCGCCTTGCGCGTCGGCCTCATACTCACTCCCGCTGCGCTCTTGACCGCCATTGGTATGTCCATCGGTGGCCGCATGGTCGACAAGGTCGGCGCACGACGACCCATGGTGCTCGGCAGTGGCCTCATGTGTCTCGGGGCGTTTTCGTTGGCGCATGTCGGCGTGTCAACACCGGTGACGACGATCATCGCGTCCTTGAGCACGCAAGGCTTGGGCTTTGGCCTGTGTGCGCTGCCCGGCGTCGTCGTTGCCATGAACGCGCTGCCCGCCCGCTATGTCGCGCAGGCGTCCGCCCTGCGTTCGCTCATCTCACAGGTCGCCGGCGCCACGACCGTCGCCGTACTCTCGGCAGTGGTCGCGGCTCGCCTCGGAAGCGGCACACCCACGCTCGAACGCTCGCAAGACGCGTACGACACTGCGTTTCTGATCGCGTCGATCGGGCTGTTCCTCGCGTTGCTTTGCTCATTGTGCTTCCCCGCTC
The DNA here is from genome assembly GCA_039934635.1 of Acidimicrobiales bacterium. GTDB lineage: Bacteria > Actinomycetota > Acidimicrobiia > Acidimicrobiales > WLNW01 > DATLFA01. The sequence continues at coordinate 33,554 of JBDTLT010000006.1, forward strand.
GACCGGTCGACGCCGAACGCGCGCAGGCGGCCAACGCCGCCGCCATGGAGCACTGACTCAGATCACGCTGCCGGTCACCTTGCCGATTCCGAGCGAGATGAGCAATGCCAGTGTCCCGCCGACGAACACACGCACCGCCGCTCGACCTCGTGGTGCCCCGCCCAGGCGGGCGCCCAGCGAGCCCAATGCCACGAGGCCGAGCAATGTCACGACCATGGTGACGACGACGCGCGTCGCGGCGGAGGTGATCGCCACGACCACCACCGGCACGATCGCTCCCGCGATGAAGCTGAGCGCGGAGACGATCGACGCCTGCACCGGATTCGCCAACGCCTCACTGTTGATTCCGAGCTCGTCGCGGGCATGCACCGCGAGCTGATCAGTTTGCGAGAGTTGGATCGCCACCTGTCGTGCGAGATCGGGGCTGAGTCCACGCTTCTCGTAGATGCGACTGAGCTCGGCGAGTTCGGCTCTGGGCGACGTCGCCAACTCTGCTCGTTCGCGCTCGAGATCTGCGTGTTCGGTATCGCGCTGTGAGCTGACCGACACGTACTCCCCCGCAGCCATCGACAATGCGCCCGCGGTGAGGCCGGCCACCCCGGCGACGAGAATCGAAGCGCGTGAACTCGCTGCGGCGGCGACTCCAAGCATGAGGCTGGCCGTCGAGATCAGGCCGTCATTGGCGCCGAGCACTGCTGCTCGCAGCCAGGCGGCTCGTCCTCCTAGGTGACGCTCGGCGGCGAGATGGCCGGGCAGTGTCCGCGTCATGCGTCGTTTCCTTCCACTACCAAATCGGCGGCTTAACCTCACACCCCTTGCTACGACACGCGGCCCTTGGTGAATAGGGACCTTTTACCCGACCACGCCCACTCACCCTCGCCCAATCCCTATTCTGTTGGTGTTCGATAGGTGTCGACACGTGTAGAACACCAACAGAACGGCAGCGATGGTGGTACTGCTGTGTGGGTAACGAGAGGCACGAGGCGAATGGACATTCCCGAGATCGACGAAATCGACGTGAGCGTCGAGGACCACCTATTACAGATCCGCATCCAGCGACCCGAACGGCGCAACGCCGTGACACCCGATCAGATGAACTACATGAGCCGTCTCTGCGCCGCGGCCGAGCAAGACGACGATGTGCACGTCGTCGTACTTGCCGGCAACGAAAGCGCATTTTGCAGCGGCGCCGACCTCACCGACACCGACCTGTCCGCCGGCGGCGGGCAGATCCCTCCGGTGTCGATGGGCCGCAACGTGTTCCTGCCGTTCCTCGAATTGAGCAAGCCGCTCGTGGCGGCGATCGATGGCGTCGCGGCGGGCGGAGGTCTCGGCCTCGCACTCTGTTGCGACATCCGCATCGCGTCGACCGAGGCGCGGTTCGCGACATCGTTCACTCGCATCGGCATCACCGCCAACGACACAGTGGCGTGGCTGCTGCCGCGGATCGTCGGCACGGCAAAGGCATTGGAGCTCATCTACGACCCCCGCCCGATCGATGCCGTCGAGGCCGAGCGAATCGGTCTCGTCAGCTACGTCTACCCGCGGCCCGAGTTCGGCTACCGCGTGGCCGCGTTCGTGCAACGACTGCTCGAAGCCCCCCCGGTTGCGACACGTCTGTCAAAGCGCCTGGTATTGGACGGACTCAACCGCTCTTATCGCGACCACGTGCTCGCGCAGGAATACGCGTCGCTCGCCAACCGCGCACTCGCCGACAATGACATCAGCGAAGGCGTCAGCGCGTTCAAGGAGAAGCGCTCGCCCAAGTTCCAGGGCTCGCAGAAGAAGCCGCGCTGGGAGAACTACTGACCCTGGCCGTCACGAACCGCCCGGGCCGTCCCACCGCACCAAGACGACCGTTGCGTCGTCGACGAGATTGTCCGTACGTTGGTGGTCGCGCACACTCGCGACGAGACGGCGCAGAATTCCCTCGGGTCGCAACAGATCCGACGCGAATCGATTGGTCAGATCGACAAGACGATCGACGCCGAAGAAGTCGCCTTCGGGAGTGCGGGACTCGGTCACGCCGTCGGTATAGAGCAGCATGCTGTCACCGGGTTCGAGAGCGACCGTCGTGGCCGTCGGGCTCGCGCCGGCAATGCCCCACGGCGGAGTGGGCTTGCTCGGGAGTTCGCTGATGACTCGACCGTTGCGAATCAGCAGTGGGCGGGGGTGACCGGCAGTGGTCCACGTGAAGATTCCCGTGCCCAAATCGAGCCGTCCGAGCAGACCCGTGGCAAACGAGTAATCGCTGTAGCGCGAGAGAATCGTCGCACCAATCGCTGCATGCATGGCCACGAGCGATCGACCTTCACGGCGATCGTGGCGGTAACAACCCATGGCCAAGGACGAGATCAACGCCGACCCCAGGCCATGGCCCATCGCGTCCATGATGGCGATATCGAGCACCGACCCGTTGACGGCATAGTCGAAGCAGTCGCCGCCGACGTCATAGGCCGGCTCGACGAGCCCGGCGACCGTGACCGTTCCCGCTTTGAGGACGAGCGGCGGGAGCAGATCCCACTGCATGCTCGCGGCGAGACTCATGCTGCGCCGGCGACGGTAGAGGTTGTAGAGATCGGTGGAACGAGCGTGCGTGGCGATCAGGAGGCCGGCGAGAATGCCGAGATCGGTACACGTTCGAAGGAGCTCGTCGTCGACTCGCGGCAGACTTAGGGCGAGCACACCGGTGGGGTCTGACCCTTCTACTATCGGAACCCAAACGCGCACCCCTTCGCCACGATCGGCGGTCGTCACCTGCTGGTCGACGAACGCTCGGCCCGCCATCGTCGTCGCCACGGCCTCGGTCGTCGGAAGTGACGCATGTGTCGAATGATCGGGCAATGGCTCGAGCAACGTCTGACCGAAGTCGATGAGATAGATGACAAGGTCGGTGGCGCCAATTCCCGCGGCGGCGTGGGCCACGATCTGCGGAGTACTGGTCGGGTCGGCATCGCGTGCCGCTCGCAGCGCGGAGCCGTAGTCGACCGTCGCCGCTCGGCCCGAGAGTCGTCGTCGTCGACGCGGCGTGTTCGTCACGGGGTCACTTCGTCTTCTCGTACTGGGGCGGCTTGCGACTGCTCGCGCCGGCGGGCGGTGGCGTTTTGTCCCTCGTGCTCGAAGCTCACCAGAACCGATTCGAAACCCTTGACCCGTTGCGCGGCCGCGGCGTCGGTGTAGGCGCGCTGATCGCCCCGAGTGAGATCGACGTCGTCCGTGAACGGTGTCCTCAGCGAGCGCGGGTAAAGACGCTTGGTTCGCACGACATTGATCTCGACACAGACGACCAACGCGTTCGCCGCCAGGAACAGCCACGCGACCAGGCCGAGTACCAATGCGAACACACCGTAGGTGTTGCCGGCGCCTTTGAAGACGTGCCCCACGTACGCCGTCCCGGTCAACTGCAGCACTTGCCACGCCGCCGCGGCGGCCACCGCCCCCGGTGCCGCCTGGCGAATCGTCAGCCGGTGTCCCGTCGACAGGCGAAAGACCAGCACGAACACCACGGTGTTCACGATCACCGATGCCAATGTCGCCAGTACCGCGACCAAACCGCTGATGTCGGCCCCGAAGGATCGTGCACTGCTACCGAGAGCCGACAGGACGGTGGTCGCGAGCACCGGGATGCCGGTCGTCGCGATGAGCAACAGGCTGCGCAGTCGCGCCTTGATCGGGTTGGGACGCAGGTTGCGCGGAACGGCCCACGCGACATTCATTGCGTGCTGCGTCGCCTGTGCAACGCCCAACGCGCCGTATATGGCGACCACTGCACCGACGGCAACCGCGACACCACTGCCGTGCAGCCCTCGGGGATCGCGCAATTCGTCGCCGATGATCGGGAACTGGCTCAGGGCCGAGTCGAGCACCGCTCGTTGGAGGTGCGGGCTGGCCTGAAGCACGAAGCCGAGTATCGAGGAGAGCAACAACAACAACGGGAACAGCGACAAAAAGGCGTAGAACGTGATCAGTGCGGCGAGGTACGTGCCCTGGTCATCGAAGAACTTGTACACGACCGCAATCGGGTAACCGGCCCAAGGATGAACGCGCTGGTAGCGATCGAGGCGCTCGGTCATCCGCATGGCGTGGCGAGACTGCCTCTTCGAGGGGCCTGGCCGATGTGCATGGGTGACCCATACCCCAGATCACCGCTCGGCAAAACGTCGTCATGGTCCTTACTGCCGACGGTGGCTCTTTTGGTGGTACATCTGCGAGTCCGCCGCTTTCAGCAACGAATCGACCGTCGGCCCGGTGACTCGGCGGCACCTTGAGCGGTGATGCCCGGGCACACCACGACGAAACGAACGGCGTATCGACGGTTGGGAAGCCCGGTCAACTAACGACCGCAACTCGAGGACACGGTCGGGCGCCCGCACTCGCGACCCAGTGAGGCGGGAATCGGACGGGCGCACGTCGCCTCCATCGGCCCCGTTCGTTGACACCCGAGAGCGTGGTCAGGCCACACGGCCGCCGAGGTGCCGGAGCACCGCGGCCGCCGTGCGCTCACCGCTGAACAGCGCCCCCTGAACCGATGCCGTGTCGCGATGGTCACCACACACGAATAGCCCTTCACCGAGGGCGACCCGTTGCCGTGCCTGTAGCGGTGGTGTCTGCGCGGGCTGACCATGAACGATGACGTCGGTACGAAGGAGATCCCAGTCCGCCGTCGTCGATCCGAACCATCGCGCGAGTTGGTCACGCACGCGGACGGCGATGTCCGGCTCGAGGGCGTCGGGTCCGGGCACGGCCGCGGCGACGAGCGCTCGGCCCGCAGGTGCGTACGACGACGACACTTCGCTCATCACCGCGACGTTTTTCGCCGGGCCGCTGGCGTCGCCGTCGAGGATCAGCGTGGGTCCCGCTAGTGGCGCGCCGGCGGCGGCGAACCAGCAGCATGCCGCGGCGCGCGATCCCGGGTCAGCGATTCGGCCGGCGAGCAGTCGATGCGCCGACGGCCCGTCGGTGGCGACCACAACCGCGTGCGCGTCGAGGCGCTCCCCGTCGTCGAGCACCACTCCTGCGGCGTCGACTCGAGCGACCCGTGCGCCGAGGCGCACCGTGCCGTCGGGCAGCGTGGCGGCGAGCTGCGCGGGGACCGCACCGATCCCACGCCGCGGAACACCGGTTGCGCCCGTCGCCAGCATGCGCAGGATCGTGTCGAAGCGGCGGCTGGACACCTCGAGGTGCGGATCCAACTGGATGCCGGCGAACAATGGCTGCCAGAACGACTCGATCATCCGGCGCGAATACCCCGCTCGCGCCAACCGCTGCGCGGTCGTCATGTCTGGCCGGCGAAGCAACTCTTTCACCGAGTGCCGGCGCACATCGATCACCATCCGCGCGAGTCGCAATTTGTCCGACAGCGTGCCGATGGGAGCAACAACCGTGCGAGGGATCTGTCGGGGCCGCCGCCGCGGGTCCGCGACACGATGAAAGCCTCCGTCGACCCGAATCACCGCGCCGGGATCGAACACGCAAAGGTCCAGCGCTGCCAGGTCGAGTCGCTGCTGAACCTGCGGATATGCCGTCAGCAAGATCTGGAAACCGCGATCCAGGAGAAAGCCGTCGACCGTGTCGGTCCGCACTCGCCCACCGACGCCGTCGGAGGCCTCGAGGACTCGGCAATCGGCGCCGGCACGAGTGAGGTCCTGGGCGCACGCGAGACCGGCGAGGCCCGCGCCGACGATGACTACGTCGGCCATGGGGACATCTCCAATTCTTCGCAGCTCAGGGACCGAGTCAACTCATCTACGAGCGTACGCGCACGCCGCCCGCGGGTTGCTTTGGTCAAAGTCATGACGAAACCTTAACCTTTATTGCAATTGCGTGACGAAATGCGCGCTATACGGTGACGGAATGCCGAATCTCTGGATATTCGCCACCACCGCGGCGGGGGCTGCCACCACCGATCCCGCAGACCACGCCCTGCACAACACCGCTGCGTTCGCCGGCTTTGCCGCGTATGCCTTGATGGTAGGCACCGTCGTGTGGGGAGTCTTCACCGCCACCGGTGTCGTGCGGCGCAGCATCCGTCGCGAGACCCTCTATGGCGGCCACATGACCATGGCCATCGCCGCGCTCGCCTTCATCGTCGTTCACGCGGCCGGCAACGTGTTTCGCCCGGCCGCGCAGCTCAGCATCTGGAACGCGGCGATCCCCTTCCTCCACACGAGCGCTGCGATCGCCATCGGTGTGCTCGGGGCGCAACTGGCCGTGGCGACGTCGGTCTCCGTGTGGTTCCAGCGTCGCCTCGGGTACCGCATTTGGCACCGCGTGCACTGGCTGGGCTACCCGGCCTACGGCCTCGCCATCGCGCACACGATCATGGCCGGGTCCGATGTGCGCCGGCCACTGATCGCGATCTTCCTCGTGGTAACCGTTCTGATCGTCGCGGTCCTGTTCGCCCTGCGTGCTCTCCCGTTCACCTCCTCGTTCCGCACCAACCTCGCACCATCGGAGTCGTAAATGGACCAAAGCCACGCCCCCCTGAGCATCTTCCTCGACGATGCGCCCGAGTCGCCCGATCTCGACCTTCGAATTCGCATCGATGTCGATCGAAACCACTGCCACCGCTATGCCATCTGCGAACAGGAAGCGCCCGACGTCTTCCAGATGCGCGCCGACGGCCGACTCGAGTACCGGTCGTCGCCCGATCCCCAACAGCGCGACGCCGTTCGCCAAGCCGCACGCGTCTGTCCCATGCAAGCCATCTCGGTGGAGGAGCGGCGCCGATGAGCAACGATGTGGTCATCGTCGGTGGCGGCCTGGCCGCGTTGCGCGCCGCCGAACGCCTGCGCATGCGCGGGTTCGCGGGGTTCGTGACAATGATCGGTGAGGAGACGATCGCGCCGTACAACCGACCGCCGCTGTCCAAGCAGATGCTGACCGGCAAAATGCGTGAGAGCGATCTCGGCTTCCAGACGTTCACCCGCCTTGCCGTGACGATGCGTTCGGGCCAACGAGCGACGGGGCTCGATCCCGCGCGTCAACGACTGCGCCTCGACACCGGCGAGGACATCGCGTATAGCCGGCTTCTCATCGCCACCGGCGTGAAAGCGCGGCAACTGCCGGGCGTACCCATCCACGACGAACGCGTCGCAACGCTACGGACACTCGGTGACTTCCATTCGTTCAATGCACTCCTTGGGGGCGCGCGTCGGGTGGCAGTGATAGGTGGTGGCTTCATCGGTTGCGAGGTCGCAGCGAGTCTCCGCCAGCGCAGCATGAACGTCACCCTTGTCGACGTGGCACCCGTGTTGTTGCAGCGGGTCCTCGGGCAACAACTGGGCGCGTCACTCACCGAGGTGCACCGGCGAGCGGGAGTCGATCTTCGACTCGGCACCGGCGTCGAGAACTGGTCCACCGGCCGATCGGGGATCAGCCTCGAATTGCGCGACGGCTCCACGCTGCGCGCCGATGCAGTACTGGTCGCGGTGGGCACCGCCCCCGTCGTCGATTGGCTGGCCGATTCGGGTATCGACACCGGCGACGGAGTGCTGTGCGACGCGACGTGTCACGTCGCGGGCATCGACAACGTCGTCGCGGCCGGCGACGTCGCTCGTTGGCCGAATGCCCGCTTCGGTGGCGAGGCCCGACGGGTCGAGCACTGGATCAACGCCGTGGAACACGGCCAAGCCGCGGCGGACAGCTTGCTCGGCGGGCGCGCCTCCGCGCGGCCCTACACGCCGATCCCGCGCTTTTGGTCTGAGCAGCACGGGGTCCGCATCCAATCCGTGGGCATGCCAGGGATTGCCGATCGGGTCGAGTTGGTGCAGGGCGAACTCGACCGTCACACGTTCGTCGCCGCATGTTTTCGCGGTGATCGCATTGTGGGTGCGCTCGGTTTCAACAGCCCCCGGTCGATGCTTCGGTTCGCCGACATCATCGACGCGGCCAACCCGGTACCTACCTCGGCCGGGCGCGCGCCCGAGTCGCCCTACGCGCTGCAGCTCAGTTGACGACGTTCAGATTCTCGTCGAGGCCTAGCATCCGCAGCGCGTTGCCGCGGAGGATCTTGTAGACGATCTCGTCAGGTATGCCGACCATCATCTTTTCGACCCATTCCATGGTGTGCGGCCACGTCGTGTCCGTATGCGGGTAGTCCGTCTCGTAGGTGACGTTGTTGACACCGATCTCGTAGATCGACTTGAGGCCGTGCCGATCGCGGAAGAAACAGCCGAAGACATGGTCGTAGTAATACGTCGACGGCGGTTCGGGCAGCCGCTCGCGAGTGTGCATCCAACCGTCATGCGTCTCCCACACATCGTCGGCCCGCTCGAGCACGTACGGGATCCATCCGATCTGGCCCTCTGAATACGCAACCCGCAGGTTCGGATAGCGCGAGAACAAACCGGAGAAGAGGTAGTCCGACAGCGACGCCATGGCGTTGTTGAACGTGAGCGTCGCGGTCACCGCAATGGGCGCATCGAGCGACGTCGCCGGCATCTTCGACGACGAGCCGATGTGCATGCAGACCGTGGTTCTCGTTTCGTCGCACGCCTCGAACAATGGGTCCCAATGGCCGCAGTGAATGCTCGGGAGACCGAGATGCGACGGGATCTCGCTGAAGGCGAGCGCGCGGACGCCGCGAGCAGCGTTGCGCCGTACCTCGGCGGCCGCCGCTTGCACATCCCAGAGCGGAACGAGGCACAGCGGGATGAGGTGACCCTCGGAGTCGCCGCACCACTCCTCGACCATCCAGTCGTTGTACGCCTTGACGCACGCGAGGGCGAGGTCTTTGTCGTTCGCGTCGTAGAACGTCTGCCCGCAGAATCGCGGCATCGTCGGAAACCCGAGCGAACCGTCGACGCCGGCGGCGAGCATGTCCTGTACCCGCAACTTCGGCTCGTAGCACGCGGGCCACATGTCGTCGTAGGTGATGCAGTCGAGATCCATCTTGGACTTGTCGAATTTCCAAATGTCGCCATTCGGAATCGCGTCTTTCGGGATCACTACGTGCGACTTGTGGACATAGACGACGCGATCCTCGTAGAGCCAACAATCGGCCGGCGCGCCGTCATCGGAGAGCTCGAGCTCATACGTGCCGGGCGGAACCATGCGCACGCTCTCGATTCGGCGCCGCTCGACGCGCGGACCCACATCGCGCCATTTCGCAGGGAGCCGGCTCGACCAGAGGTTTGGCGGTTCGATGACATGGTCATCGACGCTGACGATCTTGGGCATGGCAGTGTTTGGCGTTGCATTGTTTGGCATGGCGACATCCCGTGTCATGGCGTGTAGAGGGTGGAGATGGGGAGCGGCTCTCGGTTGAACGTCGCATACTTCGGCCGGGCCGTCGCGCGGTAGCGATCGGTCGAGATGACGGGGTCTCGGTCGAACTCGGGGATCACGCTCTTACCGAAAACCTCGATCATCTCGAGCGCCTCTTCGAAAGAGCCATCGCCGGGGACGCCGAACGCGAGTTGGTCGACGCCGGCATCGACATAGGGGGCCAACTGTTCGCAGATCTCCTCCGGAGAACCGCACAGCATGTAGCCGCCATTGATGAAGTCGTCCAGTGTGTCGAGCGTGGCGCCGACGGGTCTTGCGGGCCACCGAGTCATGCCGGGCCGTGTGGGCATCGTGTCGTGGTAAAGAGCGACCATCGACACCAGATAGCCGTTGCCCGGTCGCGTTGCCCGCTCTCTCGCAACATCGCGGTCGTACGCGATCTGCACACCCGAGGTGATCATCGCGTTGTCGTTGACGAACTGACCGACCGGGTTCTTGCAGTTGCTGATGCCCTCTTTGTAGTCGGCGATCCATGGCCGGATGTCATGCACCGAACCGAAGGTGAAGCCCAGCGCGCCCTGCCCGAGGAGGCCGGCCTTCTTCCACGTCGGAGGGCTGCCGACCGCCAGCCAAAATGGCGGATGACCAGGACCGTAGGGCTTGGGCAACACGTTGTGGGGCACGTCCATCCTGAAGTGTTGGCCTTGGAACGTGTAGTCCTTCTGCTCCCACATCCGGTCGATCTCCCACACGACCTCGTCGTACTCCGCGCGAGTCGAGTCCTTGTCGTGAATGTTGAACGTGCCGACCTCATGGCTGCCGGCACCGCGTCCGGTACCGAACTCGAAGCGCCGGTTCGTGAGGTGATCGAGCGTCGCCACTTTCTCCGCGGTCTTCACCGGGTTGTTGACACGCGGTGAAAGGTTGAAGATGCCCGAGCCGATGTGAATGCGCTCGGTACATGCCGCGAGATAACCCGCGTGAGTTTCGTTGGACGACATGTGGCTGTACTCGGTGAGCGCGTGGTGTTCGCTCAACCACGCGAACTTCCAATTGTGCTTGTCCGCGGCCTTGACGAGTTCCATCTCCTGGAGCAGGGCAGCGTGCTCTGCCTCTGTGTCGTGGGCCTTGCCCCCCGGAAGATGACCTTGAACGAAGATGCCGAACTCCATTGGTCCTCCGATGCCTCCACCGATAATTGGAGTCAACCGATTCGGTGCCACAAGAGGCAGAGTCTTTGGTCCCTAGTGCGGACGCGAATCGGGACCTTGGTCCATGGTCGACATCTACCCGCAGCGCGACGATCGGCCTATGGATGCAACACGGCTAGATACCGACACCAACTTCATCGAGTGCCCTCGCCAGGGCGCGATTCATGTGGAGTACTGCTTGGGCTGCCCGCGGCGGCTCGGCTTCGAGGAGCGCGACGGACGGACCGTCGTGATCTGCGAACCCGGCGACGAGACAGTGGGCACATTGTGGGAACCAGTGCGGACTCCGCCCGCCCCGTTTCGGATTCACGAAGACTGAGACGACGATGGCGCCCGCAACCACCCCGCACTACACGATCATCTCGGCCGACACACATGCCGGTGCCAACCACGAGACCTACCGCGAGTATCTCGCGCCAGAGTTTCACCACGACTTCGATGAGTGGCGGGGCCGGTACAAGAACCCGTGGAAGGACCTGCGCGACACCAACCTCCGCGTGCGCAATTGGGACGACCAACGCCGAGATGCCGACCAGCTCTCTGACGGCGTGGTCGCGGAAGTCGTCTTCCCCAATACGGTCCCGCCCTTCTATCCGGGCTTCGTGCTGTTTGCCGGGCCGCCCAAGCCCGAGGACTATGCGCACCGACGCGCGGGCATCCACGCCCACAATCGGTGGCTGGTCGATTTCTGCGCGCGCAAGCCCGCGCAACGGGCCGGCATCGGCCAGTTCTTCTTGAACGACATCGACGACGCCATCGATGACGTCAGGTGGATCAAAGACCACGGCCTGCGTGGAGGCGTGCTGTTGCCCAACGTCGCGCCCGACGTCAAGTGGGTCAAGCCGCTCTATCACCCTGACTACGACCGCCTCTGGGCGGTGCTCCAAGACCTCGACATCCCGATCAACCTCCACTCGGGCACCGGTTCGCCGGACTACGGACGCTTCGCCTCGGTGCCGATGATCATGATCAGTGAGGTCGGTTTCTACGGGCAACGGCCCTTCGTCCACATGCTGTTGTCGGGTGTGTTCGAGCGATTTCCGCGACTCAAGTTCGTGATGACCGAAGGGTCGGCGGCCGCCCTACCACCCTTGCTCAAACAACTCGACGACATCATCAGCCACGTTCGCCAGGGTGAAATCGGTGAGTTGAAGTACACGGCGGAGAACGCGCTCCCCCGATCGGCCACGGAGTACTTCAACCAGAACTGCTGGGTCGGCGCCAGCTTCCCCGCTCCCGCCGACGCGGCCGCCCGCAACTCGATGGGCGCAGATCGCTATATGTGGGGCAGCGACTATCCGCATGACGAGGGCACTCCGCCATTCAGCAAGCAGCACCTGCGTCAGGTCTTCCACGGCACAAGCGAGCCGGAGATGCGACGCATCCTCGCCGAGAACGCAGCCAAGCTCTACGGGTTCGATCTCGACAAGTTGGCTGCGTTGGCCGAGCAATACGGGCCTTCCGTCGCAGAAATCGCGTCACCGCTCGACGCACTGCCGGACAACCCCAATCGGGCGCTGCTGCGGGCCGTCGACAACGCAACGGTGTAGGTCAAGATCCACGCGATCCCGGCACGGGACGGCCCGCCACGGCGTACCATTGTCACCTACCTGCAACCCCGGGGAGTGCCCATGAACCCGCGCCGGACCCTGCTTACCTCCGCCACTTTGCTGTGTCTTTTTGCACTCGCGGCCTGCGGCGGCGGTGACGACACCAAGACCACCGCCGCCGATGGGTCGAGCACCCCGACGTCGACTTCCGCCACCGCATCCGGTGGCGGTTCGGCAAGCGGCGTCACCACCACCACCATCGAGTTCAAGGGTTCGGGCAGCGGCAACCTCTGCGACTACGCGAAGGACATCGAGTCGAGCAAGACGCTCGAAGACGCGTTCAGCAGCAAGTCCGACACCAAGACGTTGAAGGATGGGTTCAGCAAGATGCAGGACGTCATGAATACCGCAGTCGGCAAGGCGCCGAGCGAGATCAAGGCCGACCTGCAGACCCTGCAAAAGGGGTTCAAGGCAATTGGCGACTTCTACGCCTCGTACGACTACGACGTCACGAAACTCACGGCTGCGATCCAAAAGGATCCGACCATTGCCAACAAGCTCGCGGTGCTCGACTCCGCCGACTACAGCGCCGCCAGCGATCGGGTCGATGCGTACTTCGAAAAGGTGTGCGGCATCAAGTCCAACTGACGGCCGCTATGCGGTCGGGATGCGGTACGAGCCGGTGGCGGCGTCGAATGCGTTGATCACGATTCGGTAGGTCCCCGCCTTGGGCAACGTGACCTTACCGAAGCGACACGCAGTGCCGGCGCTCACCGTCTCGGCGTCGCCGAAGTACAGGACAACATCGAACTCGGCCGCGCATCCGTCACCGCCGATCGTGATCGAACCGGGGGCCTTCATCTCGAGCAGGAACACGTCGTGTTCGGCGCGATTTGCCAGCGTGCCGACGAGCGTGTCCCCCGGCTTGATCGTCGTGACGCGATCGGGTCGCACCGCGACGATCGACACGCGGTAGGTCCCTGCGAAATCGTGGAATGGGTTCAGCGACAGGCGGTACGTGCCGTCGGCCGGGAACACGAGGCGCGCGCCACATTGTGGGGCAATGCCCCCGACCTGTTTGCCGTCGGGGTCGAGGATCGTCATGAATTTCGGCTTCGCACAGTCGGACGGATCCAGGTAGACGACGTCGCCCTTGAATCCCTCGAACGACGCGAACGCGTCTGCGGTCGCGTCGGTGACGCGACCTTCGAGCACCACAGATTTCGTACGTCCCGTGGACGGCGTCGTGGTCACCGTGCCCGTTCCCGACAACTTCGCCACCTCGGCGACGATGTCGAGCCGGCGCTGCTGGGGTGTGTACGAACGGAGAAAGCGAGGATTGCCCGTGACGGCGAGATCGAACGCACAGTTGCGGAGGAGGTTCGCATCGGTGACCCCGCCGGCCGTGCACGATGCCTCGCCCGTGGCGAGTGATGCCGCGTCCGCGGCGGGCTTGTCTCGATCGGGGAATGCGGGGTTGCTGAAGGTCGCGGTGGTCTCGCCGGTCGCGTAGTCGAAGAGCGACTCGGCCTGCGTGACTCGCCAGCTGTTGGCGAACTGGGTGTAGAGCTCGTCATAGCTTGGTTTGTCTCTCAACACCGTCGACGTGCTCCGCAGGACGGGATCGTTGTCCTTGTTACCATCACCATCACCGAGCAGTCCGCTGAGCTTGCCCTGCCGCGCCGGCGCCGGCAGGACCCACACGTTCAACCCTTGGCGCACGAGTGGTGTCACACCCACGCGGCTGCCGTCAGCGAACTCGATGACGTAGCCCGTTCCGTATTCGTTGAAGACGGCTCGTACACTGCCGGCAGCAAGCCCGACGAAGTCTTGTGCAGCGACGGTGCCATTGACGCGCAGCACCGGCACCGGTGACGCGGATGCCGGATCGACCGAGACGGTGACTCGATCGGCACCGACCTTTGTCGCCATCGACGTGCCGACGCTGATGGTGCGCAGCGCACCGAGAGTGCCCATCCGCATCTGGACGCTGAAGTCATCGACCGTCGACCGCGACAAGACGAATTCGCCGACCGCTTGTACGTCGTACCAACGACCGTCGAACGTCACGATGTGAGGGTCCGACGTGGCCTTGCCGCTCGGCGGTTCGCCGCCGCCGCCGCCGCCCCCTCCGAGCCCGTTCGGGATCTTGCCCATCGGCTCCTTCGGCTTCTTCGGATCACAGAAGTCGTCGATCTTTTCGCCGTGGGCCCAACCGAACGCGCCACTGACGCCGCCCGTGATGCCGATATCGATCGTCGCGAGTGCAGGAATGGTGGGCGGTATCTTGCCTTCGCTGTCGGGCGGGCATTTGCAGTCGCCGCGCACGCATAACGTGATCGGCTCGCCCGGAGTGAGGACCTTGTTGGCCTGTTCGGTGCGATCGATCAGTGCCAGATGACCTTGCCCACTGAGGATCGTCACCACGTCGGCAGTCGAGTCGAGCTTGACGAGGCTGAGTTCCCACGCAGTGGCCGCCGTGAGCGCGATGGTCTCCCCCGCTCCTACGTTCAAGGCTTCGGGTGTCGCTTTGCTCGAAGGGAAGTTGACGGTGCCCGGGCCTTTGATCGTCCACAAGTCCTTGGCTTCGTGTGCACGGAAGTAGCTCGGCGCCCAGGTATCGAGCACCTTGTCTTCTTTGCCGGCCACGATCGTGTTGTAGGCGCTCTCGTTCTTGCCGAATCCGCCGGCAACGAATGCCGGAATCAAGCGGCTGCCGACCGTTGCGTCGCCGGCGATATCGGCAACGTGGCCGAAGAAGCCGGCAGCGTCATACTTGCGCTCGAAGAGGTGGCCCTTGGGATTGGCCATGTATTCGTTCCAGTGCGTGCGCAGGGCTTCGAACGCGGCCCCCGGAACGATCACCATCTGCGCCCACGTGGCTTCGCCGTCCTGCAACCAACCGGCGGTGAAGTGCACCTGATTTGCACTCGACGCGGCAACCTGCTGATAGCAGTGGAAGACCTCGTGCACCACGACCGACAGGTACACGTTGATCGGATTGCCCGCGAACTTGCGCACGTCGATACGGCTGCCGCATCCGTCGAGCGTCTGACCGTTTTGCGTGAACTGCACCTTTTCGTCGTTGCGCCAAGCGGTCGTCAGCGCCCAGTCGGTCCCGCTCAGGTCCTCGAACGCGAGCTGGAAGCCGCCGATCTTCGATCGCCCGGTCAGCGCGCTGATCGCATCGTTCGCATAGTGATAGAGCTCGAGGAAGGAGTCGCGGTAGGCCTGCTCGGTGTTGTCGGGAATGAACAGTGCGGGCACCACGCCACTGATCTCGGCTGACGGTTGGTACGCGATCGGTCGCACGATCGACGGTGTGAACGGCGCCGGCAACGCCGGTTTGTCGACCGGTGGCAGATTGGCGGGGAACACCGAACGGCCAAAGTCCGTCAACTGATCGAGACGCGCCCGTTGTTCGACAGTGAGTTGATCGCGAACCGCCATCAACTGGGTCAACGCAAAGCTGCCCGAATACGTGGGGTTCACTTGGCCTTGCGGGGCAGCAACACCGGGAAGCGCGGTCACCTCGAGCACGAAGAGTTGGCGCGCCCGATCGACCGTGAGACCCGATGTGGCGATCTCGCGTCGCAGACGGTCGTTGACCGCCTCGTTGGCCGGTGGCGTCGGCGTGGGAGTCACCGCCTGGGTCGTGGCGGGCGCAGCTGACGGCGCCGGCCCACCGGTGGTCGGCACGGCATCCTTGGCTCCGCCGCTGCATCCGGCGGCGAGCGCCACCGCGACGATCACTGCGAGCGACCGCCGCACCAGCTTGATCACCGAGGTGAACTCGAAGCGCACCGCGCCCACGCTAATGGTCGGGATCGCCGCAAGCGTCCGCGGCAATGCCTTCGACCACGTAACGCACGTGCGTTTCGAAGAGTTCTTCGACGTCTTCCTGCGTGACACCCGCCGGGTCGGCGCCCGCAAGACGCCTCGGCGCGAGTTGTGAATCGGCCAGAGTCGGCCCACCTTCCATCGCCACGAACCCGACAGTGGCCCACATCAGCAATCGGCAGGCGCGCACGGCGGCGTCGGAGGCGAAACCCGCACTGCGCATGGCGCTGATGAGTGGACGCGACGCCTCGACATACGCCCAGCGGCGCGCGCCGAGGATCAGGCGGGCGTCGGGCGCTTGGCGCAGCCTGGACCGCAGCGCATGGGCCCACCGCGTCGCATAGGACGACCAGAGTTCGTCAGCGGCCGCCGCGGGCGCTAGATCACGGAGCAACCGGTCGGCGACTGCGTCCAACAACGCATCCTTGTTGCCCACGCGGCTGTAGAGGGGCACCGGCGACACGCCAAGGCGGCCGGCGACACTGCGCATGCTCACCGCGTCGAGACCGCTCTCGCGCAAGATCTCGATTGCTGCATCGAGGATCTCTTCCGCGCCGAGCTGGAAGTCGGGCAACTTGGCCATCGATCAGCTGCCACCGCCATCGAGGACGACCATCTTGCCATTCATGTACGACGACGCGTCGCTGGCGAGATACAGCGCAGTGCCAACGATCTCATCGGCATCGGCGATGCGACCGACACTCACGCGCGACGCCGCCATCTGCCACGCCTCTTCGGTCGGCATCGACCGGCGCAAGCTGTCGGTGTCGAACGTGCCGCAGATGATGCCGTTGACCCGAATGCCTCTCGGCGCGAACTCCAGCGCGGAGGCGGTCGTGAGCACGTTGAGCCCCGCCTTTGCCACCGCGTACACGACCGTGAATGGCGCTGGATTCGTCGACGCCTTGGAACTGATATTGATGATCGTGCCGCCCGGCGGCATGTGCTCGGCGGCCAACGCACTCAAGCGAAGTGGACCCTTGAGGTTGACGTCGATCGTCTTGTCGAACAACTCGTGGGTGACGCCGAGCAGTGAGGGCGGCACAGGCGCAATACCGGCGTTGTTGACGAGCACGTCGATACGACCGAACTCTGCGACGGTCGCTGCGACGAGTGCCTCGCACTGCTCCCAGTCCCCCACGTGGCACGAGACCGCAAGCGCGCGCCGGCCGATGGCCCGGATCTCCGCGGCAACCTGCTCACACGGCTCGAGCTTGCGGCTCGCGACAACGACATCGGCGCCCGCCTCGGCAAACCCGATGGCCATGGCCCGGCCGAGACCTTTGCTGCCGCCGGTGACGACCACGACCTTGTCGTCGGCGCGCAGCGTGGGAATTGTCATGAATCCAACCTTTTCGTCGGGCTGTCGACGAGCGACGATGCGCTGGACAGCAGCAGGTCGGCCTGACGGCCGAAAAACTCGTGGACCGGCTTGTCGGACTGCCCTCGTAGGAACTTGGCGTAGCTGCCTTCGAGCACGATGGCGAGTTTCCAGCGGGCGAACACGTCGTACCAATAGAGATCGCTGATGTCGCGACCGGCCCGCTGCGAATAGCGCTCGATCAGCGCGTTCTCGCTCGGCAGTTCCGCGCGGGCGAAAGCGGGTTCGCTCCTCACGCCCAACGGCATGGTTCCCGAGGGATGGAAGATCAGTGCCCACGCGAGGTCGATGAGTGGGTCGCCGATGGCGGCCATCTCCCAGTCGACGATGGCGAGCAGACGCGGTGGGGCATCCTTGGCGAACAACACGTTGTCGAGCTTGTAGTCGCCATGGAACAACGTCAGCGGCTTGTCGGCGGGCCGGTTCGCGTCGAGCCACGCTGACACCTTTCCGGCGACGGGCAACTCGCGCCCGCCGTACGAACCGAGCTGCGTTTGCCACCGTTGCACCTGGCGTTCGAGGTAGCGCTCGGGGCGGGCCATCTCGCCGAGCCCGCATGCCTGCCAATCGATCGCGTGCACGTCGACGATGGCGTCGATGAGTTGTTCGAGCGCGGCGCCCTGTGTGTCTGGCGCGTTCGCCCATGCCGCCGGCACCGAAGCGCGAATCGGAACGCCGTCGATGTGCTCCATCAAGTAGAACGCCGCGCCGAACACGTGCGGATCAGCACACGCGAGCACGGGCCGTGCGATCAGCACGTGCTGATCTTTGATGGCATCGAGAATACGAAACTCGCGCAGCACGTCGTGCGCGGTCGACGAGCTGGCGTAGCGGGGTGCCCTACGCAGCACCCAGTGCGCGGAACCGCGGCGCACGGAGAAGACTTCACAGGAGCCACCCCCGGCCATCGCATCGACCACCGTTGGTTGCCGGTTGCCCAACTGTTCGTCCAGGAACGCGGCGAGCGAAGCGGTGTCGTCGTCACTCATCTCGCGGACTCTCCTACCCGATACCTGCCGCGGCCCGCAGCTCGGACCACTTCGCTTCGGCCGCCGGGCGCCGGCTCGGGATGTGCTCGGTCGGCCATCCTTCGACCGGTGCATACGACTTGAGCAGCGTCCGTGCGAGCACCGACTTGTGGAGCTCGTCGGGGCCGTCGCCGATCGGGCCGAAGCGCGTCGAGCGATACCACTCTTCGACGGGCAGGTCGGTCGAGTAGCCGAGCGCGCCACACACTTGAATCGTGCGGTCGAGTACGGCGAGCACGGTCTTCGACACATGGGCCTTGACCATGCCGAGTTCGGCACGAACACGCGCCGAGCCGAACTTGTCCATTTTCCACGCCGTCTGGAAAGTGAGGAGTCGAGCGGCTTGGATCTCTGTGTGTGAAAGCGCGATGTAGTCCTGCACCATCTGGTGCTGGCCCAGGAGCTTGCCGTGCGATGTGCGGGAAACGGCGCGCTCGCACATGATGTCGAGCGAGCGTTGCGCCTGCCCGAGCCAGCGCATTGCATGGTGGATCCGACCACCACCGAGCCGTTGCTGGGCGAGAACGAAGCCCGCGCCCGGCGCACCGATGAGATGGTCGGCGGGCACGCGGCAATCGCGAAAAATGATCTCGGCATGGTTGCCCGGACGACCGTAGGACGCATCAGGATGCGCCATCGTGCCGATGTCCCGAACGATGTCCATGCCCGGGGTGCCAGTGGGAACGATGATGATCGATGCGTGCTTGTGCGGGCGGCTCTCGGGGTTGGTCTCGGCGAACACCAACACGATGTCGGCCACCGAGGCGTTGGAGATGAACCACTTGTGGCCGTTGATCACCCACTCGTTGCCGTCTCTCGTCGCCGTCGTACTGATGACCGTGGGGTCGGCGCCGGCATGAAACGGCTCGGTCAGCGCGAACGCGCTCGAGATCTCACCGCGCATGTTCGGCCACAGCCACCGCTCTTTCTGCTCGTCGTTCGCGCCGTGGGCCAGCAACTCCATGTTGCCGCTATCCGGAGCCTGCACCCCGAAGATCGTCATGGAGTACATGCAGCGTCCGATGATCTCCGACATCAACGCCAACTTCAGTTGACCGAAGCCCGGCCCCCCGAGTTTGGGGTCGAGGAAGGCCGCCCACAGGCCCTGCTCCTTGACCTTCGATTGCAAGTGCGCTTTGACCACCGCCCATTCCTCTCGGGGCAGTTCGCGAAACACGGGCTCGAGCGGGATCAGTTCTTCGTCGATGAACGTCCGCATCCACTGCAGCTTCGTCTCGAACTCGGGCTCGGTCTCGAAATCCCACATCGTGACGACCTTTCGAAGCGGCGAAGGCGGGACCGTATCACAGCGTGATTTAACCGTGATCTTCGTGAGTATCAGCGAATTCGATCAGCGCGTCGAGCGCCGGCGGAGGCGAGCGTCGGCGATGGCCGGCGGCGTATAGCCCGCGTCGGCCCAGCTGAAGTTCTTGCCGGGTGGCACGATCTGGTCGATTCGATCGAGCACATCGGTCGACAACGACACCTCGAGCGCGGGCAGCTGGCTCGTCAGTTGGTCCATCGTGCGGGGGCCGATGATCGCCGATGTCACGGCCGGGTTGTGCAAGACCCACGCGATCGCGAGATCGACGAGCGGCACGCCCGCTTCGTCGGCGAGTGTGCCGAGTGCGTCCGCGGCCTGCAGTTTGGCTTGGTTCTCGGGCTTGCTCAGGTCATAGCGATCGGGGCTGCGCTGCGCACGGCGACTGGTGAGATCCGCGGAACCGAGACGCCACGCGCCGGACAACCATCCACCCGCAAGCGGGCTCCACGGGATCACACCCATGCCATATTTCTGACAAGCCGGCAGCACTTCGGCCTCGATACCGCGCACGAGAATCGAATACGGCGGCTGCTCACACACGAAGCGCTCGCGTTGGCGGCGTTCGGCAGTCCACTGTGCTTCGACAATCGCCGGCGCAGGGAATGTCGAGCTACCGAGGTAGCGCACCTTGCCCTGCCGGACGAGATCAGTGAGCGCGCCGAGCGTCTCGTCGATGTCGACACGCGGGTCGAACCGGTGCGCTTGATAGAGATCGATGTGATCGGTGCCAAGGCGGCGCAGGCTGGCCTCGCATTCCTTCATGATCCAATAGCGCGACGTGCCACTCTGATTGGGTCCTGTGCCCATCGACGCGTAGAACTTCGTGGCGAGCACGACCTGGTCGCGACGGCCGGCAATGGCCTTGCCGACGATCTCCTCGGACTCCCCCGCCGAGTAGACGTCCGCGGTGTCGATGAAGTTGATGCCGGCATCGAGTGCCGCGTGAATGATCGCGACAGAATCGTCGTGGTCGGGGTTGCCCCACGCACCGAGCATCATGGCGCCGAGACAGAGCGGACTGACCTGCAAACCGGTGCGTCCCAAGTTGCGATACTGCACGGGCAAACCCCATATCTCGTGGTCGACACGAGAACGCTAGTGCCGCGCTCCACAAGGTAGGGTCCGGTCGCCGGACCCGCCGCCCGCCCGAAGGGGTCATCACGTGCCGAAGCGCTTTCGCCGACGATTCGAAGCAGTCGATCATCGCGAACTCATCGCGACGTATCCACCGCCGCCCGAGTACTTCGAAACGCACTATTACATGGAACCCGATCGGATCGAACGGCTGCAACTGACGCGCCTGCAAGAGGAATGCCGGCGCGCCTACGACGAAGTGCCGTTCTACGAACGCCGTTGGGCCGCGGCAGGGTTCGAACCTTCGCAGATCCGCACACTCGACGATCTCGAGCTCGTTCCCATCTACGACATCGACGACATTCGAGCGAGCATCGCCGCCCATCCTCCGTACGGCGACTATCAGGGTGTGAGCGTGCACGACGCGAAGTACGCGCCGTTGCGACTCTTTTGGAGCGGCGGCACAACCGGCCGCGCTCGACCCACCCTCTACACCGAATGGGATCGGCAGGTCGCGTCGGTCACCGTTGCCCGGGCGCTGTACCTACACGGCATTCGGCCGGGCGATGTCGTGCTCAACGCGTGGGCGTTCAGCACCCATACCGGCGCGTTCGCGTTCGACGAAGGCCTGCACAACTGGCTGAATTGCGTCGCGATCACCGCGGGGACAGGCAACGTGACGCCGACCAAGATGCAGATCGAACTGGCACGCGAGTACGAGGCGGCCACGATCCTCACGACCCCTGACTACCTGTTGCACATCGCCGCAACGGCGATCGAGATGGGGCTCGATCCGAAGGAAGACTTCTCGATCCGCACGTTGCCGACGCCTGGCCAAAATCCGAAGGTTGCAGAGGTGTGGGGCGTTCCGACGTGGGACAGCTACGGAACGCACGAAGTGCAGTACGTGTCGATGGAATGCCCGGCACGAGGAGGGCTTCATATCAACGAAGACGCGTTCATCGTCGAGATCGTCGACCCCGAGACGAAAGAACTCGTGCCCGACGGACAACGCGGCAACATCGTCTATACGTGTCTCTACAAGACGGGCAGCCCTCAAGTTCGTTTCGACACGCAAGACCTGTCGGCGCTGTACCCGCGTACGCAATGCGCGTGCGGAAGTTGGCTGCGCAAGATGGACTACTTCCGCGGCCGTAGCGACACGATGGTCAAGCTGCGAGGGCTCAACATCTGGCCCGAAGACGTCGGTCGCGTCGTGTGCGAGGACGCTCGTGTACAACCCGATTGGTTCGTCATCGTCGAGCGGCGCGGCAACCGCGACGAGATGATCGTCCAAGTCGAGACCAAAGCACCCACGACCGAACACGACACGTTGCGCGAACAACTCGAAGATCGGTTGCGGTCGCAACTCGAAATAAAGATCCTCGTCGAGCTCGTTGGTCCAGGAGCCACCGATCACGCGACGGGCAAAGGTGTCGTGGGCAAGCTGCGACGCATCCGAGACGATCGCTGAAAACCCTCTGCCGTAATCAGATTATGCCAAGGTGGGGGGCTTGCCGCAAGGACCCCCGACGTGCTGACAATGCTCGCATTCACCTGAGCCGTTCGCGGCCAGAACTTGCGGATGTGGGAGTGGCGGATGGTTGATGCCAACCGGAGTGCGACGAAGACCGAGCATGCGGTGGTGATCGCCGGAGGCGGTCCGACCGGGCTGATGTTGGCGGGCGAGTTGGCGTTGGCGCGGATCGACGTCGTCATCGTCGAACGGCGCGCCAACCAGAGTGTCGATGGATCGCGCGCAGGTGGCCTTCACTCCCGCACCATCGAGGTGCTCGATCAGCGTGGCATCGCCGAACGATTCCTCTCTGCGGGGCAAGTGCACCCGGCTCTGGCGTTCTCCGGGTCCATCTTGGACATCAGCGACTTTCCTACCCGCCACAACTACATACTTGCGCTCTGGCAAAGCCTCTTCGAACCGATCCTGGCCGACTGGGTCACCGAACTCGGCGTTCCGATCCTCCGCGAACGCGAGGTGGTGGGCTTTGCTCAAGACGACAGTGGCATCGATGTCGAGCTGTCCGGGGGCACATCTTTGCGGGCACAGTATCTCGTGGGTTGCGACGGAGGTCGCAGCCTGGTGCGCAAGGCAGCCGGTATCGAATTCGCAGGGTTGGATCCTTCGACCAGCTGGATGATCGCCGAGGCCGAGATGCACGAGGAGCCACAGTTGGGTTTCCATCGCGACAGCGGCGGCCGCCAGCATGCGATCGGCCGCGGCGGCGACGGTCGGTCGGCGCGGGTCGTCCTCATGGAACGACACGTCGAACACACCGGGGACCCCACGACCGACGACCTTCGCCACGCACTCATCGCCGCGTACGGCACGGACTTCGGGCTTCACCGTGCCACATGGATCTCGCGGTTCACCGACATGTCGCGGCAGGCGGTGGCCTACCGCCACGGCCGTGTCCTGCTGGCCGGCGACGCAGCACACGTGCATCCCCCGCAGGGCGGCCAGGGCCTCAATATCGGCGTGCAGGATGCCGTGAACCTGGGATGGAAGCTCGCCCAGGTGATCCACAAGACGTCACCCGAGAGCCTCCTCGACACCTACCACGCCGAACGACATCCGGTCGGTGCCCGCGTGTTGCACAACACCAAGGCGCAAGTGGCACTCGCCGTCCCCGACGATCGTCACCAAGCTCTGCGCGACATCATGAACGACCTGCTGGCCATGGACGAGCCGCGCCGGCGCATTGCCGCGATGCTCTCCGGTCTCGACATCCGCTACGACCTCGGGGATGGACACCCGCTGCTCGGGCGGCGCATGCCCGACCTCGACCTGCAGATCGCGGATGGCCCGACGCGCGTGTTCAACTTGCTGCACGATGCCCGGCCGGTCCTACTCAACCTCGGCGCGCCCGGCGATTTCGCCATCGATCCGTGGGCGCGTCGAGTGCGGCTCGTCCACGCCCAGCACGCGGGCGTGTGGGAGCTACCGGTCCTGGGCGAGATCCTGGCGCCCGCAGCTGCGTTGATACGACCGGACGGACATGTCGCCTGGGCCGGAGACCTCGCGGACCCCGAGCTGCCTCGAGCACTTGCGACCTGGTTTTGAGTGCCGATGGCGACCGGGCGAAACGCTGCTCGACGCGGCGCTAGCACTGCGGTACGCGTCCGACGGCGCCGTCGACGATCTCGGTGGCGATCTCGCGCAGCTTGCGATTCTCACGCTGTGATCGCTGCTTGAGCGCGGCGATGGCCTCGTCGGCACTGCAGCCGGTACGGGCGATGAGAATGCCGCGGGCTTGATCGATGACGCTTCGTGACGTCAGGGCCTCGTTGAGCTGACTGACGAGTGAAACGGTGCGGTCATGAATATCGACATTGGTCATCGTGGCTGACGCCTGACGGGCAAATCGTTCGGCGAGGCGTTCGCTGGCCTCGTCGAACGCCTTGAGCTCGCGCCCGTAGATGTTCAGCGCGCCGATCGTCGCGTCGCGTACTACCAACGGATACGACAAGGAACTGTTGATGCCGAGCCTGACCGCTTCGGCTGCGAACCGAGGGAATCGGACATCGCCGGCCATGTCGTGGACGCGGACGATCTCGCCTGTGCGAGCAGCCTGCAGACAAGGACCTTCGCCGTTGCTGTATTGGGCACCGTCGAGTTGCAACGTGGTGCCATCGGTAGCGGCCGCGGTGATCACGGTCTCGCCCTTCAGCAACGACACACCGCAGTTGGTGCAGCCGGGAACCGACGCCGCGGTCAACTCCACGATCCGCTGGAGGACGGTGTTCATCGTCTCTTCGCCGAGCAGGAGCGTGGACAGCTCGAGCAAGGCATCATGAAAATCTTCTGGACCGATCACGGGTCTCCAAGGCAAGCCGACGTACGCGCGCCCTTGGGATGCCAGTCACGGGTGCAACACGCCCGACTAGCTGCGGAGGTGTCTTGAGCGTGCCCCCGACCTGGCTTGGTCTCAACCTGGTAACCGTGAAGCTAACCCGCATCTCACCCACTTCGACAAAGGGTGCGTCATTTCCGCAGTCGGTTTGCTGATGAGCGAACCGCGGTAGTAGTCGGTCGCAAGCGTCAAGAAGCGGCGCGGAACGGGTGGCCGCCATGCGGTTGGCGGAAGATGACTCAGCTCCCGGGCAGGCCCGTCGCTATGTGCGCCGTTGGGCCGACGAAAAGCGCGTGTCCCGCGCGATCACGGCAGACATCGAACTCGTCGTCACCGAACTCGACACGACCACACGAAGTGCTGCTTCTTAGCGGAGTCAGGCCCCCAGAGCGAGAAACGGCACGGCGCACGTCGACATCTTGGCGCGGAGTGCTTCGCGCGCACGCTTCTCGGCCAGCAGCGGTACGAAGGTTTGTATCGGGGCGTTCTCGAAGTAGGCGGCGCTCTCGCGCACCACATCCACCACGATGGATGGGTCGGTCTCTTCGAACTCGAGCTCGAGCCGCTCGACGATCAGATCGAACTCGTGGCTCATCGTTGACCCGGACCAAGCGTCCTGTATGGCCATGGCTAGCGCGCCGGCACCACGCGGCGGGCGTTGAGTTGAGTGACGACTCGGGCCTTCAGCGCACTCAAGTGACGCTGAGCGCGAGCCCGCCTCGCCGGCCCCCGTTTGGGGTGCAAGAAGTACGCAACCGCGAACCCCAGGAAACTCGATCGGAACAGCCGCCGTAACAACATACGCATGTGCGGTCGATAACCCGAAATTGCCCGAACGAAACCTCACCCACACACGTGGCCGTAGAGTCGGCTCATTCACCGGACTCAGGAGGATTCGTGGGAGAGCGTTTCTCTTATGCAACGTCGCACATCGGCCTGTGCGTGCGCGACCTCGAGCGGTCGCGGCGCTTCTACGTCGACGGCCTCGGGTTCGAGGAGTTCGCCCGCTTCGATATCACGCGGCCGATTGCCGAAGTGGACCCTCCCTGCGACTTCACGTCGTTCTTCATTCAGAAGGACGGCCTGCGCGTCGAACTACTCGACTATCGATCGCCCGGCGTGATCGGCAGCCCCTCGACCCGCCGCAATCACCTCGGGCTCACACATCTCTCGTTCGTCGTCGACGACGTCGACGCTGCCGCGCGTGAACTCGAAGGCTTTGGCGGCACGATCATCGACGGCACACGCAGCGGTCAGGACGACCCCGACACCGTGCAGATCATCTTCCTTGCCGACCCTGACGGCACGCGTGTCGAACTCATGCGCCTCGCCAAAGGCCAAGCCTGGTGAACTAGCCGGCGCGCTCGCCGCCATCGACGAGCAGGGTCGTGCCGGTGACGAACGTCGAGAGGTCGGACAGGAAGAAGAGTGCGACACGCGCGACGTCATCCGGCACCGCCATACGTCCGGCCGGTAGCGCGGCACCCCACGCGGCTCGTTCGTGCGGATCGCTGACGAAGGCACTGCCGGCCGTGCTCTCGGTCGCCACCAGACCGGGACCGATCACATTGACCCGAATGTTGCGGGCACCGAAGTCGATGGCCAGAGTTTGGGCGAGCCCCACCATGCCGAATTTCGTCGCGGTGTAGTGCGCCAGCTTGGGTCGACCCCGAACCGATTCGATCGAACCGTTCATCACGATCGACCCCCCGATCGAGGGATCGACAGCGTTGGCAAATGCGCGTGAGCAGTAGAAGGCGGACGTGAGCCCGGTCTGAACGATGAGTCGCCACACGTCGTCGGACATCTCGGCTGCCGAAACTGCAGGTGTAAAAACACCGACGTTGTTCACCATGCCGTAGACACTCGGTAACACCTGACGCGCCACGGCCATCATGTCGTCGACTTGGGCGCTGTCGGTCACGTCACAGACGAACGATTCGGCACCGAGTGCCGCGGCGGCGCGTTGCGCTCGGTCGGGGTCGCGGTCCACGATCAATACCGACGCGCCGGCTTCGGCCGCGCGCTGCGCAATTGCGAGGCCTAGGCCTTGGCCCGCCCCCGTGACGATCACTCCGCGCCCGGCTAGTGACACGAGTGTCCCGAGCGATTTTGCCGATGGATCCGCGAAGGTCATTGCGTGAACCTACCTTCCCGCCCTGGCCCGGCGCGAATGGCGTGCAGACGATGGTTCCGGTGGTTACCGTCGTCGGGAATGGCGAGAGTCGATCTGCGCAACGATGCCAACGCAACCGGCGACTGGTTCGTCGACACGCGTTGTATCGACTGCGGCACGTGCCGCGAGATTGCACCGGCCCTGTTCGAGGCACACGCCGACACATCGATCGTGCGGCGCCAACCGTCCGCCACCGAAGAACTCGACGCGTGGCTCGCGGCACAGGCATGTCCCACGTCGTCGATCGGTACCGTGTCGCGGCGCCCGCGTCCCGGGCGGCTGTATCCCCGCGAATTCGAGCCGGAATCGGGAGTTTTCGACCTCGGCTACTGCTCTGAGGACAGCTTTGGCGCGTCGGCATGGCTCGTCGTGCGCCCGCACGGCAACATCCTCGTCGACTCGCCCCGTTTCACCGAGGCACTGGCCGCCCCGATCGCCGCGTTCGGTGGGATACGCCACGTCGCGTTGACCCACCGCGACGACGTGGCCGACGCGCGCCGATGGGCCGATCGCTTCGACGCAACGACGTGGATCCACACCGGCGATCGATCGGCGGCACCATGGGCGACGGGCATTCTGACCGGCGAACAGCAACTGCAACCTGGCTTCGTCGCCGTACCTGTTCCCGGGCACACCAAAGGGTCCGTGGTGTTCCTTCTCGACGGTCGATGGCTGTTCACCGGCGACTCGCTCGCGTGGAGCAACCAGCGTGATGATCTCATCGCGTTTCGCAGCGCGTGTTGGTTCTCGTGGAAGCAACAAGCCGACTCACTCGCCGCGCTGGCCGAGCGCCACCGCTTTGCCGCCGTTTTGCCCGGCCACGGCGCCCGTCACCTGGGTGACCCCGACGAACTTCACGACCGCCTCGTGCAACTCGTCGCCCGCATGCGCCGCTGAGCAGTCCGGATTTCTCTATATTGGCAGCGCTGCTATGAACCAGACGCCGTTCGATGTCTTCGACTGCCATCAACACATGGGTAGCACCGGCGACGCCCATGGCATCGTGGTGCCCGGCGCAGTCCGCGGCGCGGCGATCGTCGACGAAGAAGTCGCAACGAGGCTGCGCTTCATGGACGAAGGTGGTATTCGCCAAGCGATCGCCATCCCGGGGCACAACTACAACCGCGCCGACGGCATCGCGGCCACCCGGCGCGAGAACGATGCCATTGCCGCGTACCGTGATCGTCTGCCCGACCGGTTTCCGGTTGCCGCAGGCGTGGTCGAACCACTGGACGAAGCCGCAGGCCTGCTCGAGATCAATCGGATGGCAAATGAGTTGACGCTGAAAGCGATCAGCTTTCACACCGAGTTCCAAGGCGTCACGATCGACAGCCCATGGATGATGCGCTACCTCGAGCGCATGGGTGAGCTCGGGATGGTGCCCCTCGTGCACGCATCCAACGTAGTGCTCCACGAAGCGATCTGGCGTTTGGGAAAGATCGCTCGCGCGTTGCCCGACCTGACGATCGTGGCGATCGAGCCGTTCTTCACCTACGACGGCATGCAAGAGTGCTTCTTCATTGCCGACGTCGCGCCCAACGTCGTTTTCGAATCCGCGTCGTGCTTCGATACCGACCTCATGTTGGAACTGGTGCGACAGTTCGGGGCGCAGCGTCTCGTCTACGGAAGCCAGTACTACTCGCAGATTCATCGCGCCGGGGAAGAACGCGCGCACGAACGCCGGTGCGCGGCGATCCGCCAGGACATCGTCGACGCGTCGTCCCTCGATGCCGGCGAGAAGGCACTCGTCCTCGGCGGCAACGCTCGCAGGATCCTCGGCCTCGAACAACGTACCGGTGCGTAAGCCGGTGCCGCAGCGGCACAGTCGCATTCGCCACTATGCCGCGATCGTCACGCTCGTTGCGGTGGCCGCGTGCTCGGGGTCGGACTCGGCCGGCAATCCGTCGACGCCGAGCACGGTTTCGGTCACGACGGTTGCGCCAACCACTGCGCCGCCCCCCACGACGACGCTCGCCCCGACGACAACCACGCTTCCGCCAACGACCACCCTTCCCCGTTCGGCCGACGAACTCGCCGGTGCACGAGTCGTGTGCAGCTACCCCGAGGTCGATGTCCCCGCGGATCTCCTCGCGCGGCTGCGTGCGGGCAAAGCGGCCGGCGTGCTCTGGTATGGCGAGAACCTTCCGAACGCGGCCACTGCCGTACGCAACGCCGCCGCCATCCAACAGGCCGCGGCCGCCGCACCCAATCCCGCCCCCGCCATCATCGCCACCGATCAGGAAGGGGGCGCGGTGCGGCGTATTCCCGGCCCACCCGAGGCATCGGCCCAAGCGCTTGCCGCACTGGGGACAGCCGCGATCCGCGATCAAGGCAAAGCGTCGGCCACTGCGTTGCGCCAGTGGGGTATCAACGTCAACCTCGCGCCGGTGGCCGACGTCGGGCGCACTGGTTCATTCCTCATGGCACAGGCGCGTTCATTCGGCACCGATCCCGCCGCTGTCGGCGCCGATGTCGTCGCATTCGTCACCGGTCTCCGCGACGGCGGCGTGGCCGCCACCCTCAAGCACTTCCCTGGGCTCGGCGCCGCAGTAACGAACACCGACCTCGCGTCGAGCGTCGTCGATGTGCCCGCAGACATCCTGCGCTCGACCGATCTCGCGCCTTTCGCCGCGGGCATCGGCGCGCGAACCGACATCGTCATGATCTCGAGTGCGAAGTACCCCGCGCTCGACTCGGTGCCCGCGGTCGTCTCACGCGTGATCGTTCACGATGTCCTACGCGGTCAACTCGCGTTCAACGGCGTGGTCATCTCGGATGCGTTCGACACCGACGCAGTAGCCGCCGTTGGACCGATCGCGAGCACGGCGGTCGCGGCCGCCAACGCCGGCGTCGACGTCTTCATCGCCCGTCACGCACCACCGTGCGCGCAAATTCAAGAAGCGCTGGCAAACGCGATCACCGACGGTCGAATCCCCCGCGCCGATGCGGAAGCCGCCTACGCGCGAGTCATGCAACTGCGACGCGGTCTCCCGGGAGATTGATGCTCGCGAGTCACGACCCCGCGTCCGCCCCGAGGTGCACGCCGGGGAGTCCGCCGCCGAGCGGGTCGATGCGCAGTCGCGAGAGGTGCAAGCTCTTGATGCGCCACTCGCCGTCTTCGCGCACG
Source organism: Acidimicrobiales bacterium (assembly GCA_039934635.1). Lineage (GTDB taxonomy): Bacteria > Actinomycetota > Acidimicrobiia > Acidimicrobiales > WLNW01 > DATLFA01. The sequence continues at coordinate 63,362 of JBDTLT010000006.1, forward strand.
TACTCCTCGGTGTAGTGACCGAAACCCTGCAGCCCGATGCGGGCACCGTTCGCACCTTGCGGGAACTCGACATAGTCGAACATCGCCCACGTACCTCGTGCGCTGTCCGCACCGGTGATCTCGATCTCGGGCATGTGGCCGTGGTGCACGGTGCGCACGCCTTCGAGCACGCCACTCACCGAGGCAACGACGGCGGCGCGACCGTGCTCATCGACGCCGCCTTCGGGCACCACGAGGTGCGCGTCCTCGGCGAACACCATCGCCCACTCGTCCCACTTCTTCTGGTCCATGAGCCGGAAGTAGCGCGCCTTGAGCCTTTTGATGGCTTCGATGTCCGCCAACTGTCGCAGCAGGTCCCCGTCGTTCATCGCTCCCCCTTCGCGCAACGCGTCGTCTCGCGAACCTACCGGCTCACGGCCGGTCGAGGCCGGGAAGCGGATGGCCTTGTCGGTCGTTTTTGCTGTAGCACAGCCGGCATGGCCGAAGTACGCGACAATCCAGTCATGCTGTCCATCAGGGGGACCGGGGAAGGGTTCGGCGCGTACGTCGAAGGTGTCGATCTGTGCGGCGCGCCGGACAAAGCGACGCACGCCGCGCTACAGGCCGCACTCGACGAGCATCTACTGCTGATCTTTCGCAACGGGCCTGCGATGCCGACCGACGCGCAGCTCGTTGCCTTCTGTTCGGCCTTCGGGCCCTTGCGGCCCAGTCTTGCCGACAAGTCGCGCATGACGGACCACCCCGCCATCAACCTCGTCGGCAATCGCCACCTCGGCCCGGTGCAAGGAAGTGGCGGCTCAGGTGCGCTCCACTATCACAGCGACCTGCATCAAGAACCTCCGCTCATCGAGTTCATCTACCTCGACGCGTTGCGCGTCCCCGACGAGGGTGGAGCGACCGTGTGGGTCGACTTGCGCGCCGCGTACGACACGCTGAGCAAGCAGCGCAAGGATTTCATCGAGTCGTTGTCGGTGCGCTACGCCCTGCGCAAGGACCTCGATATGGACACATACTTCAAGGCGTCGACCACCGCGCTCGCCAACCGCAAGCAGAGCACCGAGGTCGCACTCGTTCAGGCCAACGGGCGCACCGGGCGCAAGAGTGTGTGGCCGAACGCCGGTCCACAGTCGAACCACACTGCCCAGATCGTCGGCATGGACCCCGACCAGAGCCACGATCTGCTGACCGAGCTGTTCGACTACTGCACGCAGGATCGGTTCCGGTTGCGCCACCAGTGGCAACCGGGTGACGCGTGCTTGTGGCACAACCTTCAACTGTTGCACGGGAGAGAAGCGTTTCCCGAAGAGCAGACGCGCATGATGCGCCATGTCAACATCCTCGGGATCACCGACCCGCATCAGTCGAACTGAACTATCCACACCGACCTATGGAGTTGTGACGATGAAAGCAGCCAGGCTCGAAGACGGCACCTTGCACATCCGCGATGTGGACATGCCGGTCCCGGGCAACGACGAGGCGTTGGTCCGCATCAGTGCAGCGGGGGTTTGCCACTCCGATCTCCACATCGTGCGCGGCGATTGGTCCGGCATACCGCGCTCAGGCGTGGTCGGGCACGAAGCCATCGGTGTCGTGCACGCGCTCGGCCCCGGTGCCGAACGGTTCGTCGCAATCGACGACCGCGTCATCCTCGGTCTGGGAGGTACCGGCGGAGGCTATTGGTGCGGCGCGTGCGAGTATTGCCTCAAGGGTGAGCCCCGCCATTGCGCGCAAGGCAAGGGTGTCATGGGCACCTTCTCCGAGTATTTCAAGGTGTACGCTCCGGGCCTCGTCAAACTGCCCGACAGCGTCGGCGACATCGAGGCGCCGCTTGCGTGTGGCGGCCTGACCGCATACGGCGCGGTGAAGAAGTTGCTCAAACACCAAGTGCTCCCCGGTCGACCGATTGCGGTCATCGGGGCGGCCGGCGGCCTCGGCCACTATGCAGTGCAGATTGCCACCGCGTTCGGCTACAAGGTGGTGGGCGTCGACATCGGCGAAGAGCGACTCGAGTTCGTACGCTCGCTCGGCGCGTACCTCGCGGTCGGAGCCGATGAGGCCATCGACGTCGTGCAGCGAGAACTCGGGGGCGTCGATGCCAGCCTCGTCTTCTCGGCACGGATGTCGGGGTTCGGGCTCGGCATGAAGCTCTTGCGGCGCAAGGGATTGTTCGTCGCAGTGGGTCTACCCGCAACGAGCGAGGGCAATATCGAACTCAATCCGTTCGAGTTCTTCATGAAAGATCCGACGATCATCTACTCCGCGGTAGGCACGGTGCAGGACATGCGGGAGCTCGTCGACCTCGCGGCCGCCGGACGCGTCAAGAGCCATGTCTCTCGCGTCGGCGCGCTGTCCGACCTCGACACGATCTTCGACGAACTCCAAGCCGGTCAGTACCTCGGCCGCGCGGTGATCAACGACCTCACCCGCTGAGCCATTGTTCCGGCTGCGAGCCGATGTTTGGCGGTGCGATGGCCTAGCGTGACCAAACGGGTGGGCAGAGGGAGCAAGCGACATGGGACGCAAATACAAGATCGTTTCGGGTGACGGGCACGTAGAGACGCCGCCCGACGGGTGGCTGAAGTACGTCCCCGAGCAGTATCGCAACCGGGCCCCCCGGCTCATCCATCTCCCCGGTGGCGCCGACGGATGGTTGGTCGAAGGTCAACCCATGTTGCACAACGGCCAAAACATCAAGGGCCGCGGGCCGGTCAAGTTCGCCAACGCGAGCTACTTCAACGCGGATGGCACTCGGCGCGAGGGTGCCGGCGACGCCGTCCAGCGACTGCACGAGCAAGATATCGACGGCATCGATGCCGAAGTTCTCTTCGCTCCGGTGTTCGTGGCGCGCTTCATCGAATCGATCTCCGACAAGGCCGTCTACCTGTCGATCGTCCAGGCATACAACACTTGGCTCGCGACGGACTACTGCTCGGTCGCTCCCGACCGGCTCATCGCCAACGCACTGATGCCCGTATCCAACATCGATGACGCATTGGCCGAACTGAAGCGCGCCAAAGAGTTGGGTTTCCGCACGATCCAGTTGCTGCAGTTCCCCAACGGCTCGGGCGCACCAAAGCCCGAGGACGACAAGTTCTGGGCGCTGTCACTCGAGCTGGGCATGGCGTTGTCGCCGCACTTCAGCTTTGGTGGCGCGGTGTGGCGGGGCGATCCGCGTGCCGACACGTCGCAATGGTCGGTCGAGGCCGCGATGTCGCAACACACGCCGATGGCTCCGGCCGCGACGCTGGCACAGTTGATCGTGCACGGCGTCTTCGATCGCTTCCCCGAGATCCAGTTCTATTTCGCCGAACTCAACTGCGCGTACATCCCCGGCATGCTCTATTACATGGACCGCAACTATCACGAGTTCAACGACTGGTTCAACCATTCGCTCAAGAAGGAACCGTCCGAGTACGTCCTCGAGCACACGCTCTTCGGCATGGTGCGCGACGCTCCGGTGCTCAAGATGGGCCACCTCGTGCCGCTCGAGCGGTTCGTCTGGGGTAGCGACTTCCCGCACTCGGTAGGCACCTTCCCCACGTCGAGCCAGCAGGTCAAGGACATGTTCGAGAGCGTCGACGACGGCCTCAAGCGCAAGATCCTCGTCGAGAACATCTGCGCCCACCTCGGCCTCGACGCCAACGCGGATATCACCGAGACACCCGCTTCCTAACGAACGCAGCCATGGCCGTACCCGATGTGAGCGGGCGCTCGTTGCCCGAACTGTGGAGTCTCGCCGGCCGCCGGGCGGTGATCACCGGCGGTGCGAAGGGCATCGGGCGCGCAACCGCAGACCGATTCGCCGAAGCCGGCGCGACGGTCGTCCTGGGCGACCTCGACTACGGTGCCGCACTGGACGCGGCATCGGCGATCACCGCGCACTATGGGGTAGCGGCATACGCGATCGAGGTCGAGATGGCCGAGAGCGCGTCGGTCGCCTCGTTTGCCGCGAACGCGGTCGATGCCCTCGGCGGCCTCGATATCTGGGTCAACAATGCCGGCATCTATCCCAGTGCGCCGTTTCTCGAGATCGCTCACGACGAATGGGACCGCGTCATGGCGGTCAATGTCCGCGGCTACTTCGTCGGCTCGCAGCAAGCGGCGCGCTACATGGTCGCGGCGGGCCACGGTGGGGTGATCGTGAACATCTCGTCGACGGGCGCGGTCAAGGCCGCGCCCGGCGTGGCGCACTACATCACGTCCAAGCACGGTGTCATCGGTATCACCAAGGCGTTGTCGGTCGAGCTCGCTCCGCACGACATCCGCGTGCTGTCGGTCGCGCCCTCGATGACGCACACCGAAGGTCGGGTGGCATTCCTCGATCGCTACACCACGCCCGAAGTGCGCGAGCTCATCGCCGAGATGGAGGGCCGCGTGCCCTTGGGTCGTATAGGCGTGGCGGATGACGTGGCCCGCGCCGTGTTGTTCGCCGCCTGCGATATGTCGATGTTGATGACCGGGTCGGTGCTCTTCGTCGATTCAGGCGAATCGGCGCTCTGACTCAGCGCAGCACCGCCCACACCGTCTTACCCGCGGGCGTGAGCGCACTGCCCCACTCGTCGGAAAGCGCAGCAACCAGTGCGACCCCTCTGCCGGACGCCGCGGTCGCCGATGCGGCGTATTGCACGGGCGGCGAGTGGCTCGCGTCGCTCACCGCGACGGAGACCCCACCGTCACACAGCGTCATCCCAACGCTGAAATCCGATTGAGCGTGCAACACCGCGTTGGTCGCGAGCTCGGACACGACGACAGATGCGTCGTCGATCAAATCCGCCTTTCCCCAGCGTTGGAGGACATCAGCGACGAAGCGGCGAGCGTCTCGAGGTGCCTGCGGACTGTTGACGAATGTGCGCGTCGGCGCAATGTCGAAGCGTTCGTTGAGGGTCGCCACGTCGCCGACGATGGCCGTGTGCAGATGACAAAGCTTGCCCAGCTCGTGAACACGGTTGGTGCCTGCGACAGACCGCGTGCGATACGCACAAAAAGCCGTGAAGGGCACCCGCAAACCCAAGTCGTTCCACAGCGACTCGACTTCGATGGCCGCGTTCACTTGGCCCGCGTCCCACAACAACGCCACCAGCTCGCCGTAGGCGCGCACCCGTCGGCCCGACAAAGCGCCTTGGCGAACGAGCGAACCGATGGTCTCGTCGAACGCCGCGATGTCCGGGCCGTCGGCGGTCATGATCTCTGACAATGTCCGCCCGACGTCGACGGGCACGAACTCTCCCCGTGCGACGTGCGCGTCCACCTCGACGCCCGACGCTCGCAACGCCACCTCGAATGCGCCCAAGTGCTCTTGGGTGGCGACGACGATCGTCACTTCGCCCGCTCGCAAGCCCGAGGCCAGATACTCGGTCACGGTCTCGATGAGTTCCTCGTCGCGCTCGTAGAACTGCACCACATGGCTCCCGGCCTCGAGTTGCTGGTGCGTTTCCATAGCGGGCTCCGACGTCATCGGATCTTCGGCTCTAGTCCTCAGAATCTTTGCAACCGAATGGGAAGTTGCCCTTCGAGCGATGGCGGCAAACCGACATCTGTAGGTTTTTGCCGCACTGCGGACTATTCGTGACTGCCGGTGGCTGCCATGAGGTACTCCGTGGTGCCCGTCAGGTCGAGAATTCGCAACACGACGGTGCTGGCCGCCACGATGCGCATGCCCGGGTTGCGGCGGCGCTCGCTCAACAGCACGTGCAGCGCCGAGGAGTCGAGGAAGGTCACGCCGCTGAGATCCAGTTCGAACGGTTCACCGTCGAAGGTGCGCAGCCACGACGCGACCTGTGCCGCATTCGAAAGGTCGCACTCACCGCGGATGCTGGGGCGACCCTCGACGATCTCGAGCTCAACGACTTGCGGGTGCATCGGAGGTTGACGCTCCTTTCCGGCGTTGACTCGGACGTTCGCGCGCAATGGTCTCGGTCGTCTGCTCGGACCGGGCCTCCTCCGACGCCATCTGCCGTCTGAGATCCGCGACCTCGACCTCCAGTTCGAGGATGCGGCGAATGCCCGCGAGGGACATGCCCTCGGCCGCCATCTCCCACACGCGCTGGACCTGCACGATCTCGGCGCGGCTGTACCGACGCTGACCGCCGTCGGACCGCGCCGGCTGGACCACTCGTTCGAGATCGAGCCGCCGCAAGAACGCCGGTTGCACACCCAACATGTCTGCGACTTGGCCCACTGCATACAGCGCGGCGTTCTCGTCATCGATGGGCAGATCCACGGCAAATTCCTCGGAGGTGCTCCGTTTGACCTTCGGCTTTTGTTCGGTCCTTTTATGTAACTCGAAAGCAGAAAACTGTCAACGGTGAGTGGAGGTTTTTGCTGGATTCATCGACAACGATGGCGGGTAGTGGGAGAGCCGCACAACCGCGAGCCCCGGGCTCGCCTGCCCGCAAGGAGCACACCATGGGCCGTCGCCACGACGAATCAGAAGCGCGAGAACGGGCCGCTCGATCGAACGACGACCCGGTAGAAGAAGCGATCGACGACCCGCGGACCGAACCCGACGACGATGTGATCAGCAATCCGGCCCCGCCGGCCAGCAAGGAGTACGTCGATCTCGAGATCGCCCGCATCCGCCCCATCGCCTGAGCCGGCGCGGCTAGGCGCGGTCAGTCGGTGACCTTCAGGATCAGCAGCGCGATGTCGTCATCGCGCTGGGCGAAGGGCAGGTGCGCGTCGATGCGACGGCCGAGACCATCGGCGACATCCTCTGCGGTGTCGGCTGCCGCCGCGGCCAGCCGGACCATGCCGGCCAGCTGCTCTGGATCGAGGTCGTGCGGGGAACGCACATCGGTGACTCCATCGGTGTAGAGCACCACTGCGTCACCCGCCCGCAACTCGGTGGCGACCGCGGTGAATCGAGGGTTCGCCACCGCGCCCAGTGCACTTCCATAGGTACCAACGGTCTCGCATCGGCCATCGGCGCGGACGAGGATGGGCAGCGGGTGTCCCCCGGCGGCGACCGTGAGGCGAAGGCCGTCGCGGGTCAGCTCGAGCGTGCAATAGAGGGCGGTGCAGAACGTGTCCCGTCCGGAATTCGCAATCGCATGATCGAGCTGCTTCAGCACGTCCTCGGGCTGGGCACCGTTCCACGCGACGGCCCGGATGGTGTGGCGGGCGAGCCCCGTGAACGATGCGGCGAGGGGACCGGTGCCACAGACGTCTCCGATCACCGCCGCCCACTGACCACCACCGATCTCGAACACGTCGTAGAAGTCGCCGCCGACCGTCGTGTGCTCGCCCGCGGCCCAGTAGCGCACTGCAAGATCGAGACGAGGGATTGCCGGAAGCGTGTCGGGCAACAGGCTGGCCTGCAGAGTCGATGCAATCATTCGTTGATGTTCACTCAAGCGTCGATTTTCGAGCGTCGACGCGATGCGACTCGCGACTGCCTCGGCCAGCGCAAGGTCATAGGGGGTGTACACGCGACTCGACTCGCTGTTCACGAATTGAAGTGCGCCGATGACACGTCCGCCCTTGATGAGTGGCACCGCGATCGCGCTGCGAAGACCCAGGGCGCGAACGGCCTCGCGTCCTTCGTCGGTGATGTCGACTGCGGCAAGAACCTGCTCGTCGATTTCCGGCACGAACTCGCTGCGGCCGGTACGGATCACAGAGGGAATACCGGTTGCTGCGGCAGGATCGTAAGGAACGCTCTCGTGCAACTTCTTGACGTAGTCGACGTAGGTGGGATCGACGTGGGCGAGCTCCACATCGGGGGTCGCCGCCCCGTCGGACAGCACGTAGATCGCGCACCAGTCGCCGAGGTGCGGCACCGCCGCCTGCGTCACGTTCCGCATGACGTCCGCGCGCGTAGGTGACGCGGCGAGCGCGTCGTTGATCGCGCCCAAGAACGAGAGACGCAATGCGCTCAGTCGTTCGTTTTCGGCGGCTCCTCGCGCCATCTCGAGCGCACGCTCGCGCTCGATTGCTGCGTCGACTCGTTCGGTCACGTCCGCGACGCAACCCATCGTGCCGGTCACCGCGCCGGACTCGTCCACCATCACGCAGCCCTTGCCCTGCAACCAGTGCACACTTCCGTCAGGCCACACGACGCGATGCTCGACCGTGTAGCGGGACTTCTCGTCGACCGCCACTTTCACCGCGTCGAGCACCGAATTGACCTCGTCAGGGTGTAACAGCGAAACGTACGCGTCGAACGTGCCCGCAAATGTGCCGGGCGCCAACCCATAGAGCGCCTCCAAGCGCGTGTCCCACGTGGTCTCGCCCGTCGCCATGTCCCAGCGCCAAGTTCCGAGTTCACCTGCGTCGAGCGCCAACGCCAGATGGTCGGACATATCGGACGACTGTTTCGCCAACAAGCGCAGTTCGGTCACGTCTTCGGACGCGCCCACTATCGCGAGCAGGTTGCCACGGGAATCGAGGATCGGGGTATCGATGACAAAGGCGTCCACGGTGTCACCGGTACGGCGAAGGACCGGAAAATCACCCCGCCACGACTCCCCCGCCGCCATCGCAGCCATGATCTCCTCCGCACTGTCGCGGTCGGACAACGGCACCAAGATGTCGGCAATCAGGCAACCGAGCACTTCGGCCTCGCTCCACCCATAGAGCGCTTCGGCGGAACGATTCCACAACACGATGCGGCCCTCTGCGTTCGTCACGATCACCGCCCGCGGCAGCGCATCGATGACGGCGCGCTCGCGGAAACCGGGCAGCCGCGCGGACAGTTCGGCGTTCGCGTCCACCTCGTCACCCATGGGTGTCCTCTCGAACCCGATCGCCCGTCCCGGTGGGGGACATACTAAACATTGAGGTCGACCACCCAAAAGGCGTCGTCGGTCGTGAACCATGGTCGGGGAAGGGGCATCGGTGATACGGGATGACCGATGAGGCCGAGATCCCGGTGACAGAACGGCTCTACCGATTCGTAGCGGCGCAGCTGCCCGCGGACTCCCGCCTCGAGCTGAGCCCGGTCCAGCGCATGTCCGTCGGATTATCCCGGGAGAACTGGGTATTCGACGCGGTATGGCTCGACAAGGGCGAAGCCGTCGAGGAACAGCTCATCCTGCGCCGCGACCCGGAGGGTTCGGTGCTGTCGACCGAACGTCACGTCGAGGTTGCGGTGCTGCGTGCACTCGAGCACACGAAGATCCCGGCACCGCGTGTGCGCTGGTTCGACGAACGCGGCACGGCCTTGGTGCGCCCCTCTGTCGTGATGTTGCGCGAACGAGGCGAGTGCGAATACTTCTGCCTGACGAGCGACGCCCGGCCCCTCGACGTGCGCGTCGCACTCGCCCATGAGTTCGTCGACACGCTCGCGGAGATCGCCCGCGTCGATTGGCGGGGCCTCGGTCTCGGCGAGGTACTCGCGGACCCCGGCGCGCACGGAGCAGTCGCCGCACTCGACCATTGGGAAGGCGAACTGCGCCGCGTGCAGCGCGAGCCGCTGCCCGAGATGGAGGTCGTCTTGGCGTGGCTGCGCAACCGCGCACCCGACGCGCAAGCAGCCGTCTTGGTACACGGCGACTTCAAGCCCGGCAACGCCCTAGTACTCGGCGACCATCTCGCACTGGTGCTCGATTGGGAAACCGCCCACATCGGTGATCCGCTGGAAGATCTCGGTTGGATCACCAACCCGGTGCGTCAACGCGAGCACCAGATCCCCGACGTTTGGGAACGAGCGCAGATCGTTGAGCGCTGGAGCGAGCGCACCGGTTACGCCGTGGACCCGGCAGAGCTGTTGTGGTGGAACGTGCTCGCCAACTTCAAGCTCGCCGTCATCGGACTCACCGGTGTCGCGGAATTCATCGACCTCCACATGGATCGGCCCTACAACGCGCCGTTGTCGTTGTGCCGGATCATGTACGACCTGATGGGAGTGTGATCGTGCGCCCGACGCTCGCAGAACAACTGCGTGGTCTACGTCACATCCTCGACCATGTCGTCGCACCCGAAGTGCAAGGTGACTACGCGCAACAGTCGCTGCTTGGCGTCAGCCGCACGCTGGAGATGCTGGAGCAACGCGCCGGCGCAGTGGGCCTGTTCCTCGAGTGGGACAACCGCGAGACGCACGCCATCGTCGAATCGATCTCGGCTCACGGCATCTCGCTCGCGCAACCGGTCGATCCGATCACACCGATCATGACCGGCGATCTCGTAGCACTCGACGGCGAGAACGAGCGGCTGCGCGGCATTCTCGCCGCGGTGATACCTGCCATCACCGATCGAGCCGAAACCCATGATCTCCACGCCGCCGTCGTGGCCCACCTACGCGAACGGGTTGCCCGCTACCCCTACGCCTCGACCGGTACGTTGCCGTCGCGCTGAATCGCACCCACCGAGGTCACACAAAGGAGTCGCATGAAGAAGTTCATGGCCATCGGTCATCACGGTCCGGTCGACCCGAGCGAAGGGACACGCGCCGCGAAGGCTGCGCTCACATGGATTCCCGAGCAACTCGCGAACGGATTTCTCGACTGTCTGTACTCGATGAAGGGCGGCGGACGAATGATCGTGGCGAACGCCGAATCGGACGAGGAACTGCGAGCCAAGCTGAACGCGTCGCCCGATGTCGCACGCGAGTGGCACATCACCGAATTGATCGACGGCCTCACCGTGATCCGCGACTACCTCGGGAGTTCGAGCTAGCCGAAGGGCTGAGCCCGCTCTTCGACCTCGAGCCATAGGCGGCGCCCGATCGGGTGGGCGGCTTCTTCGGCGAGATGCGCGACGAGACCCGCCGTTCGCGCGATGAGTACGAAACCCCGCACGCTGCCCGGGGGCACACCGAGATCGAGGAGCAGCGCGCCGCCGGCGCCCGCGCCGTTGATGACGAGTCGTCGCCCGCGGACCTCTGTGTGGGCGTCGGCCACGAACCGCAGCAGCCGCAGGTGCGGGCCGAGCGGGCCCTCCGCTTCGGCAAGTTGGTAGAGCCGCGGGACGCGCGGATCCTCGTCGCGGTGAACCGGATGCCCGAGGCCAGGCACGCGAGCACCGTTCGCGAGCAACCCTTCGACGGCAACCCGGGCGATGCGGCGCAGTGTGGCGTCATCGGTGCGGCCCTCGCTGTGGTCACGGATCGTCTCGAACAGGAACTCCGCGGTGTCACCGGTCGGGCCGAGAAAGACGCTGCCCGCGCCGAGCAGCCCCGCCGCGATCGCTCCTTGGATCGACTCGGGGGCGCCGGTGTAGGTGAGGCGGGCCGCCAGCGCGCTGGGCGTCAACCCGTGGTCCGCGAGTGAGACAAGGACTGCGTCGAGCAAGCGGCACTCCGCGTCAGTCGGCTCACGGTGCGCGAGCAACAGGTAGGCGAGTTGGGTGAGCGAGAGCCGGCCCATCACCTCGGACGGCAAATCTCGGCCGGCGACCGTGATGGTGTCCGGTGTGGACGATCCGATGGAACTGCGCAACCAGTCGGCGGGCTCGGTCATGGCGTCACTTTCGCGGTGTCGATCTCGGCGGACGTTCTGTCCGTGGGCAACTGGTGCTTCGCGAGTCGACCGGTGGGTGTGTGCGGCAATGCCGCGACCACTTCGTAGTAGCGCGGCACTTTGAAGCGAGCCAAGCGGGCGCGAACGAACGCGTCGAGCGCGGCAATGTCGATCGTGTGACCACTGAGCGGGGTCACGAACGCTTTCACGTCTTCTTCGGACAGCTCGGACGGCACGCCGATCACCGCGGCTTCGGCGACGTCATCGTGTAGTTCGAGCACGGCCTGCACCTCGGTCGGTGACAGATTTTCACCGCGCCGGCGGATCACTTCTTTCTTGCGACCGACGAAGGTGAAATTGCCATCGTCGTGCGCCGTCACGAGGTCACCGGTGCGTAACCAACCGTCGACCACGACCGCGGCTGTCTCGTCGGGCATTTCGTAGTAGCCGCGCATGATCACGGGATTGCGCAGCTCGAGCTCGCCCACGCCTTCTGCATCGACCTCGTGCATTCGGGCGTCGTTGACGTGCCCGAGCGTCGGATGCTGACGGACCGAGCCGAGCGTGCCGAAGGGGCGAGTGCCGTGCCGCCATATCAAGCCGTATGGCGACTCCGAGAGCGCGTAACCGCAGACGATCTCGATGCCGAAGCGGCGCTCGAGCGCTTCTTGACGATCGTGATCGGGAGACGGCCCGGTGTAGCAGAGGCGCAACGGATTGTCGCCGTCATCGGGCCGCTCGGGCTGGCGCATGAGGATCTCCAGCATCGCGCCGATGGAATTGAATTCCGTCGCGCCGTAACGTCGCGACGAATCGATGAAGCTGCTCGCCGAGAATCCGGGCAACAGCGCGAGGCTCGCACGGGCCGCCACCGAGCCGAGTGTGGAATACGCCGGTGCATTGATGTGGAACAGCGGTAGCGAGGTCATGAGACGATCGTCGGCCGTCAACTGCATCCAATAGGGGAAACCCTCACCGGCCATCACATACGCGCGATGTGTCTGCATCACGAGCTTGGAACGTCCGGTGGTACCCGACGTGGGGATCATCACCGCGATGTCGTCGGGGTCGAGATCGGCGGGTGCCCGACCGTCGGGCGACATCGTGAACAAGTCGCCCACCATGACCAGTGGTGTTCCCTCGGCGAACGCCGGCGCGAGTTCCGCGTCAGTGACGATGAGCTTCGGCTCGACTTGACCGACGAAACCGGCGATTTCCGCGATCGAGCTGGCCGGGTTGATCGGGACCTGGATCGCACCGACCTCCATCAGCGCCAGCCATGTCAGGAGATAGTCCGCGGTGTTGCGCGCGGTCACGAGCACGCGATCGCCGGGCACGATCCCGTGCGCGCGCAACCAACTCGCCGCGCATTCGATCTGATGCTGCGCCTCCGCGTACGTCCAGACGCGATCGCCGGCCAAGAGCCAAACCTTCGTCGACGCGTCATCGACGGCTCGACGGAACAATCTCGGTATGAGACGCGGCAAATCGGTCACCACCGTGAGTCTTCCACCGATCGCCATGTCGGTGCCCGCACTCCCGTTCCCTTAGTGTGCACCACTCGTGGGGGAACACATGCAAACGGTCGACGCGGCACAACGTCGATACGTGTTGCGCACGGCGATGGTCGGTGTTGCCGCGGTGAGCTTCCCCAATTCACTGATCACGGCCGCGTTACCGCTGATCGGCACAGACCTTCACGCCCGCACGAGCGTCATGGCCTGGGTCAGCATCGCGCCGGCCATCGCGTTCTCCATCTCGATGCCGATGTTCGGCAAGCTCGGCGACCTCTACGGCCATCGCCGCGTCTTCATCACCGGCTTCTCGTTGGCGACGATCCTCGCGTTCGCCACCAGCCTGGCGCCCAACGTCTACATGCTCATCATCTTGCGCACTGCCGCCCAACTCTGTGGCACGTCGACCATTCCGTGCAGCTTCGCCATGTTGGCGATCATCTACCCGCCGAGCGAGCGACCACGCGTCTTCGGGCAACTGTCGGCCGTGCTCGCGGTGTCGCCGGTCGTCGCGATCGTCTTCGGCGCGCCGTTGGTCGAGGCAATGGGTTGGCGCCTCGTCTTCGTCGCGCAGGCGATACCGGCCGCGATCACGGTTCTCGTCGCCCGCCGGCGCTTGCCCGAAACCCCGCGACGGCCCGATGTGCGCTTCGACGTCGCCGGCGCAGTTGCGTTGACGGCCTGCTTGAGCGGGTCGCTCATCGCGATCAATCGCCTCGATGAATGGGGCGCCACCAACCCGATCGTCCTGACTGCCGCGGCGTGCGGGTTGATCGGGCTGGTGCGCCTGATCACGGTCGAACGCCGTGCGAGCGAACCGCTGATCCCGTTTCAGTTGCTGCGACGGCGCAACTTCCTCGCTCCTGTCGTCACGATGGGAGTGACCCAGGCCGGCTTCGTCGGCTCGGCTCCGCTCACCGCGTTTCTGCTCAGTCAGCGATTCGGTTACAAGACGATCGCCATCGGTCTCGTGAGCGCCGCCCGGCCCGCCGGCTTCGCGATTGCATCCTTCGTGGCCAACCGCTCGGCCGCCCTCGTCGGTGGCAGGGTCGTGCAGTTCGTCGGCAATGCAGTGCTCGGTCTGGCGGGGGTCGTCGGTGCGATCGGCGTGTGGCACCACTCACTGACCCTCGTCATCATCAGTACGACCGCGTCCGGATTCGGCGTCGGCTATGCCCGTCCGGGCATCGTCACCGCGATCAACAACTCGGTCGATTCGCGCGACGTGGGCCTTGCCAACGGTGTCAACAACATGGCAGGACAAATCGGTTCGTCCATCGGCACGACCACGCTCCTGGCCTTCGTCGGCAACACCGCCGGCAAGCACGGCTTCGCAATGGCCTATCTGACGACGGCGATGTTCGGCGCGGTGGCGTTGGTCGTCGGTCAGACGATTCAGCACCGCAAGCGCGACAGCGGGCCTGTCGCCTGACCGCCGGCTGTCGTTTTCTGGCGGGGTCGGCCCCGTTCACGCTGGTACGGTGCCGCCTCATGGCGCGATCCGATCACTCGGCCGGCCGTGACGGCTCCGGCCGCCGCGGGGCTCGCCGTGCCCGCGAGAGCGTCGCTCTCGTCGCCGCCGGTGTCATCCTGCTCGGCATCGCCGCGTGGAGCACGTCCCGGGCGCGGACGGGCGATCCAACTGCGGACCTTCCCTCCGGTGTTCGCGGCAGCGATGCCGCGCTGAATGACACGCTGCTCGTCGCCGCCGGCGCACTCGCGGCGATCGTGGTCATCTTCGTCGCGCCGGCGTTGATCCGCCAGGGGCGACAGTCGCCGAGGGCCGCCGCCGACGACGACCCGCGCCCCTCGAATGTGTGGCTGCGCGTCTTCGGTGGCGTGATGGTCATCTTCGCCGTCGTCCTTGTGATCATGCTCGCGGCCCGCAACCGGCCCGACCAGACCGAGCCCCTACTGCAAAGCCCGTCCGCCCCCGAAGAGATTCGTCCACAAGCCGAAACGCGGTCGGGCGCGCACGGTTGGAGCGCGCTCGCGCTCGCCGCCGCCGGCGCAATCGCCGTTGGCGCGGCCGTCGTGGTGGCGCATCGGCGCGGCCGCACACGCGGTCCGGTGTCCCACGGCGATCGCCACCTCCCGCCCGCGCTGCCGCGCGAACCCCTCGACCTCGACGCGCTCGCTCCCACGGAGGCCGTCCGCGCCGCGTATGCCGCGGCCCGCAACGAACTGACCACGCTCGGCGTGGAGTTGCGCCCGCCCGAGACCCCGTATCAGTACCTCGACCGCGTGCGCGACAGCGCCCCGATCGCCGAACGACCCGTCGCCACGCTCACACGACTCTTCGAGGTTGCTCGTTTCTCTCATCATCCCGTGACGCCAGCAATGAAAGCCGAGGCGATCGCCGCGTACGACACCATCGCTGACGCAGCGGCCCGCGCGCGAGATGCACTGGTGCTCACATGAGTGCGATTGTCGTTGCGCTCAGCGCTGCGGCGTTCGTCGTCCTACTCACGCTTCTCGTCGGTCGCGCCAGTGGCGACGAGGACGCTGCGCCCACGTTCGATGCAATCGTGCGCAAGCAGCCCGATCCCCGACCGGAAGAGCCGGCCAGCTTCAAGTCCGCGCGGTGGCTCGTCGTCAACGCGGCGACCGCGGGTGGCTTGCATTTCAGGGTGCGCCCCGCGCTCGTCGAGCTCACCGACGCGCGCTTGCGGGCCAACCACGGTATGGACTTGAAAGATCCTGGCGCGCACGCAGTCGTAGGTGACTCACTGTGGGCGATCGTGCGTCCCGATGCACGACCACCGGATGATCGCATGGCTATCGGCCTGTCGCCGTCGATGCTGCGTGTCCTCCTCGATCGATTGGAAATGCTGTGACCGAGACGATCTCTCTCGCGCAAACTCGCCGCTTCGCCTCGGCCGTCCTCGATGAGGTCGAGCGAGCAGTCGTCGGCAAGCGACCGACGCTCGAGCTCTTGCTGGCCGGCATGCTCGCCGACGGCCACATCCTGCTCGAGGACTACCCCGGCGTGGCGAAGACCCTCATCGCTCGGTCGTTCTCCGAAGCCATCGGAGCCGCGTTCACTCGCATCCAATTCACGCCCGACTTGCTGCCGGGCGATGTCACCGGCTCGTCGATCTATGACGCGCGTACGACACAGTTCGAGTTTCGGCCCGGTCCGGTATTCACCAATCTGCTCCTCGCCGACGAGATCAACCGCGCCACGCCCAAAGCACAGTCGGCGCTGCTCGAAGCGATGCAAGAGCGTCAGATCACCGTCGACGGCACGACGCACGTACTCGAGCGGCCATTTCTCGTGCTCGCCACGCAGAACCCCATCGAGCTCGAAGGCACCTACCCGCTGCCCGAAGCACAACTCGACCGCTTCATGTTGCGCTTGAGCGTGGGCTATCCGACCGAAGACGGCGAATGGGACGTCGTGCAGCGGCGACTCGAGCGCCGTCAGGAACGTATCGAGTTGCAGCCCGTCGTCGACCGCAGCACGTTCCTTGCCATGCAGGCGTCGCTCGAGGATGTCTACGTGTCGGACAGCGTCGGGCGCTACATCGTCGGTATTGTGCGTGCGACCCGCAACCGGGGCACCGTCAGCGTCGGGGCGAGCCCTCGCGGTTCGCTCTCGGTGACACTCGCGGCGCGCTCGATCGCCGTGTTGCGCGAGCGAGACTTCGTGACGCCCGATGACGTGAAGACGGTCGCGGTGGCCGCGCTCTCGCATCGCGTGACGCTGCGCCCCGAGCTATGGATGCGCGGCACGCGCCCCGAGCAGGTCGTGCAGGAATGCCTCGATTCGGTGCCCGCGCCGGCCCCCGAGCACAGCGAGCGCCCCAAGCCGTGACCAAAACGGCGTCGCCGCGGCTGTTCGTCTACGCGACGCTCGTCGCGCTCGGGCTCGTCGCCGGGCTCACGACCCGTCGCGTCGACCTGTTCGTTTTCACGACGCCGTTCCTCATCTTTCTGCTCGTGGCGTTGGCGTTCCGCGAAGACCTCGACATCGAGGTGGAGTCGACCGTGGACACGACGCGCGCGTTGGAAGGCGATCCCATCGAGGTCCTCATCACGCTTCGATCGCCGACCGCGGTCCGCCGCGTCGAAGTGGCGGTGCCACTGCCCCACGGCGTTCGGATCGTCGACGGCGCTGACGTGCGCGCCGTCGATCTCGTCGCCGGTGAAATCCGCAAGATCGCGGTCTCGGTCGTGGCCGATCGGTGGGGCTCACATTCGATCGGCGCCGTGGCGGTCCGTGCCTACGATCGGGCGTCGTTGTATCGCTACGAGCTCGTCATTCCGGCACCGGCCACCGTGCGCGTGTACCCGCATCAGCATCGCATCCGCGCCGCCGCGCATCCGTCGCGCACACAGCTCGTCGCGGGCGACCGCGTCGCTCGACGCGCCGCGGGCGAAGGCATCGAGCTCGCCGATCTACGGATGTTCCTGCCCGGCGATCGCCCTCGCGACATCAACTGGCGAGCCAGCGCCCGCCGTAACGAGCTCTGGATCACGCAACGCCATCCGGAACGCAGCACCGACGTCGTCTTGTTCGTCGACATGTTCGCCGACTCGATGCTCTTGCCGGCGGTGCGCGCCGCCGGCGTTCTTGCGGACGCATACCTCGCCACACGCGATCGCGTCGCACTCGTGGGCTTCGGCGGGCTGTTGCAATGGGTGCGCGCCGGCCACGGCGTTCGCCAGCTCTACCGTCTGCTCGACACGCTGATCGACTCGCGTGCGTTCTTCAGCTACGCGTGGAAGGATGTCAGCATCATCCCGCCGCGCGTGTTGTCGCCCGGCGCGTTGGTCATCGCCATCACACCGCTCGAGGACGAGCGCACGACCGCCGCCTTGGTCGACCTCCGTGCCCGCGGCTTCGAAGTCGCAGTCATCGAACTCGCGGCCCCGTCCGCGAGCATTCCGGCGGGCTCAGAGCTCGACGCCGTCGCCCGTCAGCTGTGGTTGCTCGAGCGGGCCCACAACCGCGAGCGTTTCCGCCAATACGGGATCCCCGTCGCCGAATGGCGCGAGGGCGAACTCTTGAACTCGACAATGGAGGCCTTATGGGACGCTTGGGCAGCGCGTGGAGCACGCCAGCAATCATCGAGGGTGCCGTAAGCGTCGTCGTCGCGTTCACACTTGCCGCCGTGGCGGTCGCCGGCACGGTTGATCATCGCGCCGGCGTCGCGTGGCTCGGCGCCGCATCCCTCGCCGTGCTGGCCGGCGGCATCGTCTTCGCGTCGCCGGTCGCCGTCTGCACAACCACGGCGGCTCTGGGGCTCGCCGGCATCATCGCCACCGCACCGGCCGCGCCGCTCTACGCGCTGGGTTTGTTCATCACCGCCGAGACCGCGCTGTGGTCCGCCGACGATCGATTCCGGCTCACCGAAGAAGTCGGCCTTCGCCGCGACCGACTCGCGATGCTCGCCACCGTCGGCTCGTCGGCAGTCGCCGTCGGCGCAATGCTGCGACTTCTCGCGCGCGACGCCGGCGAACGCAACAACAGCTACACCGTGATCGCGGGTGCGAGCATCATCGCGCTCGCGGGTCTCATGGCCCTCGGCGCTCATCCGGTGTTACGTCGGCGTCGACTCAACTAGATTGGCGCCGTGGCACAGGACGGTTCGTCGACCGCGCTGGTCATGGGCGGCAGCATTGCGGGCTCGTTCGCGGCACGGGTGCTCAGCGACTTCTTCGACCGCGTCGTCGTGGTCGATCGCGACGAACTGCCCCGAGAGCCGGTGGCCCGCAAGGGGGCGATGCAGGGTGTGCACTTCCACGCGCTGTTGGCCAGAGGCCGCATCGTCGCCGAGTCCCTCTTCCCTGGGTTCGCCGATGAGCTCATCACACGCGGCGCGCCGACGTTCGATGCGTCGCAGACCCGCGTGTATGAGCCGTATGGGTGGGGACCCACGCGCGCGCCGGGGGTCACGATGGTCGCGGCGTCGCGCTTGCTGATCGAGCTGGCCGTGCGCGAGCGCGCCGCGGCGATCCCCAATGTCGAGGTGCGCACGGCGACCGAGGCCGTGGGTTTGGTGATGTCCGACGATGGCACACGGGTTTGTGGCGTCCAGCTGCGCGACGTCGATGGCGGCGCGGTGGTCGCGCATCGCGCTGATCTCGTGATCGATGCCAGCGGCCGCGCCGCACTCGCCGCGCACTGGTTGCCCGCACTCGGCTTCCCCGAGCCGGAGACGACGACGGTCAATGCACATTGGGGCTACGCCAGCCGCTTCTACCGGATACCCGACGGGCTGATCGGCCCGGTGGTCGGCGGCTTCCCGCTCGGTCGGGCCGGGGTGGGCCCGCCCGCGACGCGCGGTGGTTTCTTGTTGCTCCAGGAGAACGAGACGTACCTCGTCACGTTGTCCGGCTGCGCCAAAGACTTTCCGCCGGGCGACGACACCGGATTCCTCGATTTCGCCCGCTCCTTGGCTTTCCCGCAGATCGGCGAAGTGATCCCGCACGCCGAACCGTTGTCACCCATTCGCACGTGGCGCAACACGATCAACCGGCGACGCCATTTCGAACGCGTGGCGCGCCGCCCCGAAGCTCTGGTGGTCATCAGCGATGCCGCGTGTGCGTTCAATCCGATCTACGGCCAGGGGATGAGCATCGCCTCGGTCGGCGCGCTCGATCTGCAAACCGAGTTGGAGACGCAACGAGCCATCGTGCCCAACGGCACTATGGACGGTATCGCCGGGCGGTACGCCACGCGGCTGGCGCAATCGATCACCTACGCGTGGGACGCCGCGTGCCGGGCGGACTACCGCGTGCCGGGGGTCGAGGGCGAGGCGGCGCCCGCGGGTTACCTCGACGCGTTGGCGTACTACGACCGAGTCGTCGCGCTCAGTCGAGACGACCTCGGCGTCTACGAGAAGATCAGCCGCACCAACCAACTTCTCTGCGGGCCCGAGTGGCTCGACGAGCCCGCGCTGCGCAACAAAGTCGCCGAACGGTGGGACGAGCTGGGCAGGATGATGGGCTACGAGTCGTAGCGAGTCACGAACGCCAGCAATGTCTGCGCGAGGTCGACCGGGCGATCTCCTTGCACTGCATGCCCCGCGCCGATCAGGGTGACGAGTTCGGTGTCGGGATGCACGGTTGCAAATGCCGTTGCGAGCTCGTCGGTCACGATGTCGGACAACTCGCCGCGCACGAGCAAGATCGGGCCGGCGAAGCGGGTCAGTGCCGCAGCAGTCGCGGCGAACGCGTAGTCACGTTCGCCGCGCTGGCGCGGATCCCAGCGCCAGCTCCACGAGCCGTCGTCTTGTTGCTGCGCGTTGTGGTGCACGCCCCGGCGCACCGCGCGGCTGCTCCGGCCCGGGCTGTATACAAGTGTCCGCTCGATCATCTCGTCGAGCGTGGCAAACCGGTGGTGCGCAGTGAAGGCGGCGACGCGTTGTGCGGCCTGCGACGACGTCGCCGTTTGCGGTGACGCAGTCGCTCGGACGCCCGATGCCGAGTCGATCAGCACCAGACGGGCGACCGATGGACCGAGTCGATCGGCGACGAGCAACCCGACCGGTGCACCGAGGCCGATACCGACGACGGTGGTCGCCGATGGTGCGATCGCGCGAATTGCGTCGGCCACATCGTCGGCCATGGTCGCTACGGCGTAGTCGCCGTCGTCGCGCCACTCCGAACGACCGTGACCCGGTAGGTCGATGGCGACTACGGGCCGCGGCAACGCGAGCGCGACGGTGTCCCACGTGTGCGCGTTTTGCGCGCCGCCGTGCAACAGCACGACCTCGGCCGGCGCGTCGCCCCACAGGATTGCGCTGACGCGCCGCCCGTTCACGGTGGCTGCTTCGCGTCGCACCCGCGGTGGGGTGGTCCACGGCAATCCCGCGTCCTCCGCGTTCTCGCGCAAGAGCAAGAACTCGTCGGCCATCGCGTCTCGAGGCATCGTCACGCCACGCGATAGCGCGCCACTACCGAGGGGTCAGGCTCGGGCCCGAGACCCGGGTCGGTCGGGACCGGGATGCGGCCGCCGACCGCGTCGGTGAGCCCCGGGTACAGCGTCGCGCCGAGCGTAAGGTGCATGCGTTCGAGCACCGACGGCTCGGGCTGTGCGGCGAGCAGATGCACAGTGGCGAGAAAGCCCGGCCCGTAGCAGGCCGAGTGCGGTGAGACGAACACTCCGTTTGCTTCGGCCAGCGCCGCAACCTTGCGCCACTCGGTGATGCCGCCGACTTTGGTGACATCGGGCTGCGCGACGTCGATGGCATCAATAGCGAACAGCCGCGCGAAGTCGAACAGCGTGCCCGTGTTCTCCCCCGCGGCGACGCGCAGACCGGCTTGACGCAGCCGTCGCATCGATTGGTGATCCTCCGGTGGCCAGATGGCATCTTCGACCCAGCGCAGATCGGCGGGCGCGAGCGCGTCGACGAGACGAAGCGCTTCTTCGGTCGACCACGCGCAGTTGGGGTCGAGCATGAGCTCCACGTCGGCGCCGATCGCGGCGCGTGCGGCCAGCACCGGTGCCGCCTTCGTCTCGTGCAGCTTGACGTGACGAAAGCCTTCGGCCACCGCGCCCGCGGCTTTGTCGGCGACCACGTGCGGTAGCCCGTATACGAGGAGGCTCGCATACGCCTCGACCTCGGTACGTGCCGCGCCACCGAGCAGTCGGTGCACCGGCATCCCTGCCGCCTTGCCCGCGAGGTCCCAGAGCGCGAGATCGAGACCGGACAGCGCGTAGACGAAGCTGCCGTTGCGCCCGAACATGTGCAGCGCGCGATTCAGTCGATGCGACAGACCGGCGATATCGGTCGCGTCCGCGCCGATCACCATCGGGCTCACCAGTTGATCGAGCGTGACCTTGGTGGCTGGCGCGATGCTGTGTCCGAATGCCTCACCCCATCCGACAAGGCCTTCGTCGGTGGCGACGCGCACCAACAACACGTCGAAGACGGTCCACCGCGGCCCGGGGCACTCGTCAGGCGGCGCGCCCCCGTCGGACGGCAACCGCACGAGGATGGTCTCGACCTCGGTGATCTTCATCGGTCCCCCTTCGTCGACGGGCGCACACTAGCGGCGTGACGCATTTGACAGCGCCCCGCGTCTAGCCCCCAACCAACGGGGTAACAGTTGCCCAAGCGTCAACAGAGCGAGAGGTGCACGATGTCCCGAACCGTTGGTCTCGTACAACCTCCCAAACCCAACCCCGCGAGCTCGATCGACTGCGAGACTTGGATCTTCGGCAAAAAGCGTCCCATCCCCGCGGCAGTGATCTTCAACGATTGGCGGCGGCGAACGACGCCACATCGTCAGCCACAACGGTCCCGCTGAAAAACTGCGGGTTCGACTCGAGGTAGAAGCGGGCCGGGTTGTCGAACATGAACCGACGGAACTGCTCGCGGTCCATCCATCCCCGTTCCACGTTTTCCCATGCCTCGTGCAACACGTCGGGTAGCGACGGCACATCGAAGTGGCCGATGTCCGAGCCGTACATCGCGTGCAGCACCGCACCGAAGGGCCAGCGACCAGGCAGGAAAGCAAGCGCGTTCATCGGGTCGTCAGCCTCACAGCCGAAGTAGAAGTTCGGCACGAACAAGCCGGGAATCTCTGCCGCCTCCTCGATGCCGAGCGCGGCGAACTCGTCGATCTCGTTGTCGCTCGGACCGCGATTGGTGTGTCCCGGCGTCGTGAGCATCGATCCGGCGATGCGCGCAGGGGTGGCGATGCCGACGCTGGCCCACTTGGCCGCCAGCGCTTCGAACGCGGGCACATCGAGCAGTTGCGGATCGAGGTTCTCGCGCAGTGCGCGCACATTGCGCTTTTCCCAATGGCCTACGAGATCGCTGTAGAGACTGCAGGCCCAACCGACGCCGCCCTCGAGCAACGCGATGCGCAGTTCGGGAAACCGTCGCGTCACACCACTGAGGAACAGCGACTTGCACAGCGCCTCTCCGCTCGCGGCGAAGTGGCCGATGTGGTTGTAGACCCAGTTGTCGGTCGATCGGCGAAAGCCCAGCCCGTTGCCTTGGGTGTGGGTGCCGGGCGAGATACCGAGCTCGATGCAGCGCCGCCAGAACGGGTCGTAGTCGTGCTCGCTGTCGACGCCGTAGGTATCGATCCAGAACGCCCACCGTCGGGTCTCTTCGTCGGCGTGCTCGAACCCCGGCACGGGTCGGGGTATGTAGCTCGGGATCACGACGGCTCGATAGCCCAACTCGAGGACCGCGTATTCGAGCTCTTCGATGGCCTCGTGCGGGGTGTGTGCGGGCACGGCGGCGACGGGAATCAGCCGATCGGTACAACCGTCGAACGCGTCACGGTGATATCGGTTGAGGGCGCGACAACCGGCGCGCCGCAACTCATCGTTCGGGAGTTGCAGGAACGCGAGACCGGTGCTCGGGTAGACGACCGACACGTCGCACCCGAGTTCGTCCATCCGCTCTCGTAGGTAGCGCGGGAAGCACGCCGCGGCGCGATCGCGCGCGTCGCGCATTGGACGTGTCCACCACGGCGACTTGGTGAGATGTTTGCGCGCGCGTTCATCGGGCGTGTGCTCGTACCAATCTGCTGCGGCGCCGAGCACGCCACGGAACAGTTCGTTGAAGTCGCTCGTGATGCCGACCTCGCGCAGGTATTCGCCCAACGCCGGCAGGTACTCGCTCGTGTGTCCGTCCGCATCGATGACCGGATGGTCGAGTTGGCTCCGAATGTCGTAAGAAGCCGAGATGCTCACTGGATGACTCCCGTCTGCCGCAGGTGGGCGAGCTGTACATCGTCGAGGTCCAGCCGCTCTCGCAGCACACGATCGGTGCCTTCACCGAGCAACGGCCACCGCGGGCTCGCCGTCGCGACGTCGGTTGAAGGCGGCGAATCGAGAAACGCGATCGGGTTGGCGACCACGCGGACATGGTGTTCGGGCGTGTCGGTCTCGACGATGAAGTCGCGCGACAGCACGTGCGGGTCCGCCGCGATGTCGGCGGCCGTGTT